>DBBB01000190.1 GCA_002291985.1 Firmicutes bacterium UBA995
ATGGGCAAGAAGAGATTCGAGCGAACGAAGCCGCACGTAAACGTGGGGACGATCGGGCATGTAGATCATGGCAAGACGACACTGACGGCGGCGTTGACGCTGCTTTTGTCCAAGGAAGGGTTGGCGGAGTACGTTCCTTTCGACAAGATTGACAAGGCGCCGGAGGAGCGGGAGCGGGGCATCACGATTGCGACGGCGCACGTGGAGTACCAGACCGCGAAGCGGCATTATGCGCATGTAGACTGTCCTGGTCATGCCGACTATGTAAAGAACATGATCACGGGTGCGGCGCAGATGGACGGGGCGATCCTGGTAGTTTCGGCGGCGGACGGGCCGATGCCGCAGACGCGGGAGCACATTTTGTTGGCGCGGCAGGTAGGGGTACCGTCGATGGTAGTGTTCTTGAACAAGGCAGACATGGTAGACGACCCGGAGATACTGGAACTGGTGGAGTTGGAAGTCCGGGAGTTGCTGAGCAAGTACGAGTTTCCTGGGGACGAGATACCCGTGGTGGCGGGTTCAGCGTTGAAGGCGCTGGAGCATGGTTGCGGGCAGCGGGACTGTGAGCACTGCGGGAAGATCATGAAGCTTTTGGACGCGGTAGACGAGTACATACCGACGCCGGCGCGAGATGTAGACAAGCCGTTTTTGATGCCGGTCGAGGACGTATTCAGCATCACGGGTCGAGGGACGGTAGTGACCGGCCGGGTAGAGCGAGGGAAGGTCAAGGTAGGGGACGAGGTAGAGATCGTCGGGCTGGCGGCGCAGCCTCGCAAGACGGTAGCCACCGGGGTAGAGATGTTCCGCAAGCTACTGGACGAGGGAGTGGCGGGGGACAACATCGGGGTGCTGCTCCGTGGGACGGACAAGGACGAAGTCGAGCGGGGACATGTTCTGGCCAAGCCGGGTTCGATCAAGCCGCACACCAAGTTCAGCGCGCAGGTGTACGTCCTGACGAAGGAAGAGGGGGGCCGGCACACCCCGTTCTTCAACGGCTACCGGCCGCAATTCTACTTCCGGACCACCGACGTGACCGGCGCCGCGCACCTGCCGGAGGGCGTGGAGATGGTGATGCCCGGCGACAACGTCCGGATGGAGATCGACCTGATCACGCCCATAGCCATCGAAGAAGGACTGCGCTTTGCCATCCGCGAGGGCGGAAGGACGGTCGGCGCAGGAGCAGTCTCGGCCATCAGGGAGTAGCGACGCGGTTCCGGGCACCTTGGGGCGCGTTGACCGGGTGTCGGCTTTGTGATATCGTCATTAGCGCGATTGCAGGGGGTACGGGCGGTGAGGCAGCAAGCCATCTTGGCGTGCGGTGAGTGCAAGCGGCGGAATTACAGCACGACCAAGAACAAGAAGAACGATCCGGGCCGCATGGAGATCAAGAAGTACTGCCGGTGGTGTGGCCAGCACACCCTCCACCGGGAGACGCGTTGAAGGTTCCCAACGGTCAGTTGGTGGCGCCATCCTGAAATAGGTGCAGGCCCGTAGCTCCAATTGGCAGAGCAGCGGACTCCAAATCCGCGGGTTGGGGGTTCAAATCCCTCCGGGCCTGCCAAAGCTTTGTCGAGGTGGATGAGATGGGCAGGTTGGCCAAGGTCAAAGGAAAGATGGCCGGGTACTTCCGGGAAGTCCGATCGGAGTTCACGAAGGTGATCTGGCCGGACCGACGGGAAACGGCGATCTATACGCTGGTCGTTCTCGCGTCGGTAGGCGCAGTTGCGCTTACCATCTGGGTCGTGGACACGTTCCTCAGCACCGTATTCGGATGGGCATTGTCTCCGTGACCAAGGAAACGAAACCCCTGCCGGAGATGGGTGACCCGCAAGCCGCGGTTGTCCCCGATGCCGCGGGAGGGGATACGGTTTCTCCTCGCGAGTGGTATGCGGTGCATGTCTATGCCGGCTATGAGGGCAAGGTCAAGACGAACCTCGAGAAGCGCGTCGAGTCCATGCTCATGGAAGACAAGATCTTCCGGGTGGTGGTCCCCACCGAGGAGGAGTACGAGTACAAGGACGGCAAGAAACGGATCACCCGCAAGAAGATATTTCCCGGGTATGTTCTCGTGGAAATGATCATGGGGGATGACTCCTGGTATGTGGTCAGGAATACGCCGGGGGTCACGGGATTCGTCGGTTCGGGGAACCGTCCCATCGCTCTTCAGCCGTCCGAAGTCAAGAGCATCCTGCGGCACATGGGGATGGACGAGCCCAAACCCAAGATCCTGTTCGCCGTGGGCGAGAACGTCAGGGTCACCTCAGGTCCTTTCGCCGGATTCGTGGGCTCAATTCGGGAGATCAACGTTGAACGCGGCAAAGTGCGGCTGTTACTGTCCATGTTTGGCAGGGAGACGCCCGTCGAACTGGATTTCGGGCAACTGGAGAAGCTATAAGCCGTAACGCGGTCGGGGGAGGGTAGGCCGGTGCCAAGGAGAGTAATGGCCGTGGTCAAGCTGCAAATACCTGCGGGAAAGGCGACACCCGCTCCACCCGTCGGTCCGGCTTTGGGCCAGCACGGGGTCAATATCATGGCGTTCTGCAAGGAGTTCAACGAGCGGACGGCTGCTCAAGCCGGACTGATCATCCCCGCGGAAGTCACCATCATGGACGATCGGTCCTTCTCGTTCGTCTGCAAGAGCCCGCCTGCCGCGGTATTGTTGAAAAAAGCCGCCGGCCTCGAAACCGCCTCCGCCGAACCCAACCGGGTCAAGGTCGGGACGGTGTCAAGAGTGCGCGTTCGGGAGATAGCCGTCGAGAAACTGGCCGATCTGAACGCCAACTCCGTGGAGTCGGCCATGCGGATGATAGAAGGAACCGCGCGCAGCATGGGTATAGAGATCGTGGACTGAACCCAGCGTTTTTGTGGGAGGGACCTCGTCGGGCCCGACGGTACCACAGGAGGTGTGAATTCCCCATGGGCAAGAAGCACGCGGATGCGCTGAAGCAGATCGACCGGCAGATGCTCTACGAGCCCGCAGAGGCTGTCGCTTTGGTGCGCAAGACAAGTCATGCCAAGTTCGACGAGACGGTTGAGGTGGCGGTGCGACTGGGCGTGGATCCCCGGCATGCCGACCAGATGGTCCGGGGGACGGTTGTCCTCCCCCACGGCACGGGACGATCGGTGCGAGTGCTGGTATTCGCCAAGGGCGATAAGGCAAGAGAAGCGGAAGCTGCCGGTGCCGACTTCGTGGGAGCGGACGATATCGTGACCAGGATTCAGGGTGGTTGGACCGACTTTGACGTGGCCGTGGCCACTCCCGATCTAATGGGAGTGGTAGGCAAACTCGGCAGGGTACTTGGTCCCCGCGGGCTCATGCCCAATCCCAAGACGGGAACGGTGACCTTTGAGGTCGCCGAGGCAGTCCGGGAGATCAAGGCAGGCAAGATCGAGTACCGCACGGAGAAAGCCGGCATAGTCCATGCGCCTGTGGGCAAGCTTTCCTTCGCGGACGAGCAGCTTGTGGAGAATCTCCGGGTTCTCGTGGATGCCTTACTGAAGGCGCGACCGTCCGGTGCCAAGGGCCAGTACCTCAAGGGGGTCAGCATCTCGTCCACCATGGGGCCTGGCATCAAGCTCAACCCCCATCGCCTTGCGGCGAGCGAGTGACGCCCCGGTGCTCGTGCTTTGACCTGGCCCGGTAAGCCGTGGTATAATGCCGCTCGTACGACAATCGATGGTCGGCCATGAAGGCCGACACGTCCCGAGACCGCAGGTGCTCCCAGGGGGAGCTTAAAAGGACCGCGGAGGGCAACCAGCTCACCGCGGACGCCTGCCGAGGGCGGAGCGAACGAAACGTCTGCCCTGCCCTCGTTGTGGGGCATTTGGTTTTGGGAGAGGGAGGGAATCCAGGTGAGTACCCGGCAGGAGAAGCGGCGCGAAATAGATGCATGTACCGACTTGCTCCGGCGGGCGGTAGCGGCGGTGTTCACCGATTACCGGGGGCTCAGCGTCTCGGAGATGAACGATCTGCGTCGCCGTCTGCGGCAAGTCGGGGTCGAGTACCGGGTGGTGAAGAACACCCTGGTGCAACTGGCAGCGAAACAGGCCGGCGCCGCCAATATCGACAAACTGGCGCAAGGGCCGACGGCCGTGGCGTTCAGCTTCGACGACCCGATTGTCCCCGCGAAAGTGCTGGCGGCTTTCGCCAGGGAGCACAAACAACTGCAATTCAAGGGCGGCCTCGTTCAGGGAGCACTGCTGGACCAGGCCCAGATGCAGGCCATGGTGGCGCTTCCGGGTGTATCCGAGTTGCGTGCCCAGGTCGCCCGCGGGTTCCGAGGGCCGTTGACATCACTTGCTGTCGTTTTATCCGCTCCATTGCGGGCACTGGCATGCGGTCTCGAGGCCGTCCGGGCGGACAAGGCGGAAGGAACGGGAACGGCGGCCTGAGGCCGCTGGATTAGGGAGGTATCGGATCGTGCCCAAAGTTCAGGAAGTGCTTGATCTGGTCAAAGGCATGACGGTCATGGAACTGGCCGAGCTAGTGAAAGCCATTGAACAGGAGTTCGGGGTATCGGCTGCCGCTCCCGTAGCGATGGCCGCCGTCGCAGGTCCGGCAGCGGGGGGCGCGGCGCCCGCTGAAGTTGAGCGAGTCGAGTTCGACGTGGTCCTCACCGGCTTTGGCGACCAGAAAGTTCAGGTCATCAAGGTTGTGCGCGAGTTGACGGGGCTGGGACTGAAGGAAGCCAAGGACCTCGTGGAGGGCGTGCCCAAGCCGGTCAAGCAGAAGGTCAGCAAGGAAGAGGCACAGAAAGCGGCCGACAAGCTCAAGGAGGCGGGAGCGACGGCGGAGGTCAAGTAGTCTCGATACCGGGGGGTCGCAGGCGCGAGGGAGAGAGTCATGCCCGCCTGCGGCCTCTTCTTCCGTCTTCCTTGACGGTGACCGGTGGCATGGGATATCATTATAAATTGCAGTCACATGGTCGTCCGGCCCCGGTCAAAGCTCATCCCGACTCAGCGAGGGAGAGGGTAAGGCCGCGGGGACATTCTTTCCATTTCCATGCTGCCGCTTACCAAGGGGGAGAGGGCCCAGATGTCCAACTCCGGCTCGGCGGGTGCCCGGGATCGGTTGAGCTTCTCGCGAATCCGCGAAGTTCTGGAGATCCCCAACCTCATCGAGATGCAGCAGGATTCCTATGCCTGGTTTGTGCGCGACGGTCTCCGGGAAGTGTTTCGGGACATCTCGCCCATCCAGGATTTCACCGGTACCCTGGTCCTCGAGTTCATCGAACACACGCTCGGCGACCCCAACTGCACGGTGGACGACTGCAAGGAACGAGATCTCACCTACGCCGCGCCCTTGCGGGTGAAGGCCCGGCTGATCAACAAGGACACCGGGGAAGTGAAGGAGCAGGAAGTCTTCCTGGGAGACTTCCCGCTGATGACCGACAAGGGGACTTTCGTGATCAACGGGGCGGAGCGAGTCATCGTGTCCCAGTTGGTCCGCTCTCCCGGGGTCTACTACTCGCAGGCGATGGATCCCGGCGGCAAGCGGCTCGTGTCCGCCCAGGTTATCCCCAACCAGCGCGGTGCCTGGCTGGAAATGGAGATCGACGCCAACGACACGCTGTACGCCAGGATCGATCGTACCCGCAAACTGCCGGCCACGGTGTTGGTGCGGGCCCTCGGCTACGGCACACGGGAGCAGATCCTCGAAGTGCTCGGCAACGGCCGCCACGTCTTGGAGACCCTCGAACGGGATACCTGCCAGAGCGAGGAAGAGGCGTTGGTCGAGATCTACAAGCGACTGCGGCCGGGCGAGCCTCCTACTGTCGAGAGCGCCCGAACCTTGCTGGAGTCGCTGTTCTTTGACCCCAGGCGATATGACCTTGCCAGCGTCGGCCGATATCGACTGAACAAGAAGCTGTCGCTCAGGCGCCGGATCGCAGGAGCCGTTGCTGCCCAGGATATCCGCGCGCCGGGGACCGGCGAAGTCCTGGTGAGGGAGCGGGAGACGATCGACCGGCCGGCGGCAGAGAAGTTGGAGGCGGCGGGGGTCAATGCCGTCGATGTGATCATGCCGGACGATACGATCCTCCGGGTATTGACCAACGGGCAGGCCCCGCCCGAAGTCCGGACGCTTACCCGCGAAGACATCATGGCGGCCGTGAACTACCTCATAACGTGCCAAAGGGGCCTTGGCGCCGTTGACGACATCGACCACCTCGGGAACCGCCGGCTGCGTTCCGTGGGCGAGCTGCTCCAGAACCAGTTCCGGATCGGACTGTCCCGTATGGAACGAGTGGTCAAAGAGCGCATGACCATTCAAGACGTCGACATAGTAACACCTCAAGCCTTGATCAATATCCGTCCGGTAGTCGCCGCCGTCAAGGAGTTTTTCGGCTCCAGTCAGCTTTCGCAGTTCATGGATCAGACTAATCCTCTTGCTGAACTCACACACAAACGGCGTCTATCTGCACTCGGACCGGGGGGACTGTCCCGTGAGCGAGCAGGTTTCGAGGTCCGGGATGTCCATCACTCGCACTACGGACGCATGTGCCCCATCGAGACGCCCGAGGGACCCAACATTGGGCTGATCGGCTATCTATCTACCTTCGCCCGTATCAACGATTACGGATTCATCGAGACGCCCTATCGCCGCATCGATCGGGAACGGCTCAAGGTCACGTCCACCGTCGCCTACCTGACCGCGGACGACGAGGACGATTGTGTCATCGCGCAGGCCAACGAGCTTCTAAGTGAGAGCGGGTGGTTCAGTGAGCCACGAGTCACTGCCCGACACCGTCACGAGATCCTCGTGGTTCCCGCGGCGCAAGTGGACTACATGGACGTCTCCCCGAAGCAGGTGGTGTCGGTCGCTTCCGCGCTGATCCCCTTTTTAGAGAATGATGATGCAGGAAGGGCGCTGATGGGCTCCAACATGCAGCGGCAGGCCGTGCCCCTGCTGGTGAGCGAGGCTCCCCTGGTGGGCACGGGGATCGAGGTCAAGGTTGCCAGGGACTCGGGTGCGCTCGAGTGTGCCCGCCGAGGAGGGCGCGTGTCGCGGGTGGACGCACGGGAGATTCACGTTACGACCGACACCGGTGAAGTTGACCGATACCGGTTGACCAAGTTCGTACGGTCCAATCAGGGAACCTGCATTAACCAGCGGCCTCTGGTTCGACCGGGCGAGCGAGTGACCCCGGGGCAGGTGATCGCCGATGGTCCATGCACTGACCAGGGGGAACTGGCCCTGGGGCGAAACGTTCTCGTCGCCTTCATGCCCTGGGAAGGCTTCAATTACGAAGATGCAGTGCTCATCAGCGAGAAACTGACCAAGGAGGATCTGTTCACCTCGATCCATGTTGAGGAATACGAGTGCGAGGCTCGGGATACCAAGTTGGGTCCCGAGGAGATAACCCGCGATATCCCTAACGTCGGCGAAGAAGTCCTCGGCGATCTGGATGACCGCGGCATCATCCGAGTTGGCGCGGAAGTCCGCCCGGGAGACATCCTCGTGGGCAAGGTTACTCCCAAGGGCGAGACTGAACTCACGGCCGAGGAACGGTTGCTGAGAGCCATCTTTGGAGAGAAGGCGCGGGAGGTTCGCGACACTTCCTTGCGGGTTCCTCACGGGGAGAGTGGCATTGTCGTCGACGTCAAGGTGTTCTCTCGCGAGAATGGAGACGAACTGTCGCCTGGAGTAAACGAACTCGTGAGGGTGTACGTTGCCCAAAAGCGAAAGATTTCTCAGGGGGACAAGATGGCCGGCAGGCACGGCAACAAGGGTGTCATCGCCAAGATCCTGCCCGAGGAAGACATGCCCTTCTTGCCTGACGGGACCCCTGTTGAGATCGTCCTGAACCCCCTGGGGGTGCCGTCCCGGATGAACATCGGCCAGATCCTGGAGACTCACCTGGGCTGGGCCTGCCATGCCCTGGGCGTGCGTGCGGCCAGCCCCGTTTTCGACGGGGCACGCGAGGGAGATGTCGTCTCGCTGCTGAAAAGCGCGGGCCTGCCTGAAGACGGCAAGACTCTCATCTACGATGGCCGCAGCGGCCTCCCGATGGACAACCCCGTTACTGTCGGCTACATCTACATGATGAAACTGGCTCACCTGGTAGACGACAAGATTCACTCCCGCTCGACCGGGCCTTACTCGCTGGTCACTCAGCAGCCGCTAGGAGGCAAGGCGCAGTTCGGCGGGCAACGGTTTGGGGAGATGGAGGTGTGGGCGCTTGAGGCGTATGGGGCTGCCTATACCTTGCAGGAGCTGCTCACCGTCAAGTCCGACGATGTCGTCGGACGGGTCAAGACCTATGAGGCGATCGTGAAAGGCGAGAACGTGCCGGAACCCGGCGTCCCCGAGTCATTCAAGGTGCTCATCAAGGAACTGCAAAGCCTGGCACTGGATGTGAAGGTGCTGTCGGAAGACGCACGGGAAATCGAGATCCTGGATACCGAGGAAGACGTCACCGAGAGAGCACGCGACCTCGAGCTGGATCTCGGCGTTGAGCCCAAGATCGACCTGGTCGGGGGCATCCTCGACGAAGATGACGATGATGAGGGAGAAGGGGAAGTCCCCGTCGAGGCGCCGGTCGTCGCAGACGAAGTCGGCCACGTACCGGACGACGGGGACCAGTCCGACTTGCCGGCCGCTGCTTCAGGAATCGGCCTCTCCGGCGACGATGCCGCGGAGGATACGACACCCGTGCCCCTCCACTTCACTGACGAAGACCTGGACATCAACCTGGGGAGCATCGATCTCGAGGAAGAGGGGGATCTTGCTCCCTACGAGCGCGAAGATGATCAGGACGGCCACGACGCCGAACGAGGGAAGGCCGGGCGCGAGGACAACTGAGTCATGCGCTGAACACGGAGGAGGACGAGTCCTTGATGGATGTCAATCACTTCGACTCCATGAGGATCGGCTTGGCATCGGCCGATCAGGTCCGCCAGTGGTCCCGGGGTGAGGTCACCAAACCCGAGACCATCAACTACCGTACCCTGAAGCCCGAGAGGTCAGGGTTATTCTGCGAGCGCATCTTCGGTCCGACGCGCGACTGGGAATGCCATTGCGGTAAGTACAAGCGCGTCCGCTACCGCGGCATCATTTGTGACAAGTGCGGCGTGGAAGTCACGCGGGCCAAGGTAAGACGGGACCGCATGGGTCACATCGAACTGGCGGCCCCTGTCTCCCACATCTGGTTCTTCAAAGGGATCCCGAGCCGGATGGGCCTTCTGCTGGACATGTCCCCGCGGTCTCTCGAGAAGGTGCTGTACTTCGCCGCCTACGTGGTGCTCGATCCAGGGGACACGTCCCTGCTCAAGAAGCAGCTTCTGGATGAAAAGGAATATCGGGACAAGCGAGACAAATACGGTGCCGCCTTCCGGGTAGGCATGGGGGCCGAAGCTATCCAGGAGTTGCTCCGGGAGATCGACCTCGATGGAATGGCCCAGGAACTGAGGGCGGAACTCCGGACTGCCGGGGGGCAGCGCAGGCTACGCGCCATACGACGGCTCGAGGTCGTGGGGGCATTTCGCCGTTCAGGCAATCATCCGTCGTGGATGATCTTGTCGGTGGTCCCGGTAATCCCACCGGAACTACGACCCATGGTGCAACTGGATGGCGGTCGTTTTGCCACCTCCGATCTAAATGACCTGTATCGCCGGGTGATCAACCGCAACAATCGCCTGAAGCGGCTTCTCGATCTCGGGGCTCCGGACATCATAGTCCGGAATGAGAAAAGAATGCTTCAGGAAGCGGTGGACGCCTTGATCGACAACGGTCGGCGAGGACGGCCGGTGACCGGTCCCGGTAACCGCCCGCTGAAGTCGCTATCCGACATGCTCAAGGGCAAGCAGGGTCGATTCCGCCAGAACCTGCTCGGCAAGCGCGTCGACTACTCGGGCCGTTCAGTGATCGTGGTCGGACCGAGCCTCAAGCTCCACCAGTGCGGCTTGCCCAGGGAGATGGCACTGGAGCTGTTCAAGCCTTTCGTCATGAAGCGATTGGTCCAGCTTGGACATGCGCACAATGTTAAGAGCGCCAAGCGCATGGTGGAACGAGTGAGGCCGGAAGTGTGGGGCGTCGTGGAAGAGGTAATCCGCGAGCACCCGGTCTTGCTCAATCGCGCTCCCACCCTTCACCGCCTGGGCATCCAGTCATTCGAGCCGGTCCTGGTTGAGGGCAGGGCTATCCAGATTCACCCGCTGGTCTGTGCTGCCTACAATGCCGACTTCGATGGCGATCAGATGGCCGTACATGTTCCCCTGTCGGCGGAAGCTCAGGCGGAAGCCAGGATCTTGATGCTGTCCGCGCATAACATCCTCAACCCCAAGGACGGGTTGCCGGTCGTCACGCCGACCCAGGATATGGTACTGGGCTGCTACTATCTCACGATGGCCAAGGAAGGCGGCAAGGGAGAGGGGGCCATCCTGTCGGGCGCCGAAGAAGTAATGCTCGCCTACGAGGCAGGTGCCCTGGGCCTTCACAGCCACGTTGCCGTACGAACGCCCCAGGGCAGGATCCAGACCACCGTGGGCCGGGTGATCCTGAACGAGGCGCTCCCTGAGGACATGCGCTTCGTCAATGAAGTAGTGGACCGCAAGATGCTGGCCCAGATCGTTACACGCTGTTACCGGATGTATGGCAGCTCTGACACCGCGCGTGTCCTGGACAACTTGAAGCAACTCGGCTTTCGTTTTGCCACCCAGGCCGGGACCACTATCAGCGTGACCGACATCGACATCCCCCCCGAGAAAGGGCAGACCCTCGAGGAAGCCGATCGCCAGGTCGAGGAGTTCCAACTGCAGTATCGCCGAGGGTTGATCACCGACGACGAGCGTTACCTCAAGATCATCGAGGTATGGAACAAGGCGAAAGATCTCGTCACTGCACACCTGATGAGCCGCCTGGGCGCCTTCAACCCCGTGTACATGATGGCCGTCTCGGGAGCCCGGGGCAACGTGCAGCAAATATCCCAGCTTGCGGGGATGCGCGGCCTGATGGCCGATCCTTCGGGACGCATCATAGAACTCCCCATTCGGGCCAACTTCCGGGAAGGACTGACCGTCCTCGAGTACTTCACTTCAACTCACGGTACACGCAAGGGTCTGGCCGACACGGCGCTACGGACGGCCGACTCCGGATACCTGACGCGAAGGTTGGTGGACGTCGCCCAGGATGTCGTCATCCGCGAGGAGGAATGCGGTACTACCTCCGGAATCCGGGCGGCGGAGGTTCGCGACGGCGGGGAACTGATAGAGTCGCTCGCCGACCGGGTGATCGGACGCACGGCCCTCACCGATATCTTGCATCCCGATACGGGAGAGATTCTCGTCGCGACAAACCGGGAGATTGACGAAGCGGCCGGTGCCCGGCTGGAGGCAGCAGGGGTGCGCGAAGTCGAGATTCGCTCCGTTTTCACGTGCAAATCGCGGCACGGTCTTTGTGTTCGCTGCTACGGTCGCAATCTCGCTACCGGTAGACAGGTCGAGGTCGGCGAAGCGGTAGGGATCGTCGCCGCGCAGTCCATAGGCGAACCCGGGACCCAGTTAACCATGCGGACATTCCATACCGGAGGAGTGGCGGGCGAGGACATCACCCACGGGTTGCCGCGGGTGGAGGAGCTATTCGAGGCGAGAAAACCCAAAGGCCAGGCGCTGGTCGCCGACCTTGACGGCACGGTACACTTCGTCGATAGTCGGGGGAGGAGGGAACTCGAAATCCGTTCTCCGTACGGCGACGTGTCCGTTTACCCCCTGCTTTTCACTGCCCGGGCGAAAGTCCGCGAAGCGGACGCCGTCAGCGCCGGGCAGGAGCTGACGGAAGGACCGGTCAATCCCCACGATTTGCTCAAGATCAAGGGGCTGCACGCCGTCCAGGTCTACTTGTTGCAGGAAGTGCAGCGAGTCTACCGGCTGCAGGGAGTCGACATAAACGATAAGCACATCGAGGTAATTGTTCGCCAGATGTTGCGCAAGGTAAAGGTCGACGACCCGGGAGACACCGACTTGCTTCCCGGAAGCCTGATCGATCTGTTTGACTTCGAAAACGAGAACGAACGAGTGCTGGCCGCCGGCGGGCAGCCGGCGGTGGCGCGACCGCAACTCCTCGGTATCACCAAGGCGTCGCTGGCGACCGATTCTTTCCTTTCCGCGGCATCCTTCCAGGAGACGACCCGCGTACTGACCGAGGCGGCGATCAAGGGCAGGCACGACCCGTTGCTCGGTCTCAAGGAGAACGTGATTATCGGCAAACTGATACCGGCGGGAACGGGCATGGACCGCTACCGGGCAGTGAGCCCGGGTTACGAGGAACCGGCGGAGGAACCAGAGGATTCACTTCTGGCAAGGCTCAAGGACCCCCACTCCCTGGGCGATGGCGATGCCGAGGTCCTGGGGGCGGACGATCCTGCCGCGCCCGTTTCGGAGGCAGGCGATGCCGCCGTGTCAGGGTAATCGTTGACAGCCCAGCTTCCGTCAGCTAAAATAAAAAAGTGTCTCGGAATGGCCTCCGCCGGGAGCGGGGAGGAAGTGCCTCGTGGTGTCCGCGGAAGCGATCAGGAGAGCGAGAAAGAGGACCGTCGGCATCAAGCAAACCCTGAGAGCAGTGGAACAAGGGATGGTTCGCGCCGTGGTGGTGGCCCGGGATGCCGATGTACGCCTGTTGGGCGATCTCCTGGCCTCCTGTGAACGACAGGGTGTGACGGTGGCCTACGCCGAGTCGATGAGAGTGCTGGGTGAAGCTTCGGGGATCAAGGTCGGGGCGGCGGCAGCCGCCGTACTTGAAGAGTAGTCGAGCGGGGAGAGCGAACGATATGCCTACCATGAACCAACTGGTCAGAAAGGGCCGAACGGCCGGCCGGACACGATCAAAAGCTCCTGCGTTGCAGGCCAACCCCTTTCGCCGCGGGGTTTGCACCGTGGTCAAGACGGTCACTCCCAAGAAACCCAACTCGGCTCTACGCAAGGTGGCCCGGGTACGGCTTACCAATCACATTGAGGTTACGGCTTACATCCCCGGCATCGGTCATAACCTTCAAGAACACTCGGTGGTCCTGGTCCGGGGCGGCCGGGTGAAAGACCTCCCCGGAGTGCGCTATCATGTAGTCCGCGGCACACTGGACTCCGCAGGGGTGGCCAACCGCCAACGGGGTCGGTCGAAGTACGGCGCCAAGAGGCCGAAACGCTAAGCGAACACAGGCGGCTGCAGTGGCGGTCGCCCTGGTTGACCGGGGGGTCTGGCCAGATGAGGCCCCCCGGGCGTGTCAGAGGATGGGGGAGGTGCACCACGTGCCCAGACGAGGGCATGTTCCAAAGCGCGACATCGAACCGGACACGGTATATGCCAGCGTCGCCGTAGCCCGGCTAGTCAATAAGCTGATGGCCAAAGGCGAAAAGGGGTTGGCCGAGCGGGTATTCTACCAGGCCATGGACGTGGTCGGGCAAAAGTCGGGCAAGGAGCCGCTCGGCGTGTTCGAAGCGGCCCTGAAGAACGCTACCCCCTTCCTGGAGGTCAAGGCCAGACGAGTCGGTGGTTCGACTTACCAGGTACCGGTCGAGGTGCGACCGGAACGACGAGTGTCACTGGCCATGCGATGGATCCTGCAGTATGCGCGGCAGCGCCCGGAACGCACCATGGTGCAGAAGCTGTCCGCGGAGATCCTGGATGCGGCCAACGGCACGGGCGGGGCGGTCAAGCGCCGCGAGGAAACCCATCGGATGGCCGAGGCCAACAAGGCGTTTTCGCATTATCGGTGGTAAGCAAGTCATCAAACCCGATAGTGGTTGGAGAGGGGGGAGAGAAGTGTCTGCGGAAGATCGACTGGCCCGTACGCGAAACATCGGGATCATGGCGCACATAGATGCAGGCAAGACAACTACCACCGAACGGATCCTGTTTTACACCGGGCGGGTGCACCGCATGGGAGACGTCGATGACGGGACCGCGGTGATGGACTGGATGGTGCAGGAGCAAGAACGAGGCATAACCATCACCTCCGCGGCCACTTCCTGCCCCTGGAGAGGATATCGGATCAACATCATCGATACGCCCGGTCATGTCGACTTCACCATGGAGGTGGAGAGGTCGCTGCGAGTGCTCGATGGAGCGGTGGCTCTCTTCTGCGCCAAGGGTGGGGTGGAGCCCCAGTCCGAGACGGTCTGGCGCCAGGCCGACCGTTACGGCGTACCGCGGATTGCTTACATCAACAAGATGGACGCGGTCGGGGCCGACTTCCCTCGTGTGCTCAAGATGATGCGGGAGCGCTTGGGCGCAAGACCACTGGCCATCCACCTGCCCCTGGGGTCGGAGGACCAGTTCTCGGGTGTGGTCGACCTCGTCAAGATGCGGGCGATTGTCTACCGGGATCCCGAGGGGACGGTATATGAGGAAACCGACATTCCCGAAGGCCTTGCCGAGCTTGCCGCGCGGTACCGTGAAGCCCTGGTGGAGACGGCCGCCGAGTCTGACGATGCCATTATGGCCAATTATCTCGAGGGCGAACCGATTAGCGAGGAAACCCTGAACCAGGCCATCCGGGCGGCCACCTTGCAGGCCAAGATCGTGCCCGTGCTTTGCGGCTCCTCCTATCGCAATCGCGGCGTTCAGCTTCTCCTCGACGCGGTGATCGAGTACCTGCCATCCCCGAGCGATCTCCCACCGGTGGCGGGCGCTCACCCCGACACGGGGGAGGCCGAGATACGACCCGCCACCAACGATGCTCCCCTGTCGGCCCTGGTTTTCAAGATAATGAGCGATCCACATGTAGGGCGCCTCACGTACCTGCGGATCTATTCGGGAGTGGTCAGTACCGGACACGGGGTGTACAATCCGGCCAGACGGCGGAGAGAGCGAGTCGGCAGGATTCTTCGCATGCATGCCAACCGCCGCGAGGATGTGGCCGAAGCTTGTACAGGCGACATCGTTGCCGTGGTCGGGCTCCGGCAGAGCACCACCGGCGATACGCTGTGCGATGAAAGGCATCCCATCGTCCTCGAGTCCATGGTGGTGCCTGCGCCCGTAATATCCGTGGCCATTGAGCCGCGCACGCGGGCAGACCAGGACCGCATGGCGACTTCTCTGGATCGTCTGTCCGAGGAAGATCCCACCTTTCGGACGCACACCGATCCCGAGACAGGACAGACTATCATTTCGGGTATGGGCGAGTTGCACTTGTCGATTATCGTCGATCGACTTCTCCGCGAGTTCCGGGTGGAGGCTGAGGCGGGTAGGCCCCAGGTGGCGTACCGGGAGACTATCACGCGCCGCGCCCGGGCGGAGGGTCGATATGTACGTCAAACCGGGGGGAAAGGGCAGTACGGACACGTCGTGCTCGAAGTGGAACCGATGTTGCGCGGCGCCGGCTGGGAGTTCAAGAACGCCGTGACCGGCGGGGCGATCCCCCGGGAGTTCATAGCTGCGGTGCAAGAGGGAGCGAGAGGGGCCCTTGAAGCAGGCGTCCTGGCCGGATACGCGATGGTCGACATCCGCGTCACCCTCCTGGACGGGTCTTACCACGAAGTTGACTCGTCGGAACTGGCATTCAAGATTGCCGGTTCGATGGCACTCCGTCAGGCGGTCACCCGGGCGGAGCCGATCCTTCTCGAGCCGGTGATGCGCCTGGAAGTCGTGGTACCCGAGGCCTGCCTTGGCGATGTCATTGGTGACATTGCCGGCCGTCGGGGTCACATCGAGGGCATGGAGAGCCGCGGCGAGTTGCAGGTATTGTGCGCCGCCGTCCCGTTGTCTTCCATGTTCGGGTACGCGACCGACCTGAGGTCAAAGACTCAGGGACGTGGCACTTACACCATGCAGTTCGCCACATACGCGGAAGTCCCGGCCGAGCGCGCCGGGCAACTGGCCAGGCCCCGCGGGGCCTGATGCCAGGATAGCAGCGCTCGAAACCGTATCCAGGGAGGACGCAGGAGGGCATGGGCAAGAAGAGATTCGAG
>DBBB01000031.1 GCA_002291985.1 Firmicutes bacterium UBA995
CCCATGGCCGGAGCGCTCGTGGGGTTGCTGAGGGACGGCGCCCTACGCGCCTCGCTCGGGCGGCGGGCGAGGGAACGGGCTGAGAGTTTCCGCCTGTCCGGGGCCGAGTCTGTCCTGGAGGACATCTACCATCAGGCGCTTCGGGCAGGACCGAGTTGACACGAGGGGGAGAGGATACTGGACGCCTGCCGTGCCCCGGGCATGACCGGTCTGCGGGTCCTGCTGCTATACACCGTCGTGGGGCGGGGCGGAGACGCGGTGCAGGTTCAGGCCATGCGTGACGCTCTCAGCCACCTGGGCTGCGAGGTTGCCCTGGTGGGCGGCCAGCCGCTCCGGCCGTACCAGTTCTCCGGCGCCGTCGACCGCCCGCGGCGAACGTTGAAGGAGCTCCCCTGGTGGACCAGGGACCTCCTCGAGCTGGGGGTGAACCTGCTCGTCGCGGCGCGGGCGTTCCGCGCGAGCCTGCGGTTCCGCCCTCAAGTGATCCTGGAGCGCCTGACCCCCTACGGGCCGGCCGGGCTCTTGCTGTCCCGGCTGCTCGGAGTTCCGCTGGTACTGCACCTGGATGCCCCGTTTGCGGCCGAGCGATCGTTCCGCGGCGAGAGAATGTTCGCCGTGCTGCACCGGGAAGTGGTCAGGAGGGCAGCCCGGAGAGCTGCGGTGGTCGCCGTGGGTTCGGAGGCTAGCCGGGAGCACTACCGGTGCCTGGGAGTGCCGCCCGACAGGTTCGTCCTCCTGCGGAACGGGGTACTGACCGACGAGCTGGCAGGGCCCCGCGACGGGGAAGTGGGTGCCCCCGTCATCGGCTTCGTGGGCAGCATGGCCCGCTGGCACCGGGTGGACCTTCTAGTAGAGGCGGTGGCAAGGCTGCGCTTGCAGGGGTTGCCGGTCTCGCTGGTGCTCGTGGGTATGGGCGAGGAGTACCATCGCGTCGCGGACCAGGTTGCGCGGCTTGCCCTCGGGGATGCGGTGCGCTTCACCGGCCCGGTCAGCCGGGAGGAGACCCTCGCTGCAATCGAAAGTCTCCAGGTGGCGGTGCTGCCCCACACGCTTCCCACCGGGTCGCCGATGAAGCTCTTTGACTACGCGGCCCGCCGCGTAGCGATGGTGGCCCCGGATCTGCCCAACCTCCGCCAGGTCTGGGGCGAGGGCACGGTGGCCTTCTTCCCCCCGGGAGACCTCGGCGCGCTCGTGGACACCCTTCGCCGGCTCGTCTCCGACGGCGACCTGCGCCGGAGGCTGGCCGAGGCTGCCTGGCGGCTGGTCGCGGAACGCTACACCTGGGAACGGCAACTGGGCGAGGTACTGCGGCGGGCAGGCTTCGGGCCCATGGGAGGAGCCAGACCGACATGACCGTGCTGTGGCAGGAATTCGCCGAGATCTACCGCTACCGGGAGATGCTGCGGAACCTGGTGGCCCGGGACCTTCGCGCCCGCTACAAGGGATCACTGCTGGGCTTCCTGTGGACTTTCGTCCATCCCCTCCTGATGCTGGCGGTCTACACGTTCGTCTTCTCCTTTGTGTTGCGGATCGGGGGCGAGAACTTCGCCATGTTCCTGTTCGTGGGGCTCCTTCCCTGGCAGTTCCACGTGCAGTCGCTCACCATCGGTTCCACCTGTCTGGTTGACAACGCCAACCTGCTCAAGAAGATCTACTTCCCCCGGTCCGTCCTCCCACTGGCCACGGTGTACGCCAACCTGGTGAACTACCTTCTCACTCTGATCGTGCTGGTTCCGGCGCTCCTCCTCTCGGGGATAGCGCTGACGGTGGCGGTGTCGGCCTTCCCCCTCGTGGTCGCCGTGCAGACGGTGCTCGTGACCGGCTTCACGCTGCTGTTTGCCATCGGCAATGTGTACTTCCGCGACCTCCAGCATCTCGTGACCGTCCTCGTAAACCTGTGGTTCTTCCTGACACCGGTGTTCTACGGCCTGGAGATGGTGCCCGCTAGCCTGCGCCCGGTCTTCCTCCTGAACCCGGTCACGCCCTTGATCGAGGCCTACCGGGCCATCTTCCTCTTCGGCCGGTGGCCGCACTGGCCGTCACTGGGCGCCGTGGCCCTGGCGGGGACGGCATTCGCCCTGGTAAGCATGGCGGTCTTCGTGTACGCGCAACGGAGACTGGCGGAGGAGCTATGATCAACCCTGTCCTGGAGGAAAGACCGGGGCCGGTCATCGAGGTCGAAGGGCTCTGGAAGAAGTTCCGGGTCTACCACAGCCGGACACCGGGCCTGCGCGACCGGGTTCTCCTCTTTGGGAAGCAGAAGACGGAGGACTTCTGGGCCTTGCGGGATGTGACGCTGCGCATCGAGCGGGGCAGCACGGTCGGCCTGATCGGGCGGAACGGTTCGGGGAAGAGCACGCTGCTCAAGGTGATCAGCCGCATCCTCTACCCCGACCGCGGGCAGGTCCGGGTCGGCGGCCGCCTGTCCACCCTGCTTGAACTCGGGGCCGGATTCCATCCCGACTTCACCGGTCGGGAGAACATATACCTGAACGCGTCCATTCTCGGTCTCTCCCGCAACGAGATCCGGGACCGGCTGGACGAGATCGTGGCCTTCTCCGAGCTGGGCGACTTCATCGACAACCCCGTGCGCAGCTACTCTTCCGGCATGTACATGAGGCTCGGCTTCTCCGTCGCGGTGCACGTGGACCGCCAAGTCTTGCTGGTCGACGAGGTGCTGGCGGTAGGAGATATGGCCTTTCAGGAGAAATGCATGGCCAAGATAAGGGCCTTGCAGCAACAGGGGACCACCATCGTCCTGGTGAGCCACGCGCCCCGCCAGGTGGCGGAGCTGTGCGACACGGCGGTGTGGCTGGACCAGGGGGAGGTCAGGCTGGCGGGCGATGCGAGCGCCGTATCGCGCGGC
>DBBB01000002.1:0-2097 GCA_002291985.1 Firmicutes bacterium UBA995
CGGGCGCGAGGACCATCCCCAGTACGACATCGGCGCAATCCACGAAGCGATCGTCAACGCCGTGGCGCACCGCGATTACGCCATCGCCGGGTCGAAGATCAGGCTCTTTCTCTTTGCCGATAGACTGGAACTCTACAGCCCCGGCGGCCTACCCAACACGCTCACCATTGAGACGATGCCGTTTCGCGTGTTCACGCGAAACCAGCTCCTCGTCGGCTTTCTCTCGAAGCTGAGGAGCCGCCGAACGGGGCGGGCCTTTCTGGAGTCTCGCGGCGAAGGCGTGCGGAGGATCCTTGATGCCAGCGAAAGCCACTCCGGCCGCCGCCCGGTTTACGAACTCTTCGGTGAAGAGCTACGGCTCACGATCTGGGCCAAGCCCTCGCCGCACGAGCCGGGGGAGGGCGACTCATGAGTGGGCAGCGAAACAACGCTGGTGACTGCCCGCGCCCGGTCGAGGTTGCGCTCCCCATTCGGGAGATCCCGGCGCAGAGCGTGTGGGACAAATCGCTGCGGCACGGGCATATCTCGACGCTGCACCTGTGGTTGGCGCGGCGGCCCTTGGCAGCGTCGCGCGCGGTGGTGTTCGCATCGCTCGTGCCTGATCCGGAGGAACGCGGCACATGAACGGTACCGGATTCAGATGGGATGATGGCCTCGCGGGGCCCCCGAGACGAATTGCCGAGCTAAACCACACGCCGATTCGTGTTCTGGCTGGTCCAGGCACCGGTAAGACCTTCGCCTTGATGCGACGCGTGGCTCGTCTCCTTCAGGACGGGGGAGCTCCCGATCGGATGTTGGTCTGCACTTTCACCCGAACGACCGCTAGGGACCTCCAGGGGGAGCTGACTCGCCTGGGTGTGAATGGCGGCGTGGACCAGGTTCGAGCGGGAACCCTGCATGCCTTCTGCTTCGGCCTGTTGGGCCGAGCCGAGGTTCTTGAAGCCACCGGTCGCGTGCCGCGTCCTCTCCTGCAATTTGAGGAGCGCTTCCTGCTCGAGGACTTGAATGGGGACGGCTTCGGAGGAATCCGCGACCGGGACCGCCGCCTCCAGGCATTCAACGCGGCATGGGCACGTCTGCAGTCCGAAACTCCCGGCTGGCCGCAGGATCCCATCGACCAGGCGTTTCACCGGGAACTCGTCGGCTGGCTCCGATTTCACCAGGCCATACTCATAGGTGAGCTCGTCCCGGAGACGCTCGTCTATCTACGAGAGAATCCGGCCTCGCCCCATCGTGGCGTGTTCGAACACGTCCTAGTCGACGAGTATCAAGACCTCAATCGGGCCGAGCAGGTCCTCCTCGACCTCCTCGCTGAAGCAGGCCACCTCATCGTGTTCGGGGACGAGGATCAGTCCGTCTATTCCTTCAAGTTCGCCCACCCTGAGGGCATCGCCACCTTTGACAAGACCCATCCCAACACCCACGACGAGGGGCTCGACGAGTGTCGCCGCTGTCCCAGGTTGGTGGTCCAGATGGCGAACGCGTTGATCACCAGCAATCCGGGCAGGACCATACGTGCCCTTCAGCCGTCACCGGGGAATCCCGAGGGAGAAGTGCTCGTCCTCCAGTGGAAAACTATCGAGGATGAGGCCCAGGGAATCGCCGAGATCGTCCGGAGGAGAGTCCAGAACGGAGAAGTGAAGCCAGGCGGAGTCCTCGTTTTAGCCGCGCGTCGGCACCTCGGCTACGTTGTCCGCGACGCCCTGAAGGCGCTTGGTGTCTCCGCCCACAGCTTCTTCCACGAGGAGGCACTTGACACAGCCGACGCCCAAGAGGCGTTCACCCTCCTCACCCTGCTCGCGAACCCAGAAGACCGCGTAGCACTCCGCTGTTGGTGCGGGTTCGGGAGCACATCCCTGCAAAGTGGTGCATGGGCGCGGCTACGGGTGCAGTGCGAGGCGAGCGGAGAAACACCCTGGAAGGCGCTGGAACGTTTGGCGTCAAACGACCTGACCATCCCCCACACGGGAACGCTGGTCGAGCGATTCCGAGAGCTTCAGAGGCGTCTCGCAAAGCTGGAGCCCATCCGAGGTCAAGCCCTTGTGGATGTCCTGTTTCCAGCTGGTCAGGAGTGGACGCACTTGGTCCGGTCGTTGG
>DBBB01000002.1:2498-3800 GCA_002291985.1 Firmicutes bacterium UBA995
GGGATCACCCAACCCGAGCTGCCCGCCGATGTCGACTACGTCCGAGTGATGAGCCTGCACAAGTCAAAGGGTCTGACAGCAGACCTCGTTGCTGTCGTGGGATGTATAGAGGGGCTCATCCCGCAGGAATACCGTCCGCATAGGACGATTCTCACACGAGAGCAATTCGAGTATGAGCATCGACGTCTCTTCTATGTGGCTATAACGAGAACGAGACGGATTCTGATTCTTTCAAGCGCAGCCTGGTTGAACAGGCGGCTTGCCCATAAGATGCTAGCCTGCGTTGGAGCAGGAAACAGAACTGACGGGGCAGCGATTGCTTCACGGTTTCTGAATGAACTCGGCCCCTCACGGCCCGTTACTGTATTGGGGACCGTCGTTTTCCAAGGAGAGCCAGCATGAGCAGGCAACGAAACGACGCCACTGATGGGGAGGGGCGGGAGCGAATGGCAAGAGCCATGCGCGAGGGACCAACGCAAACAGTACTCCCATGCTTCCCATGAACAGGATGCCAAGACGGGCACACTGCCAGCCGGCTTGCTCTGCCGCACCGGCGCGGCCGTCCCCCAGGAACTGGCCCACCAGGGTGGCAGCACCGACCGCCAGGCCGATCGACGGCATATAAGCCGGCTCCTCGATGTTCTGAGAGAGGGTCGCCTCCTCAACCGCCAGCCAGTGCATTCCAGCTACCAGGTTGCCTGGTGGTGGTCGCCGGGTGCGTGCTGCTGCTGGCATGGGTACGGGCAGCGTGGACTCCGTGGGTGAGCACGCAGTCTTGGGACCTGGCTCCCATGGGGCCGGTGGTGGTCGTGATGCATGGGCCACGTCAGGCGTCATCAATACGACACCATTTCCTGTTATCCCGGCGTCGGCATAACAGGAAATGGCGACCCATTATGGTTGCGTAGTGATCCCGGCCCGGGTAGCCAAGGCCAGGGACAAGGCCAAGGTGGAGAATGCGGTCCTACAGGCCGAACGCAGCGTCCTGGCGCTCTAGCGGCACCAGACCTTCTTCAGCTTGGCCGAGCTCAACGCAGTCATCGCCGAGGCGGTCGCACAGCTAAACGGCCGCAGCTTGCAGAAGCTGGACGGGTCCCGGCGCTCGTGCTTCGAGACCCTGGACCGACCGGCGTTGCAGCCCCGGCCCCGCGAACGCTACGTCTACGCCCGGTGGCAACAGACCCGGGTCAACCTCGACTACCACGTGGAGCTCGAGCGGTGCTACTACAGCCCTCCCGGCTCATCCACTGGGCGGAAACCGTAGGTCCCGGCACGGCCCAGGTGGTGAAGACCATCATGGAG
>DBBB01000028.1 GCA_002291985.1 Firmicutes bacterium UBA995
GCCCGGGCGGCGGCCGAGGGTCGGTACGAGGCTATCACCCGGGCGGCCGAGACGGTGCTGGCCGCAGTGCGTTCGGCCCGCTCTCCGGGCGGCTAGCGCGGCCGGGGAGGATGTCAGGCTTCCGGCGTCGACCAGGCGCCGCCCAGGCGCAATAGCGCGACCAGTTGACCCAGGTGATAGGCGTTGTGAATGATCAGCGCCTGGTAGGTCCAACCGAGCGTGGCCTGGGGCCAGCTTGGCACCGGGTTAGCCGGGTCGAGACGTTCGAGTAGCGTCGAGGCTCGCTCCACGGCGTCGAGCAAGCGTTCGGCCATCACTTTCCAACCGGCTGGTCCCCGGAACTCCCCGGGGACTTGCCAGGTGGCAGCCAGGTCCTGGGGCCACTCTTTCGGATCGTTCGCCAGCAAAGCGGTGAACACTTCCGCCCAGACGAGGAGGTGATAAAGACATTCCCGGGCCGTGTTCGGCACTCCTGGCCACCGGCGGTCAGCTGCCTCGCCGGGATCGACGCCGAGGATGCGGGGCAGTGGCAAGTGTGCCTGCGCGCCCTCGAGCCCCTTGCGAAGGGATTCCTTCCACGAGTGCTGATTCATACTATCAGTATACCACGAGACGCCACATTCGAGGCAAGGCGATGGATGGGCTGCCCCGTATCTTGCCAGGGACCGGCAGGGCCGAAGGCGAATCTAGCGTAAGCTGACGGACTCGCCGCCGAGCGGCAGCCGGCGGGGCGGGGAGGGGCGGGGCAATGAAGCATTTGGAGACGCGGAAAGCAATGGGGCCGGCAACGGGGCCGGCCTGGCACTGGCTGGACATCGACGAGGTCTTCACCCGCCTGGAAAGCGCCCCCGGGGGGCTCGCTTCCGAGGAGGCGGCGCGGCGCCTGGCACAGTACGGCCCCAACGAGTTGATCGACCGGGGATCAAGGCATCCCCTACGGCTGTTCCTCGAGCAATTCACCTCCCTCATGGTGGTCATCTTGTTGGGGGCGGTGGCCCTCTCGATCGTCCTTGGCAAGCTGCTCGAGGCCGGCGCCATCCTCACCATCGTCCTTTTGTTCGCCGTGCTGGGCTTCGTCCAGGAGTACCGGGCGGAACGGGCCATCGCCGCCCTCAAGCGGCTGGCCGTCCCCCGGGTACGCGTCATCAGAGACGGTCGGTACCAGGAGGTCTCGGCCACGGCGTTGGTGCCCGGTGATCTGGTGTCGCTCGAAACGGGCAACTTCGTTCCCGCCGACCTGCGCCTGCGGGAAACGGTCAATCTCAGGATTCAAGAAGCTGCGCTCACCGGCGAATCGGAAGCGGTGGAGAAAGATTCGGCCCCCTTGACCGATCCGAGTCTCCCCCTGGCCGACCGCAGGAACCTGGCCTACCGGGGCACGGTGATCGGCTACGGGCGGGGCGAGGGCGTGGTGGTGGCCACGGGCATGGGTACCGAACTCGGACGCATTGCCGGCCTCCTCCAGCAAGTCCGGGACGAAGCCACGCCCCTGCAGCGACGCATCGACCGCGTCGGCAAGCTGCTGGCGGCGGGGGGCACGGCGGTGGCCGCGCTGGTCATGGCCATGGGCTTGGCGGCGGGAGAGCCCTGGCAGGTCATGGTGCTGGCGGCCGTCAGCGTGGCGGTGGCCGTCGTGCCCGAAGGTCTGCCCGCGGTGCTCACCTTCACCCTGGCCCTGGCAACCCAGCGCATGCTTCGCCGCAACGCCCTCATCAGGAAGCTCCCGGCCGTGGAGACCCTCGGGTCGGTGACCACCATCTGCTCGGACAAGACAGGCACGCTCACCGAGAATCGGATGACGGTCACGGTGCTGGATGTGGCCGGCCACCGCCTGGATCTCGTCGAGACCATGCGCCGGCGCATGCCGGCCGTGGAACCGGGCGAGTCCGACCCCGGCCGGTTTCCCGCCATCAGCCTGGTGTTGGCAGGCGGCGCCCTTTGCAACGATGCGGTGCTGCAGCCCGACGCCCGTCCGGGTCACTTCCACACCCTCGGCGACCCCACCGAGGGGGCGCTGCTGGTGGCAGCCGTTCATGGTGGGATGAGTAAGGCGGACCTCGAAGGGGTCATGCCCCGGGTCGAGGAGTTGCCTTTTGACTCCGAGCGAAAGCGGATGACCACCGTTCACCGCCGCCCGGGTGGGGGTGTGCTGCCGGCGGTGCAGGAGGCATGGGGGGATGGCGGACTTGAGCCGGATTACTCCCACCTCGCCATCACCAAGGGGGCGGTGGACCGGATACTCGAGGTCACCGGCCGGGTATGGGACGGCGGCCGCCCGGTAGCCCTCGATGATGACTTCCGGAGGCGCATCCAGGCTGCCCACGAGGATCTGGCCGACGACGGCATGCGCGTGCTCGGGGTGGCTTTCCGGCCAGCCCGCCTGCAGATGCCGCCGCAAGAACTCGAACAGGATCTGATCTTCCTTGGAATGGTAGGCATGATCGATCCGCCGCGGCCGGAGGTCCGGGCCGCCATTGCCACCTGCCGGGCCGCCGGCATCCGCCCCGTGATGATCACCGGCGATCACCCTCTCACCGCGGCCACCATTGCCCGCGACCTGGGCATAGGGGACGGCGGCGACCCTCTGACCGGCGCGACCCTGGACGTGATGGACGATGGCGAACTCGGGCGCATGGCCGAACAGGTGGCGGTGTACGCCCGCGTCAGCCCCGAACACAAGCTGCGAATCGTCCGGGCCCTCCGCCGGCGGGGCCAGGTGGTTGCCATGACCGGGGACGGGGTCAACGATGCGCCGGCGCTGAGGCTGGCGGACATTGGGGTGGCCATGGGGGTGACGGGGACGGACGTCACCCGCGAAGCGGCCGACATCGTCCTGCGCGACGACAATTTCGCGACCATCGTGGCC
Organism: Firmicutes bacterium UBA995; assembly: GCA_002291985.1. Taxonomy (GTDB): domain Bacteria; phylum Bacillota; class Sulfobacillia; order UBA995; family UBA995; genus UBA995. Next base: position 2,867 of record DBBB01000028.1, read on the forward strand.
GCAGTCGAAGAAGGTCGAACGGTGTATGATAACATCCGGCGCTTCGTCAAATTCGCTGTGGCGGGCAATATAGGCAAGGTGGGCGCCATGCTGTTGTGGCCCCTCCTGTCCGCCATCACCGGTGCGGCGCCCGGCTCGGCCGTCGCCCTCTTGCCCCTGCAACTCCTGTGGCTGAACCTCATGACCGACGGGCTGCTCGGCATGTCCATGGGGCGGGAGCCGGCCGAGGCGGACGTCATGGCCCGACCGCCCAACCCCCCGCGGGCCGGGCTGTTCACCGGCACGGGCTGGCATGTCTTGTGGGTCGGCGGCTTCATCGGCGCCTCCTCCCTGGCCGTCGGCGCCTGGTACTATGGCCGGGGCCTCGAGCAGTGGCAGACCATGATGTTCACCACCATGGGTCTCACGCAGGTGTTTCACGCCGTCGTCACCCGCTCTGCCTACCAGTCGATCTTCCGTATGAACCCCTTCGGCAATCCGCTGCTGCTGGCCGTCGTCCCCCTGGTGGTTGGTCTGCAACTTGCCGCGGTGTATGTCCCCTTCCTGCGGGAGGTGCTGCTGCAACTGGTGCCGCTATCGGGACCCGATCTGCTGGCGAGCGCGGCCGTCAGCGTCTTGCTGCTGGTCGCGGTGGAACTCGAGAAAATCGCCATCCGGCGGGGGCGGCGGGGCAGGGGTGCCGGGCTGTCCCCTGGGAGCGCTGCCCCATGCTGACCATGAAGGAAGC
>DBBB01000067.1 GCA_002291985.1 Firmicutes bacterium UBA995
GATCGGGCGCCAGTCGGCGCTGCTGGGCGCCGGACAGCAGGTTGCTCGCGAGACGCGCCAGTACCTCGAGTCGAGCGGTAAGACGGAGACGCTGCGCCGTAAAGAGCAAGCCGACGATTACCGCTACTTCCCCGACCCTGACCTCTTGCGGCTGCGGGTTGACGCCGAGTGGCTCAAGCAGCTGCTCGGGCAACTCCCCGAACTGCCGGCGGCCAGGCGCCAACGCTACCGGCAAGAACTGGAGCTGCCCGACCAGGATGCCGAACAACTGGTAGCCAGTCTGCCCCTGGCCCGCTTCTTCGAGGCGGTGGTAGCTTTGGGCGCCGGTGCGCGGGTTGCCGCCAACTGGACGTTGGTGGAGTTAGGGAGACTGATGAACGCCCACGACCGCCCGGGGGACGATATTCCCCTTCCCCCCGGGCACCTGGTGGAGTTGATTGCCCTCGTGCAGTCAGGGGTCTTGAGCCGTTCGCTGGCCAGGGAGGTCATGGAGGAGAGCTTCAAAACCGGGCGCCCGCCCCGGACCATCGTCGCCGCCTCGGGCGTCGCCCAGCTCACCGATGAGACCGAGGTTGCCGCCATGGTAGAGCAAGTAGTCGCCGCGCATCCGGGCCCGGCAGGCGACTACCGCGCTGGCAAAGAGCGGGCGCTGGACTTCCTCGTGGGCCAGGTCATGCGGGCCAGCCGCGGCCGGGCCAACCCCGCGCTCGTCACCCGCATCCTGCGCGAGCGGCTGGCCGAGTTCACAGCACCTGCAGAAAAAGGCACTTGAGATAGCGGGTCTCCGGAGCGGCCAATAGCACCGGGTGATCCGGCGACTGGCCCCGCTCCTCCAGCAGCTGCAACGACCGGCAGCAGTCGCTCCGCCCCCGGGCCAGCGCCTGTACCGCCACGACTCCTCACTCATAGCCGAAAGCGTGCCTGTCGCCGGCCCTACAGGTCGCGGCGCTCCAGGGCCAGCAGGGACAGGGAGAGGGCCGCCGTTGCCGCCCCGAGCAAGACCACGAAGTTGGACCAGACTTCGTCACCGCGCGTCAAGGCCTCGACCGGCGCGAAGTACCGGAACAGGGACACCGCCCGGTAAGGCTCGACTGCCTCCCAGATGCCCCCGATCACGTCCAGGGCATACATGGCCGCGAACAGCCCTCCCGCGAGCCCCAGCGCCTGCCGCCCGTCCCCGGTGAGAGAGCCAATGAGATGGGATGCGCCAAGGATCGACATGGCGAAGGCGAAAGTCAGCAGGCCGGCGATGATGAACTCGGGCCAGGGCGGCGGTCCGAGGTCGAGTTGGACGGCGACCACCCGAAGACCGAGGGAAAACAGCATGGTGATTGCGAACAACCACGCGCTCGACGCGGCAAAGTAGTGCAGTACCAGGTAGGTGCGACCCACCGGCCGGCTGAAGAGCAGGTCGGCCGTACCGTCGCCTACTTCCCGGGCGACGAAGGTGCCCATGGTGGCCGCGATCATGACCAGCACCACGAGGATCAGGGGATGGCGCCAGACCAGTCCCAGAAAGGGGGTGATTCCCGTTGGCCCGACATCCCCGCCGCCGGCAATGGCCCTGAGCAACCCCTCGCCTTCTCTCATGATCGCGTCCAGCCCCCTGGGGTCCAGCGCGTCGAAAGCCGCGAGCATCAGCGCCCCGAAGCCGAGGATGCCGAGAGCCGCCCATGCCGCCCCTGGACCGCGCCTGCGCAAGTTGAAGCCGAGCAGGCGGAGGCTCATTGACCTCCCTCCTCCTTTGGCGAGGCGTAGAACTCCAGGAAGATCTCGTCCAGCCGGGGCGGGGCGCAAGCCAGGCTCACCACCGGCATGCGCGACAGGACCTCCAGGACCGGTGCAATAGGTCCGGCTACCGTGCATAGCAGTTGTTCAGGCCGATCGACCGCGCTTACGACCGCCCCCGCCCGGCGCAGGGGTTCGAGGTCTACCGCGTGTTCGAGGGCCACTTCGAGGCGGTGAAGGCGCTGGCGTTGCAGGTCGGCGACCTTGCCGGTCACCAGCAGTTCGCCGGCACGGATGATGGCTACCTCCTGGCACATCTGCTCCACTTCGGCCAGCATATGGGTGGACATGAAGATGGTCGCGCCCCGGCGGTGGATGTTCTCCAGGAGTTCAAAGAAGTTCCGCCGGATGAGCGGGTCGAGGCCCCGGGAGGGCTCGTCCAGGATGAGCAGACGCGGGCGGTGCTGCACCGCCTGCACGAGACCCAGTTTCTGCTTCATGCCCGAGGAGTACTCCCGCGTCTTGCGCCGAAGGTCGGCTGCCGACAGCTCCAGCGCTTCCAGCGCCTCGCTTCGGGCGGGGGTAGCCCCATAAAACCCGCCGAGGTGGTCCAGCAACTCCCGGCCGCTCAGTTCGGGGTACAGGGCGAGTTCTCCGGGGAGATAACCCACCTCCCGGCGTATGGCCACATCCCGGCGGGGTTCGCGGCCGAAAAGGCGCGCGGTCCCTGCGGTGGGTCGGAGCAGGCCCAGCAACAGGCGGATGGTTGTCGTCTTGCCCGCCCCATTGGCGCCGAGAAACCCGAAGACCTGGCCCTCAGGCACTTCCAGGTTCAGGTCCCTGAGGGCCTTGGTCCTGCCGTAATGCTTGGTGAGATTCACGGCATGGATAGCGGCCAACCCCTTGGCCTCCCTTCCGCCCCTTGCCTCATCCTGACCCGGGGCAGGGCGCTCAGCGATCCCCGTCGCCCGGGCAACTCCTGCCCGCGGTCAGGCGAGCAGGATGGCCAAGGCCGACGCCATGGCAAGGGTCACCTGAGTCAAGACCCCTGCCGGCGGCGGCCAACGGCCGTGGAGATGGTCGCCATTGTGGGTGGGGAAACCCCACCGGCCGCGCCGCAGACCCACGTGACGCGCCACCACCTCGAGGTCGGGCGCCGTCGCCGCTAGCGCGCCCCACCAACTTGCCGTGATCAGGCACGACCGCAGGATGTAGAGAGCGCCCGCGCCCACGGAAACATCGAGCAAGACGCCGCGCCAGTCCTCCGCATCATGGTGGGGGATGAGGTCCAGGATCAGGTGAGAGGTCAAGCCGGTCGCTACCGCTGCCGCCGGTAAGCCGATGTGGGAACCCAGAGCGGCGCCCACCAGAGCGTGCGTGGTGAAGTTCATGGAAATCTCTCGTTCAACGGGCGCGTTCGTTTCTCCTCTTCGGGGCAGGCTTTGCCCCCGTGCCTCCCCCGGGGTCGATGGCGCATCAGTCCGGACTGGCGCCATAGAGCCGGCGGTACATCAGCCAGTCGCCGAGCACCAGGGATATATACTCCCGGGTCTCGGTAAATCCCACCACCCAGGGGAAGTCAATCCGTTCGCGGTACTCGGGTGAGGCAACCCATCGCTGGACGCTGCCCCAACCTCCGTTGTACGCGGCGATGGCGTACAGGTACTCTCCATCGAACGTGTCCAGCAGATGGCGGATGTACCATGCGCCGAGCAGGATGTTATGGGCCGGGTCGAACAGGGCCTCGGTACTGGATCGCCATCCCGCCCGCCCGGCAATCCATTCCCCGGTTGAAGGCAGGATCTGCATCAGCCCCCGGGCATCGGCTATCGAGATCGCGTCGGCGCGGAAGTGGCTCTCCGTGCGCATGATGGCGAGGACGAGGAAGGGATCGAGTTGAAAGCGCTCTGCCGCTTCGCGTATGAGGTCCCAGTAAGCAAGGGGATACAAAAGGCGCAACAGCCTTTCGGAAGGCAGATGGGGGAGGAGGGCCACCGCCGCTCGCAAGGCCCGATGATAGTCGCCGCTCTCCTTCAGCCACCGGGCGGCCTGCAATCGCTCCTCGGGTGCGCCCCGGGTCAGCAGCAGGTCTACCTCCGCCCGCGCCCAATCCCGGCCGGCCTCGGCACCCAGGAAGTCGAGCAAGGCCGAGGCGAGCCTGACCGCCCCGTTGGGGACATGATCCTCGTCGACCGGGGCCGGGGGAGGGGCTGTCTCGACTCCCGCCAGGTAGGCGAGCCCGGGCGACAGGCGCCGGCGGTATTCGGCTTCGCGGCCGATTTGTCCCCGTCTCCGGGCCAGGACCAGGGAGCGCAGCGCCGCGTCATCGGCGAGGGGACTCGTGTCGAAAGCCAGGCTTTCATAGACCGCCAGGGCTTCCGGGAAACGTTCCAGCCGTTCCAGTAGCCGGGCCGCACGCCACCGGGCCTCAGCTTCGGGCGCGGCCCGGAAGGCGCTGAGGGCCTCTTCTGTCCGGCCTAGAGCCTGCAAGGCCCGGCCCCGGCCGAACGACCCCGCCCGGCCCAGGTCCGTGTATATCTCCAGCGCCTCCCGCCAGCGGCCCAGACGCTCGAGCGAGCTGGCGTATTCGGCACGGGCCCGGGCGTCACGGGGATAGTGCCGGAGGTAGGTCGAGAACTCGCGCACCGCGTCGGCGTGCCGCCGCAGGGCCTGAAGGGCACGGCCGCGATGGAGGGCGGCCGCAGGGCCTTCAACGCCATCCAGCACGGCGAGGGCTTCGTGGAAGAGACGCCGCCGATTGAACAACTCGGCCGCTTGGGCCGGCTGGGTCAATCGCCGGATGGACTCCCGGGCCTCCGCTTGCGGCAAGATGCGCGACCACTGGGCGATCGCACTTTCGACCTCCCCGGCGGCTTCGAGTGCCCGGGCGAGTTGCAGCCGCTGGGGGGGACCATCCCTCAACTCCAGGGCGAGCGTGGCATACTGGGCGGCCTGGGGCCAGTCGCCCCGCGAGGCGGCGGCCGTGGAGACGGCGGCACGGGCGTGATAACCGATAGCGTCATCCCGCCGGGCCATGGTCCGCAGTTCGTCGAGGGTGGCGGGCAGGCGCGCCCGGAGGTCCCACATGATCAGGTAGTCATCCAGAGGGAACTCGATCAGGGTTGGCCGAGCGACAACCGGCTGGGCAATCTCCGGCAACCGGTCGCGGGGACCGAGCAAGACCGCCCGGTGTTCCGGGTGCCAGCCGGTGTCGAAGCCCAGTGCCTCGGCGATGGGGCGGATGGGGACGGCCATGGTGCCCGAGGGCAGGATCAGGGGGGCCGCATCCATCGGCCGGTCGTGCCCGTCCGCCGTCAAGGTGGGCACACCTGGCCGCAGTCGCACCTCCCGGCCGCCTATGCCCAGGATCAGGACGCCCGACTCCGTGTCGGCCCCTTCCCGTATCGTCGATCCCAGGGCATGGGCGAGGGCCGGCAGGGTGGCGAAGGACTGACCGCGATGGATGAAGGCGGGGACCTCCATCACTCCCGTGGCGCCCTCCAGCAGATACTCGGCGCTGCCGATGAAGAAGACGCTCGACGGCAGGGGGGCCGGGGGGGCGACCGCCGGTCCCGGGAGCATGACCAGGCCCAGCAGCACCGCCACCATGATCAAGGGGATGGTGCGCCCAATCAGTGACAACATCGGCTGCCGCCTTCCCGGTCGCACGGCCTTCTCTACTTGCCTGATGTGTTATTCGACGTCTCCGCAGGAATCCCCCGGGGGATCACCGTGACTTATATTCCCAGGTCGCACCGGATCATGGTTGGCCGGACGTTTCTTCCGACTGGGCGGGCCGGGTATGGGCGTTGATGACCGGCACGGCCGACCCGGCCGTCCCCCTCAGGGCGTCCGTATCCACCGCCAGATCTCCTTCAACTCGGCCGGCTTGCCGTACATCAACATGCCCGCGCGGAACACCCGGGCTGCCGCCCTTCCCACTACCACCTGGCTTGCGATGAGCAGGACCGCCGCCGCGACCAGTTCCGCCACGGGTACGGTGGTCAGGCCCATGCGGACCATGATCACGAAGGGACTGGTGATGGGCAATAAGGTACCCAGGGTGGCCACGAAACCGTCCGGGTTGCCGATGGCGGGTGGGACGAAGATCACGTTGAGGAAGGGCAACATCATGATCGTCCCCTGTACGTTGCCCGCGCTCTCGAGGTCGGGGATCATGGCGCCCGAGGCGACGAACAGGGAAGCGAACAGCAGGTAACCCAGCAACGCGAAGAAACCGATCAGCGGGAGCGAGGCGACATCGATGAGTTGTCCCAGCGGCAGCCGGAAGTGGAAGTGGTTGGCCAAAAGACCCACCACGATGAAGATGGCGCCCTGAATCAGCGCCAGTCCGGAGTGACCGAATACCTTGCCGTCGAGCAGATGCCGGGGTTCGATCGAGGACAACAGCACTTCGATCATCCGCGTCCGCTTCTCCTGAAGGGTGCTGGTAAAGAGCATGGAGGCAGTGGTGAAGATGAGGATCCCGAGGAATAGCGCCAACCCTGCAGAGGCTGCCAGGCGCGCTGTACGAAGTGCCGGATCGGCCGCGCCGGGGTCGAGGGCGACGGGTACGAGAGTAGCCGGCGCCGCCAGCCATTGCTGGGTGTGGAGATCCAGCCCCACCAGGCGGGCGCGGTAATCCCGCAGCAACCCATCGACGGCTTCCAGCAGGGCAGCCTCGCGTGTCAGGGTGCCCCTGAGGCTATATACCGGCAGGCGGCCGGTCTCCACGAAGTCCTCGTTCAGCACGAGGTGGCCATGGGCGCCGCGCTCCTCGACCCGATCGCGGACGTCGCCGGGATCTCCCGTAAAAAGGATGAACTCGAGATGCTCGGGGTCGCCCGCTTCCCGCAATCGGGGAAAGGCTTCAATGTGGTCGATCACGTAATATACGGCGCGTTGCGGGCGATCCAGGCGCTCAAGGAGCCACGAGCCGCCCCCGAACACGCCCATGAGCAGCGGCGATAAGAGCAAGCCGATGACAAATTCGCGGCTGCGCAGATTGCGCATTATCTCCCATATGGCTACTTTAAGCGTCGGCGGCATCGTCATCGAGCACCTCCCTGGCCAGCCCCACGAAGATGTCGTGCAGTGTCGGGCGCGCGACGGTAATCTCGTCGGTCACGGCATCCGGGGACACGGCGGCGGCGAACCGGGCGGGAGTCACCCCCGGCTTCAACCGAAACACGGCGCTTCCCTGGCTGAAACCGGCCGACGCCACCAGCGGCGACCGCTCCAGTTCGGTGAAAGGGCCGGGACCGCGCAGCACCGCCTTGAACCCGCCAAAGCGCGCCCGGACATCGTCGGTATCGCCGTAGAACACTCGGCTGCCCCGGTGCAGGAAGAATATGCGGTCGCAAGTCTCCTCCACCAGGTTCATCTGGTGACTGGACAGCAGTACCGCAGCACCCCCTGCGGCCAGCCGGCGGACTTCCTCTTTGAAAAGGTCCTGGTTCAGGGGGTCTAGCCCGGCAAACGGCTCATCCATTACGATGAGTCCGGGTTCATGCAGTACCGCGGCGATCAGCTGCACCTTCTGGGCCATGCCCTTCGAGAGCCGATCCACTCGCGCCCCGCTCCAGTCAAGCAGGTCCATCCGCTCTAGCCAGACCCGGGCACGCGCTCTCGCCGTGACCGGGTCTACCTGCTTGAGCCCGGCAAGGTACACCAGTGTATCCATCACCCGCGTGTCCTTGTACAGACCGCGTTCCTCGGGCACATAGCCTACCCGGGATTTGGGGACGCCTCTTGACGGGCCGTCCGGCAGGTTGTAGGCGATTTCCCCCCGGTCCGGGGCGATGATCCCCATGATCATGCGGATGATGGTGGTCTTTCCTGCTCCGTTGGGGCCGAGGATGCCCATGACTTCCCCGGCGCGGACTTCAAACGAGACTGCGTCGACCACCTTGCGTTGCGCGTAAGTCTTGTCCACCGAGCGCACCGCGAGGATCTCGCTTACCGCCCCCATCCCGCACCGCCCTTCTCGTTGATCCCGGGTCGCTGCACGGGAAAACGATGGTTGAGCCAGGCGACAATGCCACCTCTCAGATTGCAGGCCCGCCGGTATCCCGCCAGTTGCAGCCGGGCGGCAAGTTCCGCCGACTGCCGGCCCAGGCTGCACACGATCACCGTGTCGCGGCCCGGGTCCATTTGTTTTGAGAGAGCCTCGACCTCCGCCGCCGGGAGGTTGCGAGATCCGGGAATCGC
>DBBB01000131.1:0-5041 GCA_002291985.1 Firmicutes bacterium UBA995
CCCCCCGGTGAACCGGGCCGTGTCGGCATCGCTCACCGGTTCCGTCCAGTTGCGCCTCGTGCTCAGGTCCACGTGGAGGATGTGCCCGCCCGTCGGTTTCAACTCTCCACCCCCGCCGCCTCTGCCATGCGGTTTCTGGCCGTCTGGACGGCCCGCCGCTTGTCCCGCACGGCATCTCGCACGAATTGCAGGGCGAGCGCTCCCGTGGGGCAGAGCTTCACGCACGCCGGGTCTCCCCCGCACAGATCGCAGCGCATGGGGACGCCATGAACGGGATGCAGGTCGATGACGCCCAGGGGACAGGCGTTGACGCACTCCTTGCAGCCGATGCATCGCGCCTCGCGGACCCGGGCTGCGTCTGTCGCCGGATCGCTTTCAAATGCCCCGGTCGGACATGCCTCCTCGCAGGCCGGCCTCTCGCAGTAAGCGCAGGTCGCAGGTACGCTGAACCCCCGGTCCTCGAACCGCACCAGACGGATGCGGGAGAGCCGCGGAGAGTAACATCCTTCGTGGTGATAGGAACATGCAAGCTCGCACATGGCGCAACCCGTGCAGAGCCTGCCATCGACGTTGACGAATCTCTGCTCCAACTTCATCCCGCCTCCCCCATGAGCTGCCCCGGTTCGCCGGCCGCTAGCAAGCCGGCCAGGTTCCGCCGGATGCAGGCCTGAAGCAACCCGGCATCCATGACCTCGCCGACAAGCAAGGCGCCGATGAGTAGCCCATCGCGGTATACGAGCTTACGGTACGACCCGGTGGTGCGCGTCACCCGCACCGCATGGCGGGCATCCAGGGGAGCACCCACCCGGCCGATGGATATCAGGGGCAAGCCCGGAAGATCCAGGGCGTTGCGCGGTATGGACCCCTCGAAGACGGCGGTCGCGCCCGCCATGTTCTTCCCCGCGATCCTGCCCTGGGCCGCCGCTCCCGGAAATATGGCCGTGACCCGCGGCTGGCCGTCGAGCAAGTCACGGGCCTCGGCAACATCGCCGGCCGCGTACAGCCCGGGAACGCGCGTGGCCATCGTGTCATCGACGGCGACGCCGGACCGGCCCTGGACGGCCGGCGGCAGCCCCGCGACATTGGGCGTCACTCCCTTGCACACCACCAGCAGTCCGCAGGGAAGGGCAGCCCCGTCGCCAAGCTCCAGTCCTTCCAGACCCCCGGGACCCCGGACGGCGCGCACGATGTCGGCGCCGAGGCGAACTTCCACCCCCCGTTGCTCGAGGCAGCGCTGGGCGAGGAATGCGGCCTCGTTGTCGGCGATCTGCGACAGGATGCGCCCGGAAGCGACGATCAGCGCGGGCCGTACCCCCAGTTCCGCCAGCGCACAGGCCGTCTTCACCCCTACCGGCCCGCCCCCGGCGATGGCCACCCGCGCGCCGCCCCGCACTCGCTCGCGGATGAAAGCAGCGTCTTCTCCTGTGCGCAGCCCTGTCACGCCCGGTCCGGCGAGGTCGCGCGGTACCGTCGGTCTAGCGCCCGCCGCGATGAGCGCGCGATCGAAGTCGATGGTCTCGCCGTCGTCGAGGACCGCCCGGCGTTGAGCCGCATCCAGCGACACCACCCGGCGGCCCCAGAACACCCGCGTTCCTCGTACCTCATAGAACTCGGCCGGCTCGAGCAACATGCTCTCCGGGGTCGTCTTGCCTCCAAGGTACCGGGGCAATAGCACGCGGGAGTAGGGAAGCTGCGCCTCGGCTGAGACGGCCACGATCCGGCCGCCGGGTTCGATCTCCCGGATCGCCTTCATGGCGGCTATCCCCGCCACGTTCAGACCAATGATGAGATGGCTGGTCATATACCCTTCACCCCCTTCGCGCCCGGCCGAGCAGACCTGCCCTTCGCCGCCGCGCCCGCGAGGAGGCCGACCGGCCGTCGGCGGCCGCCCGGATCGCCCCCGTGGGACAGGCGGCGGCACACAGCGGGTGGGCGAACTGCCCACAGCCGTCGCACTTGACAATGGGCACGTCTCTTGCCGACCGGCCGCCATCCGGATTCGGGAGGAGGGCGCCGAAGGGACATTCCATCACACAGCTATAACACCCAACACAGCGGGACGGGTCCAGTTTCACGGTATCGCTTGCCTGATCGCGCCTCAGCGCCCGCCCCACGCAGGTGTCGACACAGGGCGCAGTCGCGCAGTGGCGGCAGAGGCGGATCCGAGGGGGCGGCGCGGGCCCGTCGATGCGCAGCAAAGCTTGGCCCGGCCAGGCGGAGTCAAGCGCCCCCGCAAGGACGACCCGGCCGGCCGCACACGCCACCAGGCAGCGGCCGCAGCTATCGCACGCGGATTCACTCACTCCCAGGGAGGGCACGGCGCTGCGGACTCCTCTCTCAGCGACGGCTACCGGGATTTCCCGGCACGCTGTCGATGAATACCCGGTAAATGGGATCGCCCTGCGCTGCCCGGCCGAGCCCCTGCGCTCCCGCCCTGACCAGCACGGCCATTTCCGCCGTTCTCCGGCCGACCGATCGGGCGGACTGCAAGGCCAGCAAGGCGTCGGGCAAGCGCTCTTGACACTGCCGTTCCAGGGCCGTGCCCTCTCCATCATTGCTCGTCCAGCCTGCTCCGCCTATGTATGACTGCCAGAGATCGCCGGTGACGGGGATACAGCCCATTAGCAGGGCGTGGTTGATCAGGTCGGTGAGCGTATGCTCCTGCCCGGAGTGCAGGTGGATTCCCTGGGCGATGCTCCCGATGGCCTTGAGGAACTTGGGGAGCTTGTCTTCGGAGAAAAGGTGGCGATACTTGCCGAACAGGCTGTTCCCGAGACGATCGATGAAACACTTGAGTTGCCCGGGCATGCTCATGTGATATACCGGCACGGAGTAGATGATGGCGTCCGCTTCGAGCCACGCATCCCGCATGCCCTGAAAGTCATCTTCAAGGCAGCAATCGCCCCGCTCATAGCACCGGCCGCAGGCGATGCAGGGCGCGAGCTTCTTTCCCCGGACGGAAAGGGACTTGCTGCCCTCCGCTATCCCCGGCACCGTCTCGGCGGCCGCCAGCGCTTCGCCCAGCAAGAACAGGCTATTGCCGGCGCGTGGGCTGCCGCAGATCCCGAGAACGCCCAATGCCTCCTCGCTCATCCCCCGCTCCCCTGCCCCCCGCCGGTCATGCCTCCCAGTTGCTCGATGGGGACATGGGCGATGTCGGGATATCCGTATCGCGAACCACCGAAGGCACTCCGGCCGATGGGAGTCGCCGCCGCGCGGCGCAACCGGGCGTGGCAGGCCGCGCCCAGCAACGCGACTTCCTTGCCGGCCACGAGGTCGACGCTCATGATGCCCGCCCCTGTCGTCGGATCCAGCATGCAGACCAGATCGGGGAACACCGCCCGTAGCCGCCCTTCAATCCAGAGCACCATCGTCTCGTTCTTGATGATCAGGCGGGCCTCCCGCCCGGCCCGGGGACCTTCCCCTGCCAGGACCACTTCCGTGACATAGAAACCGCCGCGGTCATCGCCCCTTATCGAGGTCACCCGCCCCCGGAACAGGTCCATGCCCTTCAATGCGTCTCGCGCCGCGACCAGCGGGTCCCCGCCCGAGCGCCTGGCAGCGATGACCTCGCCGCCCAGGGCCAGGGCCATGCTGCTCGTGTCGGGGATCACCGACTCCCTGAGCTGCTTGCCCGTCATGGGGTAGTGATTGTTGGCGCCCATGCCGCCGCCCCGGGTCACCATCCAGCGGCCGATCTCATCGGCGAAGGTAACGGCGACCTGGTCGGTCACCACGATGCCGTTGCCGAGGGTGTCGACCAGCGACATGGGAGTCAGGCTTATGCCGTGACCCAGGAAGGTGGACATGTGCGTCTCCGGCGCAGATCGGCCCAGCCCGTCGCCGTCAACGGCCTTTATCCCCAACCTCGCAGCCAGGGACATGATGACGGGGGTGTTGAGCCCCCCTGCCTCAAAGGGCACGACATACTCAACTTTCCTTCCAAGATAGTCCTCCATCAGCGAGGTTGCCGCCAGCAGCTCGAATCGGGCCTCCCAGCGGGCAATGAGTTCCTCGATGGACAGGCTCTCGAGCGTCTTCACCGAGCCCATCATCCCCCCGCTGACCACGAGCGCATCATCGGGGATATCATCGGGGGAGACCAGCCAGAGTTCCCTCCCGCGGGTGAGGTCGTTGGCGAGGATGGCCCGACCCCACTCCGGGTTGCCTCCCCCGCCCGTGCCCATGATGGCCAGTCCTTCCAGCAAGGGCTCGATATCCCCGGTGCAGATCCGCCGACCGGCCACATTCCCGCCTCCCCTCTCCCGCCAGGCGCGCTCACCTGCGCTGGCTCGCCCATGCGTTCGCTTACCCAACTGCTGACCTCTACCTTGCCGGTCACTTTGTGAAACGCTGTTTCGTCTGGCGTGATGCCACTTGATTTCGCCCACAACCGCGCCCTTCCTCCCCCCGCCATCCCGCGTGGCGGTAATCGCGTCTCGCTCCATGGGATGCAGGAGGCAGCCGAACCCGCCGGGCGGGCGAGGCGGGAGAGGCGGCGCCGGGAAAAGAGGCGCCGGCCGGAGGACCCGGAATCCATGCGTGGATTTACGGCTTCATGGGAAGTACGGGTAAGCGAGGGGCAGGAGGTCGGCGGCTCGAACTTTGCCCGGGCGGCCGCCTTGCTCGAGGATCACGGCGGCCTCCGGAGCGTAGTCGGCGAGGAGTTGGCGGCAGTTACCGCAGGGAGCCAGGACGGCCGGGGGATCTTGACCGCCGCGCACCGCGACGATACGCAGGAATTCGTGCTCCCCGTGGGCGGCGGCGGCGCCCATCGCTACCGGTTCGGCACAGGGACCGTACCCGCACGACTCCACGTTGACACCGGTATAGATCTTGCCCGAGCCGGCCAGGACGGCCGCCCCTACCGAGTGGCGATCGGTGCGCCACGCCTCCCGGATGGCCGCCGAAGCGAGTGCGATCAGTTCCCGGTCCTGTTCGTCCAGCTCCCGGAGATCGAAACGGCATGCGTCGCTCGTCATTCGCTCACCCCATCATCCGTGGCCGCCGTCCCCTTGACGCCCCCGAGTTTGAGGCGCTC
>DBBB01000131.1:5442-18889 GCA_002291985.1 Firmicutes bacterium UBA995
TTGTCTCTGCCCTGGCCAAGCCTGGTTTCGCGATAGGAATACCAGGTGCCGCTCTTCTCGAGGATCCCGAGTTCGGTGGCGACATCCACCAGTCCCCCCTCGCGGGAGATGCCCTCACCATAGATGATATCGAACTCCGCCTGACGGAAAGGGGGGGCGAGTTTGTTCTTGACGATCTTGACCCGCGTGCGGGCGCCGATAGTCTCGTTGCCCTGTTTGAGGGTTTCGGCCCGCCGCACGTCCAGCCGCACCGACGCGTAGAACTTCAGGGCGCGGCCGCCCGGGGTGACTTCGGGATTGCCAAACATCACACCGACCTTCTCGCGGATCTGGTTGAGGAAGATGGCGGTTGTCCGGGATTTCGAGATGGCGCCCGCCAACTTGCGGAGGGCCTGGGACATGAGCCGCGCCTGTAGACCCACGTGCGCGTCGCCCATTTCCCCCTCGAGTTCCGCCCTGGGGACCAGGGCGGCCACCGAATCCACCACCACCACGTCCACCGCCCCGCTGCGCACCAGTGCCTCGGCGATCTCGAGCGCCTGTTCCCCGGTATCGGGCTGGGCGATCAAGAGATCGTCGATCTCCACACCCACTTTTCGGGCGTAGCTCGGGTCCAACGCATGCTCGGCATCGATGAAGGACGCGATCCCGCCCCGCTTTTGGGCCTCGGCGAGGATGTGCAAGGCCAGGGTGGTCTTGCCCGAGCCCTCGGGCCCGAAGATCTCGACCACCCGGCCGCGGGGGACTCCTCCACAGCCGAGCGCTGCGTCGAGCGCAAGCGAACCCGTGGGGATCACCTCGACCACCAGGCGGCCCGCGTCCGACCCGAGCCGCATGATCGAACCCTTTCCGAACTGCTTCTCGATTTGCACCAGGGCCAGATCCAGCGCACGCCGCTTGTCCATGGCGCGACTGTCGCCTCCCCCCGTCTTGGCAGATCCTGGAACCATAGCTTATCACCTCTATCGGCTTCGCTGCAAGTTATCGGAGAACCTGCGCTCCCAGCGGGAAGCGCGCCCGCACCAGGTAAGTCGGACCGGCCGGGGAAAGGCGGCTCTCCATCAACAACATCTCTTCGGCGGTGAAACTGCCGGCGACAAGATCCTCGCCCAGACGGCGGACCGCCTCGCGCAACGTCGAAGCGCCGGACGGCGACCGCTGTCGGGCCAGGGTCAGATGCGGGGTGGGATCCGAGGAGGACGGCGCTAAACCCAGGCAGGTCGTGGTCCGATCCACGGCGCGTGCCAGCGCCGTCAGCGCCGGCCCACCCTCGCCAAGTCCCACCCACAGCACCCGGGGATTGCTCCATCCGGGAAAGCACCCAATACCCCGGCAGGTGATGGTCACCGGCTGGACCCCGGCAGCCAGTTCGCCGAGGGCCGTCTCCAGGGGCGCCAGCATGCGCGCGGCATCGATGTCGCCCAGGAACTTCAAGGTGAGATGATAGTTGCCGGGGTCGACCCACCGGTAGTCGGCGCCGGCGGCCCGCAAGGCGGCGGTCCACTGAGCGACCCGCCTGCTGACGGCATCCGAAACCGCCACGGCTATGAAGGCCCGCATCCTTGCCCCCCCTCTTTCTTCGTCCTCTCCTCACCGGGTCTTCGCCGGGGCGCAACTCCTTCCCTCGTCACGGGCGAAGTCGCCCCCACAGCAGTTCCAGAGCATAGGTGGTGGCGCGCATCCTCACGTCAGAGCGTCCTCCGGTAAACCGGCGCTCAAAGGTGGCAGTGGGACCGCCTCCGGCGAGCCCGAAATATACCAGCCCCACGGGCTTGGAGGGAGAGCCGCCGCCCGGACCGGCTATGCCCGTCACCCCGAGGCCGAAATCGCATCGGGCATGCGCCATCACGCCTTCCGCCAGGGCGGCCGCAACTTCCCGGCTCACGGCGCCGTGCCGCTCCAGAAGTCCCGGCGCCACGCCCGCCAATTCTACCTTGGCCTGGTTGCTATAGACCACCAGTCCGCGTTCGAAATGCGCGGAGCTACCGGGGACTCCGGTCAAGCGGTAGGCGACCCCCCCGCCGGTGCAGGATTCGGCCACCGCCAGCCTGCTACCACGCTCCGCCAGCAGTCCGGCGATGACCCCCTCCAGCGTGTCGTCATCCCGCCCGTATACGTGGCGTGCGAGTCGGTCGAGGATCGCCGCCTCCACCGGGGCGATCAGGGCATCGGCTGCGTGCCGGTCGCCCGCCTTGGCGGTTATCCGGAAGTGTACCTCACCGTCCCCCGCCAACGGCGCGACGGTGGGATTTCCCTGTCCCGCCATGATGGCGGCGATCTCTTCCTCCGCGGCCGATTCCCCGATTCCCACCAGCTTGAGCACCCGCGACCGGATCACGGCCCGCTCCCCGGCGCGCTCCAGGCGTTCCCTGAGGTAAGGGATCACGGTGCCGCGCGTCATGGGCAAAAGTTCCCGGGGAGGGCCCGGGAGCAAGATGACGGTCTGGCGTCCTATTTCCAGCAGCACGCCGCGGGCGGTACCTGCCGGGTTAGGAATGGATACGGCTCCCCGGGGGACCATGGCCTGCTTGCGGTTGCCGGGAGGCATGACCACCCCCCGACCGCGGAAGAAGTCTTCGATATGGGCCAGACTCTCCTCATCCAGGACCAGGGGGCGGTCGGTGACCTCTGCCAGGCGCTCGCGGGTGATATCATCCGACGTGGGGCCCAGTCCCCCTGAGACCAGGACGAGGTCAGACCGGCCCAGGGCCGTGCGGAAGGCCTCGTCAAGCCGTTGGGGATTGTCCCCGACCGCCACATGATAGAAGACGTCGATGCCGAGATCCGCCAGTGCCCGTGACAGGAAACGGGCGTTGGTGTTCTCGATCTGGCCAAGCAGCAGTTCGGTGCCGACGGCGAGGATCTCCGCCCTCATGGCCGACCTCCCGGGAGGAGAGTTTCGCCGTCCGTCCGTCCTGACCTCTCCGATCGACCGGCACCGTTCGCGATGTCCCGCCGCGGGACGTCCGCGGGCGTCGAGTCTTGAGATGGAGCAGCAGGCGGAGTTCGTCGCCGGGCAACCCCTCCCGCTCGAGGAGGCACGGGCAAGCCCGGGAGAGCGCCCCCCTTGCGCCGTTGGATGAGCCGCCCGGCCGGTCCTCCTTCGCGTTGTCGCGGGTTGGCATCAGCCGCCGGGCGAGGCTAGCCATAGCGTCCAACGGAAGCTGCAGCAACTCACCGGCGTGGTCTGAGCAGAGCCCCGGCGTGATAGACGAAAACGCGCTCCGCAAAGCCTCGTACAGGAGGGTTAGCCAAAAGCTCTGCCTCCTTGAGTTTTTCAAGGGATAACCGTGCAGGTTACTGACACTTGCCAGGGTTCAGCTCAGAGCGGACGCTGTAGACCATGAGGCGCACGCTAACATGCTCTTACCGGTCACCCTGCACCGGCAGCACCAGGGAGGCATCGGGCATCAGGTAGACTCTCGCCCCGGGGCCGACGGCATCGAGGGCCCGGTCCACTGCCTCCTGCAGCGAGGCGGCGGGGTTCAGCCGGGTGAGGGCGAGGTCGGACGGGTCCAGAGCGGTGACCACGCTGAAGGTAACCTTGTCCATCCCGCACCAAAGCGCGTAGGCAATGAACCCGCACACCTGGAAATTCTGCCGAAGGGTGTCCTCCATTTCTGCGGGAGAGCAATGATGCTCCAGCCACCATGCGAAGTCGGGGTCACCCAGGCCCTCCGGGCACTCGGCCGCCAGGACCACTTGGCCACCGGGGCGTACCGCCCGCAGGATGGGCTCCACGGTGCGGGTGGCCTGGTAGAAGGAGACGTCTTTGGGGAAGCCGCCTGCCCCAGCGATGACCACGTCCGCCGGGTGCGGTAAGGTCATCTTGAACCACCGGTCTACCTCCCCGACCGCCTCGGCGTGGGCCTCTCGGAGGCCGCCGGCGGCGGCGAAGGCGATGCGACCGTCCTCCCCTGCGACGACCTGGACCGCAAACACCCGGGGCAGCAGGCACGCTCCCTCCAGCATGTCCTCGTGCACCGGGTTACCGTCCCGGACGCCAGCGGTGGCCCGGGGATGGCGGCCCGATCCCCGTCCGGGCAAGAGCAAGAGCTGGTGATTGTGGCGGATGGTGTCCAGCCCGGCCACTCCGGGGATAAGGCTCTTGCGCCCCCCGCTGTAGCCGGCGAAATCGTGGAAGGTGACGGCACCCGTCACCACCACTCGGTCGGCCTCTGCCACCAGGGGGTTAAGCCGCACCGGGGTGCCGCGGGAGGTGGTACCCAGGTGAACGAGGTCAGGAGCGCTGGCATCGTGCTGGTGGACCCTCACTCGTTCCAGGACGGCCTCCCCCAGCAGGGAGGCCATCTCCTCGCGACTCTGGCGGCGGTGCGCCCCCAGGGCAAAAACGACGTCCACCGCGGCGTCGGCTACCCCCCCGGCGTTGACCTCGTCCAGCAGGGCTTCGAGGAAGCAATGGGTCCGGACCACCCGGGTGGCGTCGGAGACCACGACCGCCAGCCGTCGCCCCCCCCGGACGAACTCCCGTAACGAGGCCCGGCGCAGGGCACCGAGCACTAAATCGCGCTCCCCGACTTCGCCGGCGGCGCGGAGACCCGGCAGCGGAACCACCCTGGCTGCCAGCCGGGCGGCGGGCAGCTCGGCCCGCAGGATACCTCGGCCATAACCGAGTTCTACGCGTACTTGATCCACAGACAAAGCACGAACACCCCCACCAGGCCGGCCGCCGCCAGCCCGTCCCGCCAGGTGAAGCGTAGCACCTCTAACTGCGTCCGCGGGCCGGGGGCACCGAACCCCTTGGCCTCCAGTGCTATCTGGAGGTCATTACCCTTGCGGAACAGCATCAGCACCAGCGGGGTGAGCACGGGAACGTAGGCCCTGCTCAGGCGGCGGAACACGTTCATGGACTCGATGTCGAAAGCCCGCAGTCGCTGGGCGTCCAGGATGGTCGACCACATCTCAAAGATCATGCTGGTGAAGCTCAGGGCGCTCACGAACATGAAGCTGAAAGTGGGCGGCAGGCGCAGGCTGGTCAGGACGGCCATGATCGACGAGACCGGCGTGGTGGAGACAAAGAGGGGGAGTGCTGACACCGCGGTCAGCATCCGCATGCAGAGGATGATCCCGAAGAAGAGACCTTCCCGGGTGATCACCAGGTCGACCCCACCCCCGATCGCGAGATGACCCAGGATGATGAGGGGGGTCTCGCCCCGGTACATGAAGCCCTGGGTGAGCAGTATGAACAGGAAGGTCCCCAGCAGGATCTTGGCGAGAAAGCCGAACTGGCGGAGCGAGAGGCGGGCCACGGTCCCGAGGACAGCGTTTAGCCCCAGCCAGACCAGAAGAGCCGCAAGGTCGCGCAGGGTTGGCCAGTAGGGGACCACGATGAGGCCCAGGGTGAGGAGGATATGGAGTAACTTGACCATCGGGTGCAGCCGGTGGACGAAGGTATCGCGCTCGATGTAGTGAAAGACGGTCCGCACTCAGGCCACCCCCGTCCCCGGGCGGAAGATCGATGCCAGTTGCTCCGGGGTCAACGTCCCCCGCGGAACCCCCAGGTCGTCCAGCATCCTCCCCAGGAGGGCCGGGTCGGGTGGCTTTAGGTAGGTCCGGGCGAGGACTTCCACCTGGTCAAAGACCTCCTCCGGGGGGCCGTCCAGGATGATCCGGCCGTCCAGCATGAGCACCACCCGCTCGGCGTACCGGGCCACCAGGTCCATGTCGTGGCTGATCATTATGATGGTGCGCCCTTCCCGCTCCCGGAGGTCCCGGGCAATGTCGGCCAAGAGGTAACGCCCCCGGTAGTCCTGGGCGGTGGTGGGCTCGTCCAGGATCAGCACCTGGGGTCCCATGGCCACCGTGGCGGCCACCGCCAGTTTGCGCCGGTCACCGAAGCTGAGCCGGAAAGGGAAAACGCCCCGGTGTTCCTCCAACCCCAGGAGGCGCAGGGCCTCCCCGGTCCGCTCCCCGGCCTCCCGGGGATCCAGGCCCAGGTTGTCCAGCCCGAACCGGATCTCCGCCTCCGAGGACACTGAAAAGAGCTGGTAGTCAGGATTCTGCAGGACCATCCCGATCCGGGTGGCGATCTGTCCCACCGACATCCGTGCGATGGGTTCGCCCCGGAACACAATGCGTCCCTGACGGGGCTTCAGGAGACCCACCATGCACTTGACCAGAGTGGTCTTGCCGGAGCCGTTCTGCCCGAGGATGGCCAGGAACTCGCTCTCGGCGACCTTCAGGCTGACGTCGCGCAAAGCAGTCACCGGGGGATTGCCGGGGTAGGCGTAGGTAACCTCTTCCACCTGCAGGAGGGGCGCCGCCGGCCGCGCCGGAGCCCGCCGGGCTGTCCCGACGGGGGCCACCACCTCCAGCCTGCCACCATCCACGAGTTCCCTGACCCGCCCGGCCGCCCCCTCGAGGTCGGAGGAGTTACTCTCCGGCCCGGGCAGCACCAGATGAAAGAACTGGCGTAAGGGGGGCGCTTGCACCCCCACCTCCTCCAGCCGGTCGACCTGGCTGATAACTTCCTCCAGTGTTCCCTGCAGAGCCACCCGACCCCGGTGCAAGACCAGGGCCTGGTTGGCCAATCCCTCCATCTCGCTCACCTTGTGGGTGGTGATCACGGTGGTGAGATCCCGGCCGGCCACCACCTCCTTCAGGGCCTCCAGCACCTCGGTCGACCCCAGCGGATCGAGCTGAGAGGTGGGCTCATCCAGGATGAGCAGCCCGGGGAGGATGGTCAAGGCGCTAGCCAGGGCGGCCCGCTGCTTCTGCCCCCCGGATAATGCCTTGGGGTTCCGCCGGTCCAACCCTCCCAGTCCCACCGTCTTCAAGGCCCATCCCAGTCGCTCCCGGATCTCTTCCCGGGGCACCCCGAAGTTGGCCGGGCCGAAGGCCAGCTCCATCTCCAGGGTGGGCATGAAAAGCTGCGTCTCCGGGTCCTGGAGAACGATGGCCCGGTTGCGGGCGGAGTGGTGGATGGGGTGTTCCCAGGGATCCTCCCCGAACACCCGGACCTCGCCCATCCGGGTTCCCCCGTAGATGTTGGGGATGATCCCCGAGAGGAGGTAGCAGAGGGTGGACTTGCCGGCCCCGTTGGCCCCGAACACGGCCAGGATGTCGCCGGGGTGAAGGTCCAGGTAGAGGTCCTGGAGGGCCACCACGTCGGGATCGTAGGTGAAAGTGAGATCGCGGAGCCGGACCACCGGCTCCGCCACGGAAACTCCTCCCCGTGGATCGTGCGGGACCCCGGAACCCGGGGTCCCGCACGGGGGGACTCCATTTACCACAGGGCGTCCCCGACTTTGGGCAGGCCGCTCCGACCCAAAGCCTCCAGCAAAGGCATGGTGATGATGGTGATGACCAGGGCCAGCGCCGGGATCCACCAGAGGTAAGCAATGGTGGTGGCGACCCCCAGGGCGGGCGCGTACCTGAAGAGGTACCAGTAAATCTTGGACCACGGGTTCCACCACAGCCACATGGCGGTCAGGAAGGCCAGGAAGATCCCGGTGTACTTGAGCCTCCGGTCCCCCGAGACTAACCACGCCGGAATCATCCGGGTTCCCAGCGGGGTGGCCAGGATGATCAGTGAAGGCAGCCAGTAGATCGAGGCGAGGATAGTGTAGAGGGGCTCCTGGGGCCGGTCAAACCCGGCGGCGGCTCCGGGGATGTAGAAGGGGAAGAGCGCCCCGAACAGACCGATGACCACCGCCACGGGCACGCTGACCTTCCAGTAACGGGTGTTGAGGATGATGAGGCTGACCAGGAAAGCGGGTAAGACCGTGTTGAGGCCCACATCCACCAGGCCCAGCGGAAACGCCCCGGGGGCCAAGA
This sequence comes from Firmicutes bacterium UBA995, assembly GCA_002291985.1. GTDB lineage: Bacteria > Bacillota > Sulfobacillia > UBA995 > UBA995 > UBA995. The sequence continues at coordinate 13,240 of DBBB01000131.1, forward strand.
ACATGCCGATCAGTCCGCCAACGACGGAGGACGTGATTCCCCCGACCGGTCCCAGAAGCATGGGCGCCATGGCGCCAAAAGGAGTGGCCAAGGGGACGTAGCCTCCGCCCCCGACGTAGGGGAAGATAGGGATCAGGGCGGTGACTCCGATCAACGCTCCGAACAGGGTGATCCAGGCCACCGAAGCCGGTCCGACAGCCCGCTTCACTTCGTGCTTGACTTCCGCCACTTGTTTCACCTCCAAAATGGTGATTACCTGTCAGGCTTGACCGATCGCCGCCGGCCCCGGCACCACCTCCCCGGCACGAATTTCGGCCACATGTACCGTATTGCGGGATTCCATGTCTGGAGTGAAACATTCCACGAGAATCGACTGGATCCTGCATGACGAAAGACGAGGCTAATTGTGGATCACCGACGACCCCCGTCGATGCGATGATCGGCCGGTATCCGGTAACAACCATCTGGTAGACCCCGATAAACAAGAGGCAAGAGGGACAGGGGTGGCTCTCCTGGTGGACGAGATGAACGCCTCGGCCCACGCACTCCACCAGCCGAGCTTTTGCAGCTCCCGCCGGACGCCTTCGCCGACCTCGCCCAGCGTCCACTGCCACTCCATGCGGCGCTCTTCGTTGACTTCGAGCCGGATCTCCCTGACAGGTTCCACGAAGATCAACAGCGCCGTCTCCACTCCCTCGGATTGGACGATGAGCCTGGTGCTCCCGCGATTGACCCCGCGCACCACCGCCATACCGCGCTCCAGAGGTGCCTCTCCCTTCCAGACAAGGATCTCGGTCAGCACGTAGACCGTGACGGCCACCGTTGCCCCAGTCCCCCCTGCTCTGGAAAAACGAAGGTAGACCCGCCGCCCACCTGCGCACGCCCCACAACGGCGCCATGGGCACATCCGCCGCCCTTCTACTGCCCGGCCGCTTGCAAGCGGGACGCACTCAAAGCCCCAAAAGTATCCGCAGCCTGTCCTCCACCGACGCCAGCGTCTTGGAAGGCACCGCACCCAGTCGGCTTGTCAGCCGCTCCCTGGCGACCGACCGCACGTCTTCGCACTTGATGAAGCTCTTCTGCTCCAGCCCACCTTCGGGCAACTCCACCGGCACATGCCACGGTACCCCCTTTGCCCGGGTGGTCAGGGGGACCAGAACAACAAGTTCCGCAGGCCCACGGTTGAAGAGGTCAACCGAAACTACAAGCCCAGGCCGCTTACCTGCCGGTTTTGGTTTACCCGGAGACAAGCTGAGGGCAACGCGAGTGCTCCTGAGTTGTCCGCATCTCGGGTGTCCACCAAACCGGGGCAAGCCCAGTCGAAGGGCACCCGGAAGTCATACATGAAGGCGAGCACCGCTGGAGATCCCTCTCGAGACTTCGAGGCCTGCCACTTCCAGCACCACAGCGAGTTCGCGACGAGACGGATCAAGAAACCGATTGGACGGAAGTCAGCAACACACCAGGGGGGAGCAACACGAGCCTCACACCGGAAGGCATCAGCCTGCCCTTGGACGCCGGCATAAGGCACACCGCGAAGGAATCAGGGTGTTGCGGAGCCAATCTCCACAGCCAAGCCGGTATCCGGCTTTCTACCCGGCACGGCGTCAGGCAGAGGCGCCATCCACCATTTAGCCCACGCGAAACTGATTGATGGTGGCGTTCTGACAGCCATTGGCCAACCGGCGGTCCGGGTGAAGTGTGTCTGCCCAACCGGTTGAACGGCCGGTTACTATCATGGTAGGCCGAGCTTCGAGCAAGCTTCCAGCACCAGCGTCGCCTTGCCGATGGCTTCCGCTGCGTCTTCCTCTCCATATAGCGCTTCCGGGGGCAAGCCGCTCGCCGGATCTCCGTAGAAGCTGATCTCGCGCTCGGCCCGCAGCGAACGCGATATCGAAGCCAGGCGGGGCACCATTTCGCCGAAGTTCTTGGGGAACCGCTCTACAGTCTGCCTGAGCAATGGCCCCACATCGTGCATCCTGGGCGCCTCGACCCCTGCCCACCGCAAGCAACCCTTCAGCGCGAGTTCCATGGTCTCCTAGGCGCGGCGCACCACGAGGTTCCAGTGTCCACGCTGGAATAGGGACTTGGCCTCGCCGAAAATCACTCCGGCCCGGTCAATGTCGTGCTTGGCAGCCTCGTGATTGGTCACAGTTCAACGACGTCTCCGGGAGCGAAATCAGGTTTCAGGTCCCAGTAGCGCACGTTGCCGATACGCTTTCTCACCGCGCCCATGTCCTTCACCCTGGCCCGAAGATCGGCGAGGACCCCCGCGAAGAACCCGCCCTCATCGTGGAGGATGGTGGCGTCCTCCACGAGGTCGAGGAAAAAGCGCCGGGGCTTCGCGGCCTCCTCGCGGGTAATGATTACTTCGCTGAAGTCGGTGAAGATGCCCTGGTCCCAGGCGCGCTCGAGTTGCGGCATTAACCGTTCTCGGACTGGTTCCAGCATCGCCCGCCGCCGAGTGGCCCGAGGGGGCGCCTCGTCCACGACCACCAACAGGTCGATGTCGGACGACGTGCCGGCCTCCTCACGCGCGACCGAGCCGAACAGCACGACGGAGGTGAGTCGTCCGGCCAGCAGATCACGAGCGGCTGCGGCATACCGGCCGGCAAGGGCGAACAGCATCTCGGTCGAGGTTGCCGGCTGGTCGCCGCTCATGTGCACCACCTGTCCGGGGGACGCCCTGACTCATTATACCACTCTTGGCCGGGGTAGGGACGCCGGCTCCCCCCGGCCCCCCCCCCCCCGCACAGACCCTGGCGTGCGGGTTTCCCGCACCGGGTTCCTCGATTGTACTCGCATACGCGCAAGACGAAGGCCTGCCTGCCGGCAGGCAGGCCCGCGCACCGGCGAAACTCCGGAAGGTGCCGATCGTCTGCTGCACCTTGACCATGGGCAGGTCGTGCTCCGTCAGGTTGTAGTCGAGGGGCACTTGGAAGTCGTACATGAAGGCGAGCACCGCCAGACCCTCTCGACACTTCGAGATCTACCGCTTCCAGCGTCACAGCCAATTCGCGGCGAGACGGGACACACTATTTAGCCCACGCAAAACTGACTAGCGGTGGCTTAACTCGCTCTTTCCCTCCAGTCAGCAGCGGAAGCGCGTCTGGGCCGTAACTCACGTTGGCCCAGGCCTGAGTGGCCACGGTCCGTGTTCAAGATCCGCCGCTACTATGGAACACGAGCCTCACGGGTCACTATTGACTTAGTCTTCAGTCTAGTTTAGACTTGAACTGAGGTGAGACGGCTATGCGTCAGGTCAATATCCACGAAGCCAAGACGCACCTTTCGAGACTGCTGGCACGAGTGCAACAGGGTGAGGAGATCATCATCGCCAAAGCTGATGTGCCGATAGCTCGACTTTCCCCCATCAACAGTCGCCCTGCCGCCCGGGTGCCGGGCAGTGCCAAAGGTAAGATCGCCATGACCGGCGACTTCGACGCCCCGCTGCCTGAATCTGTCCTGGAGAGCTTCGAAGAGTGAGAGCCTTACTTGATACGCACGTCTTTCTCTGGTGGATCACCGACGACCCCCGTCTCTCTCCCCGGGCACGCCAGCTAATCGGAACGGGTACCAATGACCTGTTTCTCAGTGCTGCCAGCGGCTGGGAAATGGCCATAAAGGCCGGATTGGGAAGGCTGAAATTCGAGACGAACCAGCTTCACCTCTTCGTGGCCGAGCAACTGAGACTGAATGCAGTAACAAGCCTGCCGGTCCAAATGAGCCACGCCTTGCAGGTTCATTCCCTTGCCCCCCACCACCGCGACCCGTTCGACCGCTTGCTGGTGGTACAGGCGCAAATGGAGGATCTGCCCATAATCACCGCCGATGCGATGATCGGCCGGTATCCGGTAACAACCATCTGGTAGACCTCGACAAAGAAGAGGCAAGAGGGACGGGGGTGGCTCCTGGTGGACGAGATGAACGCCCCGGCCCTCGCACTCCACCAGCCGAGCTTTTGCAGCTCCCGCCGGACGCCGTCGCCGACCTCGCCCAGCGTCCACTGCCACTCCATGCGGCCCTCTTCGTTGACTTCGAGCCGGAACTCGCCGACAGGTTCCACGAAGATCAACAGCGCCGTCTCCACTCCCTCGGATTGGACGATAAGCCTGGTGCTCCCGCGATTGACCCCGCGCACCACCGCCATACCGCGCTCCAGAGGTGTGACCTCAGCGATGTGTGGCTGCTCGACTTGCCAGTACATATCACACGAGACCGGGGCGCCGTTGTTGTCGGCTCCCTGAGCCGTGAGGACGATCTGCCCGGCCGCTTGCAAGTGGGACGCACTCAAAGCTCCAAAAGTATCCGCAGCCTGTCCTCCACCGACGCCAGCGTCTTGGAGGACACCGCACCCAGTCGGCTTGTCAGCCGCTCCCTGGCGACCGACCGCACGTCTTCGCACTTGATGAAGCTCTTCTGCTCCAGCCCACCTTCGGGCAGCTCCACCGGGACATGCCACGGTACCCCTTTTGCCCGGGTGGTCAGGGGAACCAGCACAACAAGTTCCGCAGGCCCACGGTTGAAGAGGTCAACCGAAACTACAAGCCCAGGCCGCTTACCTGCCTGTTCATGACCACGGGCCGGATCGAGATCCACCAGCCATACTTCTCCACGCAAAGGGGCCTTCACTGCGGCCCCTCCCCTTCCTCGGCACCATCAGCTAGCACTGCATCCCAAACCCTTCGCTCTTCAAGCTCTTCCCGCCAAGCCCCGGGATCGCTTTTCAGCGCCGCGTAAGCCCGATTGGCCTCCTCCAAGAAGAGCTTCCGTCGATACTCCTCCACCGCCCTGTCAACGATTTCTTGCATGGTGGTCCCGCACCGTTCCGACAGGTGCTTGAGGGTTTGCCAGGCAGCCTCGCTCACCCGGACTATCGCCGTCGGCATGCGTATCACCTCCAGTGCCAGTTTACAGCCTGGTTTACCCGGAGGCAAGCTGAAGGCAACGCGAGTGCTCCTGAGTTGTCCACGTCTCGGGTGTCTACCAAACCGGGGCAGGCCTAAAAGGACAATCCGGTACGCGCCTGGTTGAGGCACTTGCTGTCGAGCAGGACCTGCCAGCGGCGTGTGATCCAGGTTATAATGAGCGTGGGGAAGCGGCGTCGCCGTCTGTCGCCGCGGGATTTGACCGGTTCCCGGAAGGGGGTTTGTGGTAGTGGGCATCGATGTTCTTGCCCAGCGGATTGAAATCAACCCGAAGGTGATGATGGGAAAGCCGGTCATCAAGGGCACGCGGATACCGGTTGAGTTCATCTTGCGGAAGCTTGGCGAGGGCGCCACGGTAGAAGATCTGCTGGACGGGTATCCAAGCCTCAACCGGGAGGACATCCAGGCCGCGCTTGCGTACGCCGCCAAGGCTTTGCCCTGCGAAGAGATAGTCGCCACATGAGCGGCCCCCGTCAACCCGTCCCGGCAAAGTCCAGTAGCGTGTTTCTTCTGCCCCCCGGAATTCCTCCTTCCGGCACTCACCTCCGGCGGGGAGACGATGGCCGGTTCAAGGGGCGTGGGGCGAGTGGACGGGCCGGACGACCGGGCGGTCTTGGACATGGTGCTGGCGGTGTGGCTTGTGGTAGACTGGGAGGTGAGAAGGTGGTTGTCGTGGCAGTGAAAGAGCGTGAAAGGCTGGTTGAGCTAGTGGGGCTTCTTCC
>DBBB01000090.1:0-739 GCA_002291985.1 Firmicutes bacterium UBA995
GAAATCGTCGGTCTTCTTGAGATCCAGGTAGTATTGGCGGTTGTCCGGATTGGAAGAGATAAACTGCCCGCTGACCGTCTTGTGGATTTCCCGCAGCACGGTCTCCACCTGGGAGAGCAGGTCATCGGCGGGATCGCCGCCCAGTTCCCCGATGCCCGGCTGGAAGAGGCACAACCCGTCGCGCAGTTCCTCCGCCGTCGCGCCCAGGGTGGCGTAGATATCGCCGGTCGTAAGCCGGTGGACCGACAGCGCGTGGATGAGCTGGATCGCCATGGGCTCGTATACCGGCCGGGTGAAGGCCTGCTGGATGCGGGACTCCAACACCTTGCTGCAATCGATGACCGCCTTGATGTCCGGAACGGCGCGGAAGGACGGGTTCTCGCGCAGGGTGGTCCAGTAGCCGTCATAAGAGATGACCCCGGGCCGGTCGTCGGGCACGTCTTTGACCAGCAGCTTCTTCATGGCCAGGGACAGGGTCTTGAGCACCTCACGCTTTTCCACCGCGGTGACCCGCTCGAAGGTGTCGATGTAGTCCGGATGCACGGGGAAGAGGCGCACGAACTCATCCATGCGCTCGTTCATGCGGCCATAGAACTTGGCGAAGGGTGTCAGGTACTCCCGGATTTTCACCTGCTGGTCGGCGGTCTTCTTGAGCAGACGCTCGGCTACCACGAACTTGACATCCTTGCGGGCGATGAGGATTTGCTCGAAACGGTCTTTCACCCGGCGGATGCTGTCG
>DBBB01000090.1:1059-2545 GCA_002291985.1 Firmicutes bacterium UBA995
TTCACCCGGCGGATGCTGTCGGCCACAAAGCCAAAGCGGTGGCTATCAAAAATGGCTTCCTGGACACCGGCGATGAAGCGGAACCGCAGGTCTTTGCAGACCTCGCCGATCTCGCGCAGGAAGTTGAGATCGAGAATGAGTTCCTGATCCTTGCGGGTGCGCAGGTAGTCCAGCAGTTCGTCCACCACCAGGAGCAGACCATGGTCGGGATGCTCCTGGTGGAAGGCGCTCATCATCTCTTCGAAGGAGCGTTTATTGTTGGCCACCTTGTCCGCGGGCGGGAAGGAATAAGACACGCCCATTGCGGCCAGGTGCTCCTCCAGTTCGGCCACGAGGATGTCGCGCAGGGACATGGTGGTCGCGCCGATCTCGGTCCTGACTACCTTGAACCGCCCGCCGATCTTGGCCGCAGCGCTGGCCACGCTCTTGTCGTTCAGATGCGTTGCGAGATCGCCGTGTTCGGCCAGGGCGGAGATCACGGACATGAGGTGCGACTTACCGGTACCATAGTTGCCCACGACCAGCAGCCCTTTGCTGTCCATGGGCTGGTCGAACTGAAGCTGTGGCACCACTAGGTTGACCAGCTTCTCAGCCATCTCCGAGGAAATCACGTAGGTCCCGACAAGCTGTCGGGCAGCAGCGGCCTCGTCGGCGTCCCGTAGCTGGACCACGGACTCGATAGGCTCAAACTGGATCAGGTCTCCGTATTTCATCGCATCTGCCCTCCTGTGCTTTCGTTCTTTGTCTTCATGCAACGGTCTCCGGGTTCACTACCAGCAAATCTCGTAGGGGATATCGTTTGTACTCTGGGTGGTCCGGCGCCGCATAGACCATGTGCTCGCCGTCGATGGAGCCGTTCCAGGCCGCAACCACCGTCTTATTCCGGGAGATCCCCTGCAAAAGCCGCAACGGGTCCTGCTTGAGCGAGAGATCAAAGAGGACCTCGAGGTTGTCCAGAAGAACCACATCAGCTGCGGATGCGCCCACGATCTCCGCGAGGAGGCGGGGCAACTGCAGCGCCCGCTGGCGCTCGGTGAGATCGAGCATGCGCCGGCAAAGTTCGAGGTTGACGTTGACCAGCGGAGCCATTGTGCGCTCATGAACATCCTGGAGCGTAGTAGTCTTGCCCGCACCAGCCGGGGCCACCAACATGACAAGCCGGTGGTACTGCTCGGCAGCTTGTCCAATTCTTCGTATGACTCTATCGGCGAGTGGCTCCGCCATTAGCGAGCTCCTCCTGAACCGGGCTCGTTTACTCGCGTTTCTTCGAGCCAGCGGTCAAAGGCCCCGCTCCGGAAACGCCAGTGCCGGCCGATTTTCCGGGAGGGGTTCTTACCTTCCCGAACGAGCGTGTGCGCCGCTCCCCTATACTTGGACACTGTTTTTGCTTAATCCTGCCCATCATGCCGCTACCTCCCGGGCAGCCAAGCAGGCTGCGTAGGCTTCCCTGGGGGGCGGCAGGCGAGACGCTCAACCAGCCCTCCCG
>DBBB01000062.1:0-10076 GCA_002291985.1 Firmicutes bacterium UBA995
CTGGCCGCGGACTAACTCGGCCGCCGGCGGGACTGGCGCCTTCTGCTCCGCCAGCCTGGCCGCTTCTTGCAGGCTAATGCCGGGTCGGCCGGTGAGCGTCACGGCGTCATCGCGGTCGATATCGGTCACTGACGGCACGCCGGGAGCAGTCGTCCAGAGGCCGCCATCGTCAAGGGCTAGCCCGGCGGCCACCAACAAGATGACCGCGCCGGCGACCGCCACCACCGCCTTCTGCCAGCGCAGATCCCCCCACCAGCGGCCCACCCGCTGCCAGGCGGGTTGTCGGGGAACGGCGGCGGCCTGCTGCAAGGCCCGCTCAACTTCTTGCCGGAAACCGGGCGGAGGGACCACCTCCGGCGCTGCCTTGCATCGCTCGATGTTGCGGCCGAGTTCTTCCACCAGCGCCCGACATCCTGCACATTCCGCCAGGTGCTCCTCCACTCGCCGGCGATCGCTCCTCCCCATCACCCCGTCAAGGTAGGCCGAGAGGCGGTCTCTGATCTGCTCGCACTTCACGCACAATCGCCTCCTCCCACCGCATCCTCGTCTCCTCGGTCTGACCTTGAGACGGGACGGGCCGGCGAAAGTTCCGCCCGGGTCAACTCGTCCCTGAGGGCCAGTCGGGCGCGATTGAGCCTCGATTTCACCGTGCCCAAGTGAAGCCGCAGGATCTGCGATATTTCCTGGTAAGACAGGCCCTGGAAGTCGCGGAGGATCACCACCATGCGCTGCTCGGGCCCGAGCCGGCCGACGGCTCGGAGGATGGTCTCGTGGACCTCGCGGCGCTGGACCTGCTCCTGAAGGTCTGCTCCCGGGTCCGCCAGGTCCCATTCGCGATCGCCTTCCCCGCCGGGGCGCGCCTGGTCCAGGGACAGGGTGCGGCGACGCCGGCGACTGCGCAGGGCATCGAGGCACACGTTGGCCGTCACCCGGTATAGCCAGGTAGAGAAGGAACTACGGCCATGAAAGGTTCTCAGAGCACAGAATGCCTTGAGGAAAGCCTCTTGAGCCAGATCGGCGGCGTCGTCGGGATCGCCCGTGTACCGGTAGGCCAGGCTGTACACCTTGCGCTCGTACCGCCTGACCAGCTCGCCGAAAGCGGCGCGGTCGCCCTGTTTTGCCGCGCTCACCAGCAACTCATCCCCAAACGAAGCCGCCGGCAACCCGGGCTCGCTCCCGGCAGGGTTCACCGCCATGGATCCTGGCCCCCTTCGGTGGAAGACCGCTTCCCCGTTACGTGGACGCCCGGGCTGCGCGGGAGGTTCCCCGGGACGCGATTGGTTCCCCGGGGACTTCTCGGGCAAGCCGGTCGATCCTCCTGAGGGCACCCGGGCAGACCCGCCGATGATCAGGCGGCCGTGACCGAGGCCCCGGCCGTTGAAGCGGACGGCCGCCCCCAGGTCCAAGTCCACCTGGGCGTGCGGGGCCCGGGCAGGAGTTCCTTGCCCGCCACGGCGAGTGCCAGGAGCAGCCGCCAGGGAGCAACTCGTGAGCCTTGTCGCCGGCAGGCGGTACGTGCTAGAATGAGACGGCCCACAAGGTACATGCCGGGGTAGCCGAGCTGGCACAGGCGGCGCACTCAAAATGCGTTGGGGCAACCCCCCGTGCGGGTTCGAATCCCGCCCCCGGCACCATCCATCCCCGTTCAGTCTGCCGCCAACATTCCCCCGAGCGGCTCGAAGCGCGCGGTAAAGAAACGCAAGGTCGGCGGCTCGTAGATCATATTCAGCCCCTGGATCCGGTCTCGCCGGCGATGAAGGGTCATCACCGAATCGGCGACCACGTCCATGTGGCGGTCGGTGTACACACGCCGGGGGATGGTGAGCCTGACCATCTCCAGCCTGGGAAAGTACTCGCTCCCGTCGGGACGGCGGCCGGCGGACACATTGCCCCGCTCCATCGCCCGTACCCCCGAGTCAAGGTACAGCGCCGCCGCCAACGCTTGCGCAGGGTACTGCGCCTGTTCGATATGGGGGAGGAAAGATCTGGCATCCAGATACACGGCATGGCCGCCGATCGGTTCCACGATGGGCACGCCGGCCTCCAGGAGTTGCTGGCCCAGGTAGCGAACTTGGCCGATGCGCCAGGCCAGGTAATCATCGTCGACCATCTCCCGGATGCCCCGGGCCATCGCCTCCATATCCCGGCCGGCCAGCCCGCCGTAGGAAGGCATCCCCTCGAACAACACGACCAGTTGCGTCGCCTTCTGGTACACATCGAACTCGCGGGTCGCCAGGAAGCCGCCGATGTTCACCAGGGGATCTTTCTTGCCGGACATGGTGCAGCCGTCGGTATACGACAGCATTTCCTTGAGTATGTCCCGGCAAGGTCGATCCGCCTGGCCCGCTTCCCGTTCCTTGATGAAGTAGGCATTCTCGGCGCAGCGGGTGGCGTCACACATGATCCGGATGCCGCGTTCCCGGCAGAACGCGCTCACCTGCCGCATATTGTCGAGCGAGACCGGCTGTCCCCCCGCCATGTTCACCGTGACCGCAAGCGACAGATAGGGGATGCGGTCGGCGCCGACCCGATCGACCAGTTCGCGGAGCTTTCCAAGATGGACGTTGCCCTTGAAGGGATGGCGGTTTTGGGGGTCGTGGGCTTCGGGGATGACAACGTCCACGAAGGTCCCGCCCGCCCGCTCCTGATGGGCGCGGGTGGTCGTGAAGTACATGTTGCCGGGAACGTAGTCCCCGGGCCGAATGAGGATCTGGGAGATGATGTGCTCGGCGCCCCTTCCCTGGTGAGTGGGAATGACATGGGGATATCCGTAAATGTCCCGCACCGCCTCCTGCAAGGCGTAGAAGTTCCGGCTGCCCGCATAGGCCTCATCGCCCAGCATCATCCCCGCCCACTGGTTGTCGCTCATCGCCGAAGTGCCACTGTCGGTGAGCAGGTCGATGTAGACGTCCTCGGATCGGAGCAGGAACGAGTTGTACCCCGCTTCCGCGATGGCCCTCAGCCGGTGCTGGGGCGTGGTGACGGCGATCGGCTCGACAACCTTGATCTTGTACGGTTCGGCTTGCCTGCGCTGCAACGGTCTCCCTCCCGGAATCACGCAATGGGTCGAAAGCGCGCGGTGAAGTGCCGGAGGACGGGCGGTTCCTCGGTCATGGTCATCCCCCTCATCGCCGTGCGACGCCCATACACCCGGATGACGCTGGCCGCCACCCACTCGAGGTGCCGGTCGGTATAGACACGGCGAGGGATGGCCAGGCGCACCAGTTCTAGCTCGGGATGGCGATTGGCGCCGGTCGCCGGGTCACGTCCGGCCAGCACTGTCCCGATCTCCACCGTGCGCACCCCGCCCTCGCGATAGATCTCCACCGCCAGCGTCTGACCGGGAAGTTGCTCGGCGTCGAGGTGGGGCAAGAAGCGACGGGCGTCGAGATAGACAGCATGGCCCCCCGGCGGCTCCATGAGCGGCACCCCGGCGTCCCGCAACCGGTCGGCAAGGTACCGGACCTGCCCTAGCCGATGCCGGAGATACTCCTCATCGACCACTTCCTCCAGCCCGCGGGCCATGGCCTCGAGATCGCGACCGGCCAGCCCGCCGTAGGTGGGGAAACCCTCGAACAGCACCGCCCATACCGTGGCCTGGCGGTATAGCGCGGGGTCGCGCATCGCCAGGAAGCCGCCGATGTTGACCAGGGCATCCTTCTTCCCCGACATGGTGCAACCGTCGGCGACGTCCATCATCGCCCGGACGACCTCCCGCACGGGGCGGCCCGTCCAGCCGGGTTCGCGTTCGTGGATGAAGTAGGCGTTCTCGGCAAAGCGACAAGCGTCCAGGAAAAAGCGGACGCCGTGAGAACGCGCAAGCGCCGCTGCTTGCCGCAGGTTGGCGAGGGAAACCGGTTGGCCTCCGCCGCTGTTACAGGTGACGGTGGCCATGACCAGGGCAATCTTCGCGGGGCCGTGCTCCTTCAGGGCACGCTCGAGGCGGCTGAGGTCGAAGTCCCCCTTGAAGGGATGGGCGGAGGTCGGGTCATAGGCCTGGGCGATGGCCAGGTCCTGGGCGATGCCCCCGCGATGCTGTACGTGCGCCAGGGTGGTATCGAAGTGCATGTTGTTGAGCACGAGTTGGCCCGGCTTGAGGATGGTGGAAAAGAGGACGTGCTCGGCGCCCCGGCCCTGGTGGGTCGGGAGGACGTGCTCGAAACCGAGCAGGCCGCGTATGACCTCGCGCAGCCGGTAAAAGCTACGACTGCCCGCGTATGCCTCATCGCCCCGCATCAGCCCGGCCCATTGGGCGTCACTCATCGCCGAGGTGCCGCTGTCGGTCAGCAAGTCGATGTAGACCGCTTCCGCAGGCACCAGGAAGAGATTATAGCCCGCCTCCTCGAGCAGCCCCTCCCTCTCCTCGCGGGTGGTCCACCGGATAGGCTCGACCATCTTGATGCGAAAGGGTTCAGCGTCGGGAACGGGCGTATAGCCGGTCACCTGGCGCCCCACCTCCCGTTCATAGTTCGGGTCGCGCCCGGCGCAGTCCTGCCGCTTACCAACGCCCCACGAAAGTGATGGTACCCCGGGCCATCGCCCTCTCCAGCGCCCGCCGCAGCCAACGACGAATCCGCCGGCGCACTCCCGGCACGAGCAGCAACAGGCCGGCGGCATCGGTGAGGAAACCGGGGGTCACCAGCAAAATCCCCCCGATCAGAATCAGGGCGCCATCCACCAGCCCGACCGTCGGAACCTCTCCCCGGGACATAGCATCGCCGATCGACCTCACCGTTGCGAGACCCTCGCGCCGGGCCAAGGCCGCTCCCGCCGCCGCCGTCAGCAGTACCAGGGCAAGCGTGGCGGGGAGGCCGATGCGCCGTCCTACCTCGATGATGAGGGCGATCTCCCCGAGGGGGATCAGACTGAAGATCAGCAGCAATCGCAGGAACATCAGCGGTTCCGACCCGCTTTCTTGCCGGCCATCATTTTCACAGTATCTTGGCCTGGCCGCGGTATACCAGCCCTCGGACCGGGTCGATGGTGATGAGTTGCCCGTCGCGGAGGATGCCGAGGGCCCCTTCCGCCCCCACGATCACGGGGATGCCGAGGTTGAGCCCGACGATGGCAGCGTGCGAGGTCATCCCCCCTTCTTCCACGACCACTCCCCCCGCCTGCTCTAGCAGCGCCATGAAGTCCCGGTCCGTGTTCAGGGCGACCAGTATGTCTCCCCGCTCGAAACGCCGGGCCAGGTCCGACGGATGCTTGCCCACGCGGGCCGGGCCCGATACCGGTTGCCCGCCGATGCCCATGCCCCGGAGCAGGATGGCGCCTACCGGGTGTACTTTGATGAGGTTGGTTGTGCCGGGCACGCCCACGGGTACGCCCGCGGTGATCACCACCAGGTCTCCCTCGACTACCAGGCCCGCCTGCACGGAGGCGTCAATCGCCTGTTCAACCAGGAGGTCGGTGCCCTCGGCGCCGGAGGTGAGCAAGGCGCGAACCCCCCAGATGAGGGCGAGGCGACGAGCCACGGCCGGATCGGGAGTGGCGGCTATTACGGGCACGGTAGGCCGGTGGCGGGCCACCATGCGGGCAGTGTGCCCCGAGGTGGTGGCAGTGATGATCGCTGCCGCTCCCAGGTCGGACGCCATCTGACAGGTTGCCTGGCTTATGGCATCCGTCACCGTGCGCAGGGACACGCGTACCCGGTGCCGCGCGGCTTCCCCGACTTCCGGATCGCGTTCCACGCGCTCGGCGATGCGGACCATGGTCCGCACTGCCTCCACGGGATAGCGCCCGACCGCCGTCTCGGCCGAAAGCATGACCGCGTCGGTGCCGTCGTAGATGGCGTTGGCCACATCACTGGCCTCCGCCCGGGTGGGTCGGGGACGGCCGATCATTGACTCCAGCATCTGGGTGGCGGTGATCACCGGTTTGCCGAGGTGGTTGGCCCGGGCAATCAGTCGTTTCTGGACCACCGGCACCTCCTCGACCGACATCTCCACCCCGAGGTCGCCCCGGGCGACCATTATGCCATCGGCGACTTTCAAGATCGACTCCAGCGACTCGACGCCTGCGGCCGTCTCCAACTTGGCAATGATCCCCGGGCGCCCGCCCTCTTCCTCCACGACCCGGCGGACCTCGAGCACATCGGCGGCGCTGCGTACGAAGGACGCCGCCACCCATTCCGCGTCTTCGCGTACCGCCAGCGCCAGGCAGTCACGGTCGCGGCCGTCAACGAAGGGCAGGTCCAGGAGCACTCCCGGCAAGTTGATCTTCTTGCCCCCGAGCAACTCGCCGCCGACCCGCACCCGGCAACGTACCCGCCCGTCGCCAGACTCCATTACCTCCAGCACCAGGTTGCCGTCATCGATCAACACTCGAACTCCCGGGCTCATCTTCTCGGCAAACCCCGGCCAGTCCACGACCAGGTCCGCCGGGCCGGCCGCGCCTGCTTCCGTCACCAGGTCGAGGCTTTGACCCTCCGCAAGGAGCAGGCTGTCCCCGGGGATGGGGCCCAATCGGACCTCCGGCCCCCGCAGGTCGACCATTACGGCCACATGTACGCCCTGGGTTTGGGCCGCCACCCGAACCGCCCGCAACCGGGAAAGATGCTCGCCAAGCGTGCCGTGCGATGCGTTGAGCCTGGCCACACTCATGCCCGCCCGGATGAGTTCGTCTATCATGCCCGGGGGGTCGGTGGACGGCCCCAGGGTACAGACGATCTTGGTCCGCCGCATAGCTGCCCCCCCTTTCAGGTTTCCGAAAGGACTTCGTCGAGCACCTCCTGAGCGTCTTCCGCCTCAGCCCGGGGCACGAGTACTTCCACGGGAGCGGCCGCCCCCATCTGCGGCGGCCCCAGGCTCCGGAGCATGACCAGGATACCCTCGTTGGTCAGGATCTCCTGCATCATCTCCGCCAAAGCCAGCGTGGAAGCAACCCTGACGACGACCCAGGCGCCGCCGGCATCTTCTAATAACATGTCATGCTCCTTCCTTGTGGTTCCAGGTGGCGGGCAGGAGACGCGTGACGACCGCTCCCCGCCCCACTACCTGCTCGAGTGCCGCCAGCAACTCGCGGGAACCGTCTACCCAGTAGCGCCGGTCGGCGCGGATGGTCTTCCCGGCGCCCGGAAGGCGCACATAGACCGGGCACGGCCCCGGGGAAAGGAGGCAAGTCGCTTTCATGCGCTCCAGCAGATCGGGATGACCCTCGGCCCCTTGAAGCTCGACGACCACTGCCGTGGTTCCGGAAGAGCGGTCACCGCCGTTCTGGTCGAGTCTTCGAATGTCCTCGGCAACCAGCTTGACCTCATCCTCATTCACCGACACCTTCCCTTGGACGATGAAGATGCCGTCGTCGCGCAAGGCGGAAGCATGGCGTGCGTAGAGCCGGGGGAATACGATGACCTCGACCTGACCGGTAAGATCCTCGAGCGTGAGGAACAACATCGGCTCACCCGCGCGGGTCAAGATCTGCTTGCGCACGGCCACCATGCCGCCAAGCGTCGCCCGGTGATCGTCGGGGAGTTCCTTGAGTTGCGCCGCCGTGGCGGTGATTGCGGCGCGCAGCTCCCGCTCATGTTCGGCCAGCGGATGACCGCTGAGGTAGAACCCCAGCATCTCCTTTTCTTGAGCCAGGAGCACCTCCCGGGGGTACTCGGGCACGGGTGGCAACCCGGGATCCCGCTCACCGCCCTGAAATAGCGCCAGTTGGCCGTCATCTCGACGGCGCCGGGCCTGTTGACCGGCTTCGAGAGCAGTCTCGACCACCGCCATCAGTTGAGAGCGTCTCGCCTTCAGCGAGTCAAACGCTCCTCCCTTGATCAGGCTCTCCAGTCCTCGCTTCCCGAGGAGGCGGCCGTCCACTCGATCGCAGAAGTCCCAGAGGGACGAAAAGCGCCCCCCGGCGTGGCGCTCCCGGAGGATAGCGTCCACGGCCGCTGAACCCACGTTCTTGACCGCCGCCAGGCCGAAGCGTATGCCGGACTCGCCGGCCACCGTGAACTCCGCCTCGCTCTCGTTAACGCAAGGAAGCAGAACCCGGATGCCCATCCGGCGGCATTCGTCGAGATACGCGGCCACCTTATCGGTAGTGCCGGCAACGCTGGTGCATAGCGCGGCCAGGAACGCGAGGGGGTGATGGGCCTTGAGGTAGGCGGTCCGATAGGCAATGAGGGCGTAGGGGGCAGTGTGGCTCTTGTTGAACCCGTACCCGGCGAAGTGCGCGATCAACTCGAAAACCCGTTCCGCGACCGCCGGTTCGGCGCCCCGGGCGGCCGCTCCCCGTAAGAAGGCTTCGCGGTGGTGTGGCATCTCCTGAGTGTTCTTCTTGGCCACCGCCCGGCGCAAGAGGTCGGCTTGCGCCAGCGAAAAACCTGCCATGACGCTCACGACCTGCATGACTTGTTCCTGGTAGACCATCACCCCGTACGTCTCGGCCAGGATCGGTTCTAGGCTCGAGTGCAGGTACTCGATGGACCGCCGGCCGTGTCGTCGATCGATGAAATCGTCGATCATGCCGCTGCCGAGCGGGCCGGGGCGAAACAAGGCCAGCGCCGCCACCAGATCCTCGAACTGCCGGGGCCGTAAGCGACGCAACAGGTCAGTCATGCCCGAGCTTTCAAGTTGAAATAGACCGGCGGTCTCGCCGTCGGCGAGGAGCCGATATACCTCCGGGTCGTCCAGGGAAACGGTCTCGATATCCAGGGCATGCCCCTGTCGGGCAAGGATGGCCACCGCCCGGTCGATGACCGTCAGCGTGCGCAGGCCGAGGAAGTCCGTCTTGAGCAATCCTAGCTCCTGTAGCGTACCCATGGGAAACTGGGTGACTACCGGCCCCTCGGCCGTTCGGTAGAGGGGTACGAACTCGGCCAGGCGCTCCCGGGCGATGACGATGCCGGCGGCGTGCACTGAGGCATGGCGGGGGGTGCCCTCCAGGAGTTGCGCAATCTCGACCGCCGGGCGCAGGGAGGGATTGGCCGCCACCATCTCACCTAGTTCCGGCGTGGTCTCGAAAGCGCGGTTCAGCGTCATCCCCGGAGCCCAGGGCACAGCCTTCGCCAGGCGGTCCACGTCGGCGTACGGGAGACTCAGGGCCCGGCCCACGTCCCGTAGGGCCGCTCGGGCGGCGAGGGTGCCGAAGGTGATGATCTGGGCGACATGATCCTCACCATACTGGCGAACGACGTAATCGATCACTTCTCCCCGGCGCTCGAAACAGAAATCGATATCAAAATCGGGAAGATCCACCCGTTCGGGGTTCAGGAAACGGTCGAAGAGCAGATTGTACCGCAAGGGGTCTATATCGGTGATGCCCAGGAGATATGCGACCAGGCTGCCCGCCACCGATCCGCGTCCCGGCCCCACGGGAATTCGCCGCTCGCGCGCGAACCGCACGAAATCCCACACAATCAAGAAATACCCCGAGTAGCCCATGCGCTTGATCAGCTCGAGTTCCCGGGCCAGGCGCGCTTGCTGCGCCTCACCGGTCCCGGCATACCGGCGGGCCAGCCCTTCTCGACAGAGTTTCTCGAGATAAGAGTCCGCGTCATACTCCCCGGGAACCCGGTACTGGGGGAGCCGGGGTTTGCCGAACTCGAACTCAAGGCTGACCCGTTCGGCTACCTCGCGGGTGCCGCGCAGGGCGGCGGGCGCCTCGGCAAAGAGGCTCGCCATCTCCTCGGGGGTTTTCAGGTAGAACTCCGGCGTGGGGAAGCGAAGTCGGTCCGGGTCATTCACCGCCTTGAGCGTCTGGATGCACAGCAGGATATCATGCGCTCGGGCATCTTCGCGGCGCAGGTAATGCGAATCATTGGTCGCGACGAGTCCCAGGCCAAGCTCCCGCCCCAGCTCGACAAGCCCGGCATTGATCCTGGCCTGCCCTTCCAGCCCTTGGTCTTGAAGCTCAAGGTAAAAGCGCTCCGGACCGTAGAGGTCCCGGTAAAAGGCCGCCACTTGCCGGGCTCGTTCGCCGTCGCCCGACCGTAGCAGGCGAGGGAGTTCGCCGGCCACGCAACCGCTCAAGGCGACGATGCCCCCGGTGTGAGCGGCCAACAACTCGCGGTCAACCCGGGGTCGGTAGTAGAAGCCCTCGAGGAACCCGCGGGACGTCAGCTCAACGAGATTCCGATA
>DBBB01000062.1:10469-11236 GCA_002291985.1 Firmicutes bacterium UBA995
GGTTGGCGGTCGTGGCGGGTGCGCTGGGCAACGTACACCTCGCAGCCGACGATGGGACGGATCCCTTCGTTGCGGCATGCCTTGTAAAAGTCGATGACGCCGTGCATCGCCCCGTGGTCGGTTAGCGCCAGGGCCTGCATGCCCAGTTCCGCCGCTCGTCGCGCCAGATCCCCTACCGGGCTCAGCCCGTCGAGGAGGCTGAAATGCGAGTGAACGTGCAGGTGGACGAAGTCCTGAGCGCGCATGGTCATCCGCCCTGACCGCCGGGACTATCCTCCGGGGAAGCCGCTTTCTCCCCTTTCGGCCGGCGGCTGCGCCGGCGCCGGGGTTTGGCGGCCGGCGGCGGGTCGCCGCCGGCGACCGGCTCATCCTTGGCCGGCCGGGGCGTCCGAGGCGGTTGCCATTTGTTCTCTCTACCCCGAGCCCAGTACTCCACGATCGGATCGCCTTCCAGCCGTTGCGCCGGCAAGCGGACGGAAGGCGGACCCGGGTCGCGCCGTCCTCCGCGATCACGGGGCGATGGCGCCGGCTGCACCGTTTCGGTCAAGGAGGAGGCGGGGTCGGTAGCGGGCACCGGTTCCTTCGCCCGCGATCGCTTGCCCCGACGACGAGCTTCGGCCGAGCGCGGCGGCTGCTCCTGTTGCTCCTTCTCGACGGGGGCGGAGGGCGCGGTCGCCCCCGCACCCGCCTTCTTCGCTCGTGACCGTCTGGCCGAACGGCGGCGCCCGCCCCCTGCGTCTGGAGGGGCAGTCGAGACCACGGCAGGT
>DBBB01000036.1 GCA_002291985.1 Firmicutes bacterium UBA995
TTGCTCCGGAATCGGTGATCGGTTTGGACCGGAATACGCAGAGTACGCACAAACCGGGTGTCGCCGCTCACGTAATTCCCCGTGACACGTGAAGGCGGCATAACAAGGGCTTGCACCTGACTGCCTACAGCGTCCGCTTCTGCGCCGCTCCCTGCTTTCGGCAGCAGGTTGAAGCTTGGCGTTAGGCTGAACTCTGCCTCCAAGATGACCACAGTCGTGCTGGACGCCAATATTTGGGATAAGCTTGCTATCGCTCACACTACGTGGCCACGCTATGTGGCAAGACGGTGGCCAAGTAGTGTGAGCGACGGCAGGGAGGATTGCTCTGATTCAGTGACCCGGTAGGAGACCCCGTAGACGAGAGAGAACCGGTGTCTGAGGGCTGTCGGTTTTTGTTGTGGAAGAGAAGACGGACCCCCCGGGGCTAAGGCTTGACCGCCAACCCGGGGGGTCAGAGGAGGGGAAAACTCACCCCCACCTCAATACTGAGTCTGCTGCAACTGGTCACACTTGAGAACACAACGGCTGCGGTCAGGGCCCCGTTGGTCACGGTCGACGCGTGCCTATGGAAGGACCACGTCAGGGGCGGTTGTCCACAGCACAAGGCAGCAGGATGTTGATATCCCATCAAAACCATCGCTTCTTCTGGACTACATACGTCTGCTCGAATTCCTCATCAGACTTTGTTAGGTAGATGATTGCCTCAACAAGAGCTATCACCCAGAGGGCAATATTGGGGATCCACAGGACCATCCAGGTAAACGCAAGACCGATGGTGTTGGTGAGAAGATACACAAGACCTGGGCCGGTGAATCCAAGATAGAACTTATGAATCCCCCAACTGCCGAGAAAAAACGCGAGCAGTCCCGCAGCTATTTTGTTCTTCGAACCAGATACCGCACTCCCCAAAGCAACGTACACCGATTTGGCTTGGTTCCCATCGCCCTCAAAATCAACTGACATCCCGCGAACTGGAGAGCCGTTTCCCTTCCACTCTGCTCCAACGAAGGTGTATCGTGCGCCGTCAGCACCAGAGATCACGCCAGAATTCGACTGTACTGAGAATTCCAAAATGTGTCCTTTCATTGTCAGTTCTCCTTTCGGGGCCGCGGTAGGGACGTCGGCTACCCGGTGCCCCCCGCACTGACCCCGGCGTGCGGGTTTCCCGCACCGGGTTCCTCGGCTGTACTCGCGTACGCGCAAGACGTAACCATCAAGCGTACACAATGTCGCTTGTCGGTCTTCGCCTCGATAGCTATTGCCCGCAGGAAGGTTGGCTCGTGTTGATCCAGCCTGACTCCGCACGGGACGAGTTGCCGATGCGAGCTGCGTACTCCCGTCAGGTCCTTCCCCATGCACATGGCTCCCCCATGCTCAAGGCACTATGCTGCCTGATACGAGATCTCAACGGCATCCGGCCGAGCCTCTCCGCCTGCCCTGTTCGAACGTCCCCCTGACCGCCTCAGGCTCCCGCATTGTCCCGTGTCCGGGTTTCCTCTTCCGTGCCTCAATAATTGAGCTTTGTCTCGGTGCAACAATTCTTCAGCGCGTCCTGGCAAAGTCCAGTAGCGCGTTTCTTCTGCCCCCCCGGAATTCCTTCTTCCCGCAGTGCAGCGTGCCACTTTTCACTCCCGCGATGAGGTGAGCGACGGGTCCAGTCTTTGGCGACAACCCGCAGGGAGGTATCGCCTGGCGTGATGGGTAGGGAGACTTACGGCACTCGCCTCAAGCCGGCGGCAGTCCCCACCAGCGTCGGCCGCAGCGACAGCTCCGTCGCCTCACCGGCGTGTGCCCCCAGTATGGGCGCCGCGGGTTTCGTCTACTGGGCTGTGGGCGCCGCCAGCTTCACCACCACGTTCCGGGGATCGGTGGCCGGCAGCCGCGCCTGCCGATGCCCGTTGATGGTCAGCACCACGTTCTGGGGACGCCCCAGTCGCATCCACACGCGGGAACCGGTAACCAGGAGCGGGGCATCCTGCGCCCGCCGGGTACCGGAGTAGACTACCTTGCCGTCGGACTTTACCTCCAGCCAGACCTCACCCATAAAGTCGATTTGTACCTGCAGGGCTGACGCGTTCACCCGGAAGACCGCATCCCCGGCGTCGTCGGCGTCCACCCGGGCGACCGGGAGGCCCGTCTGTTCGGTGCCCACCCGGGCGGCCGGGGCACCGCGGAAGCTGACCAGCGGGAACAGGGCCGTGCCGGCCATCGCCGCCAGTACGACCAGCACCATCGCGGAGCGCCATCGTCTCATACCGTAGACGGGCGCGATCGTCCAGAACCCGAGGACGCCGCCCATGACTCCTCCCCAGACGGCCCACATCACCGCCGGCGAGTCGGGCATGGCGCGCACACTGAACAAACCATCGAGCAGCGCTATTAGGGCATAGGAAACCGATGCCACCGCCCAGTACATGGCGGAGACGGCGTAGCCGGCCGTTATAGCCACCAGGTATAGTAAGACTAAAAACGAGAACACACCAACCAGGCACCCGAGGCCCTCATCCATCTCCGCGCACCCTTCGTGTTGGGCTTGGCTCGGAAATCACGCTTTGCTCTCGCTCATCGCCCAGAGCCATACTCGCCAGGCCGCATAGAAAACCCCTACGGTGACCGCCGCCGCTCCGATGAAGTTCAAGAAGGGGAACGCACCCGCCCGGGTCGCATTCCACAACCAGTGCGGGTCATAGTGAGGATGTGGCGGGGCCGTGATCCCAAAATCGGCTACGATCCACCTCGGCACCCCGGCGAGGATGCCCCCCAGGAACACCCCCAGGGCGATCCTGCTCAGAGTGAGGGCAACCGGAAGCCTCACGCTGTACGTGAAAGCCACGGGACCGCCTGCGAGAGACGTGTAGCCACCCTCGAGATGGATCCGCCCCCTGAAGGCGCGGAACATCGGGATCCCGGCGCGAGAGTCCAGCTCAAGGTGCACCACCCCGGAACGAGAGCGGATCAGCTGATCGGACAGGCTGAGGCCTGGTCGCCCATCCTCGATCTTCAGCCCGCCAAACGGCATCCCGCACCCGACCGTGGAATATGGCAGGGCGATGGTGCGGGACTGCCCGCGGGCAACCCGGAGGCCCTTCCCGACCTCGGCAAGATCCAACTTGACCTGCACCGGAGGCAGGTCCGGACAGAGAAGGCGCAGCACCACCTCAAATGCCGCATACGGCTGCCCCGTGAGATCGGCCTCGACCCGGCCCGCTTGGCCCGCCACGGCGCCAAGCCCCCGCTGCCGCATCCAGGCAGAGAGGAACCCTCCTTTCCACAGTTTGAACGAGGCCTCGTAGCAGTCCGGCATCTTCTTAGCCCAGTCTCCCGGGCTGCCGTACGTCGCCCGAGCGATCTCCGGCGGTGTGCTGGCCTCGATGCCCGGCGCGATGGTGTAAGGACGCCCGGGATCGATCAGGTAGGCCAGTTCCTCGAATCGCACGTCGGGCGGTGAGGTGAGGATTCCCTGCACCCCCGCTGCGATTCGTTCCTCGGGTTCCACCTTGAGCCGGAGCCACGTGGCCAGTCTGCCGAGCATGGCCTCAGAGCCCGCCTCCGCGGCCGCGAGACTGCGGGCGAAATCGAACCAATCGCTGGAGGAATGGGCCTCCTGACCGCCGGCAAAGATGAAGGGACGCGAGGGGTCGCATATCATGATGGCCGCGAAGAGCGCGAGGTCCGGTTTCTGCCGCAGATGCTCCCGCATCGACCGGATCTCCCGTGCCTTGTTCGCATCGATGGCGCCGACCCAGTGCAGCAGTATGTCACCGCTCATGAGGTCTTCGGTCGCTGCGTCCGGTTCCCGGTACATCGCATCGGCCAACCCCGGCAGGTCCACGGGTGAATGCTCCTTCAGGCGATACGGCTGGCTGACGCGGGGCAGCACGTACGACGTGTCATCCCGGATCCGTTTTCGATCTTCAACGGTCACTGCGTTCCGGAGCCAGCGGTCGATCTCCTCCGCTCCCCACCGGGCCTGCCGGTTCCGGATCAGCAGCCCACGCAACAGGAGAGACAGCCGTTCGGGGATGTTCCGAGGGATCTCGACCACGTTGCCTTGGAGGTAGAAGTCAAAGAGGTCCGGCAGTTCACACATGTGCAAGGAGGTCGTGCCCTGAAGGAGTTCCACAATCGTGACTCCCAGCGAGTAATAGTCGGCGCTTCTCGTGACACGGCCTCTTCGGGTCACCGCCTGCTCGTCCACGAACCGGGGGAACGCTTCGGGGGCGCTGTAGTACCACGTCCCGGCTATGCGCTGGGTGTCCCGCGAGGTGTGGGTGCGGTCAAGCACCGCTGAGATGTCGAAGTCCCCCAGGACCAGGGTTC
Source organism: Firmicutes bacterium UBA995 (assembly GCA_002291985.1). GTDB lineage: Bacteria > Bacillota > Sulfobacillia > UBA995 > UBA995 > UBA995. The sequence goes on from DBBB01000036.1 coordinate 4,321, forward strand.
CCTTTCCATCGGCGCTTCTCTTGCGGTAGATGTTCGACGGTTTGACATCGCGATGGACAATGTCTCGTTCATGTAAATACTTCAGGCCGGCGTGAATCTGCGGCATCAGTTCGTCCATAACCCAATCGGCTGTGAACGTCGAGAACCGTTGATCTTCTCGGGTCAGCCGGTCGGCCAGAGTGCCTTCGTTACAGTACTCCTGGACCTCGTAGAAAAAAAACCCGACTTCCACGGTGCGGTATGTTCTAAGGACATTTGGGTGCTGCAGGTCCGGCAATTGTCTCCATACATCGGGTTTGGGAGGGTAGTCGGCAGGCGCGACCTTGACGACGACATCGCCTTCGGGAGCGACGCAGTAATAGAGCCCTGGTCGCTGCGATTCATGAGGGCTGAGGGTTTCCTTCACCATGCAGTCGTCGCACAACTCATGCCCCGCCGGAAGCACGCCCAGGGGCATGGTGCGGACGCCTGGTGGTTGGTGGACGTCCGGGCGCGGGAGGCGCCAGGTCTTGGACTCGTCGCCGTCGGCCCCCGTCGGCACGACCCGGCGCGTCCTGTCATTCACGGCCATAATCCCCGTCCTCGATCCCGATGACCACCAGAGTTGAGTTGTCTCGGCCGTCAACCTGGACACTCCTGGCCACTAGCCCGTGGACCAGGGCCCCGATGTCCGGCTCCTGGCCGAGAGATTCCCGGATCATGTCCCGGCCCAGCCCGCGCCCCGCGCCGTACCACCCATCGGTCCCCAGCAGGAACCGATCTCCCCCAGCCCAACATTGTTCCCTTGCGAGTTCCACCTCACAGTTGATGGCAACACCGAGAGACCGGGTGAGCCGTGAGGACGCGGGGGCTGTCGCCGCCTCCTGCTCGCTGATTCTTCCTGATGCGAGATCCCTGCCCAGCGGGGTGTGGTCAACGGTTAGCGCCCGGACGAATCCCCCGGAAGCCCGGAAGACCCGGCTATCCCCGGCGTGAAACACTACGAGCAGGTCGGGAGGCATCATCGCCACGCCGGCAATGGTCGTGCCGGCATCTCCGAATCCCTCCTTTCTCTGCAACGCTCCCGACAGCAGCGTTTGGGTCCGCGACAGGTAATGTCTCATGTCCTCCACGAATCCGTCTCGCGTACACCCGGGGCGCGTCTCGCCGTAGAACTGCGCCTGCAGCACCTCCAGAGCCGTCCTGCTGGCGTAGGCACTTCCGGCATATCCCCCCATGCCGTCCGCGACCGCAGCGAGCAATCCATACCGGCGGAAGAATTCCGCGCGGCAATCAAAGGTCACGGAGATCAGCGCGCACTGCTCTACCCATTGGCCAATACAGTAGTGATCCTCGTTTCGGGACCTTGATATCCCCCGATCGCTGAGCCCTGCAACGTGAATGCGCATGGTCAACCCGGCAACCTCACGCGAAACGCGGAGAGGGAGAGGAGGAGCACCGAGTTGTCATAAATCGCCACCTCTTCTTTTCCTTCGTACGTCTCACCGTCGACCCGGATGAAGTTTGTCTGCCCTATGTGCTGAGCGTACCACTGGTCACCCCGCTTCGAAAAGCGAGCATGGGCGCCGGAGATCCACTCCAGGTTGGGCACTCCGGTCAACACGATATCCGCCTTGTTAGTCCTCCCCACCGTCTGACCGGGCCGCACGGTGAACCTCACTTGCGGGTCCTCAAGGAGTTCGATCACACAGGTGTCCGCGCACGCGACCGGATCGACCTCCACTCGACAGGTCTCACTGCCGCCGCCAAGGTGCGCCGGCGCCGTGGCGGGTTCGGGGGGCGTTGCCGGGACGCCGCCCCGGACCGGCTCGACCGGGACCGTGGACAGATCGGCATCCCCGCATGCCGTGCAAAATGGGGCCAGCCGCGAGTTCTCCGCACCGCACAGGGGACAGTGTTTCACCATGAGGCTACTCACCGCTCAACGCCACCTCCAATCCCCGCGCTCGGAGGATCTCCCGATATGCTTCGAGGTCTCCTCGGCGAGGAATCCCGACCAGGCGGTAGCTGGCAGGTGACAGCATTCGCACAACCATGGGGCGCGGCTCCGGCATCGCTGCCTTCGCAAGGGGAGCCAGGCGCCTGGCCCGGGGTGTGAGCAAGTGAACGCACTGGTTGTCGGAGCCGCGCCAGATCATGGTATTGGGCTCGTTCTCCTGGTAGGGCCCATCGATCAGTATGTCCGTCCGGACAAGGAGTTGTTTCCAGGAGTCCGGCCCCGCCCGGAGTTCGTCGATCAGGAAACCCGAGTAGACCAGGACCTCAACCGGCATGTCCTGCCGGAGACGGTCGACCAGAGCCGCCAGCGCCCTTGCTTGCTGGAACGGCTCCCCCCCGGTGATGGTGAGCCCATCGGAGGTGCGCAACGGGCCACTGAGTTCGGCCACAATCTCGTCGAGAGGAGTGGGCTGGCCCCGGTTCCACAACTCGGGCGCGATACACCCCGGACAATGCCGTTGACAGCCTCTGACCCAGATGGCAACTCGAGATCCGGGGCCCAGGCCCTCCACCCGGTCGGCGAAACCATCATAGTCCAGCCGATCAGGAGAGCACCCATTCGATGTCATAGCGAACGCCTCTCGCTTCGCCGGCCGGCCGGACATGAGTTATGAGCATGTTCCGCTCCGCCAGCGCATCTTCGCCCTGCTCCCGCAACAAGCGGAAGAGAACCCTGGATGCAGGATTCAGCACGGCCAACTCGGCGAGGTTCCCCATCCCCCGCCCCCCGGACGAGGTGTCGTGGCCGCCGATCTCCATCAGTTCGACAATGGCTTCGGGGGCGAACTCCACGCGGAGCCGCCAACGATCGTATACCTGCTGCTGGATCGACTTGAGCACCTTCAGTTCAAGAATCCGCTGCAGTTCGCGGCGGCGGATGAAATCGAAGACGATGATGTTCTGGCCGATCCGGTTCAGTAGTTCCGGCCTGCCCAGGATGTGTTTGAAATGGGATTGAACGCCCTCCAGGACCTTCTGTCGCACGGCTGCATACGAGGTGTCCACATCCGGGTCCACGTTGAGCAGCGGCACTCCCTCCACGGGGTCCACCATCGGGCGACCGGTGGCGGAGTCGAGCTTGTAGATACCAGCGTTGCTGGTGAAGATGATTATGCTCTCCGAGAAATAGACGGTATCACCTCGCCCGTCGGTCATCCTGCCGTCCTCAAGTATCTGCAAGAACTTGTCGAGAATGGTCGGGTGCGCCTTCTCGATCTCGTCGAAGAGAAGCACGCAAAAAGGGTTGGACTTGACGTGGTTGGTGAGCTGTCCACCTTCCTCGTAACCCACGTAGCCCGGTGGAGCGCCAAGCAAGCGCTGATCGGAGTGCGGCTGGCCGTACTCGCTCATGTCGAAGCGAATGCACGCGTCTTCACTGCTGAAGACCAGCTCGGCAACGGCCTTGGCGAGTTCAGTCTTGCCCACACCGGTCGGACCAGCAAAGAAGAGCACTCCGCGCGGCTTGGTTCTACTTGAGTGCTGGGCTCCGGACAGGTGCAGCCTGGCTCGCCGGAGAACGTCGGCAACCGCCGCGACGGCCGCGTCCTGGCCGATCACTCGTTTCGATAGCTCGTCCTCGGCGTTTTCGAGGCGCTTCCAGTCGAGGCTGTCCCACTCGCTCTCGTTGATGCCATACTTGTAGCAGTCGACCAGGGCTTTCGTTCCTACCGCTGCCAGGTCTGGACGGCGAGCCAGGGCGCGAATCCCGCCCAGATCTCGAATCGACATGTTGTCGGTGAGATCGACCAGTTCATCCAGATCGATTGCGGCGACTCCGGCCTGAGCCGGGGGCAGAAACAGCTCGAAATAGTGCCGCCGCTCATGTGACCTCGGAGCGTCTATTTCGATGCTGCCCGAAAACGGATTGTTCAGGTAGACCCAGGCCGGAAGATCCGTCAGCTTGTCACAGGCCACGACCAACAGGTTCTGCGACGTCCGGCGTCGCCCGTCGCCGCTCGCCGGGACCACCTGGCTCTCACTGGCCGACTTGACGAGCCGGAGGAACGAGACTCGTTCCGAGAACTGAAGGTTGCTCGGTCCGTGGAGCAGTTGCGAGGCGTATTCGAGAATGAAGGCGCACGCTTGGTCGCGGTTCACCAGGCAGGTACGCACCGCCTGAAGCGCATGATCGAGGGGGTCTTCGGGGCGGGCGGGCTGGGGAGTGTGCCCGCCCGGCTGAACCGGACGGAGCTTCTGACCTCTCTGCACGATCTCGTCAAACAACCTGGCCATGGCTCCGCCCTCATCGGTGTCGGCATAAACCATCCCATCAACCAGGTTATAGGCCGCGATGAGATCGTATCCTCCGGCGATCCGGCGGAAGGCGGCGAACAGCGCGTCCCGCAAGGTCCCCAGGGTCCACTGTTCCTGTTTTTCGTCAACGGGGTACAGCACCGTGTCCTTGATGTTTCCGGACAGGAAGACCTGCGTCTTGTAGGCGGCGAGTCGCTCCAACTCGCGGAGCCACCGGGGACGGAGGTCGTTCCTGTTCATTGTACCGGACGCCTCAGCATGCCGATCTCCCCCGCATCCACGCTGTCGCGCTCCTTGCCGGGCTCGACCAGCACGACCCGCCGTAGTTGCTCGCCATCGGCCAGCAGGCGCCGGTGCTTCTCCCGAACCTGTGCGCCTTGCCGGCGCAATGTCCTGTATACTTCGTCCACCAGCCCACAGACCTTCTCCTGGGTGGCGGCTTCAGCCGTCTCAACGCTATCGGACAGGGACACCATCTCCGTCTTCAGGTGGCCCCCGGCATCGACGGAGAACTCAACCCCCATGCCGGGTGTCACGGCCGCGACGAAGGCGTCCCGGCGTGAGGCGTCATCAGTGGGCACGACGGTCACGCGATAACCGAGCGACAGCAGGGCGTCCTG
>DBBB01000124.1 GCA_002291985.1 Firmicutes bacterium UBA995
GGCAGCCTCGTAGCTCCGCAAGGCGGTCAACATGGTCGTGACTTCTCCCACCAGGTCGCCGCTCGAGAACTCAAGAGCACCCTGCTGCACCCGGACGTCTTCTCCCGCCGTCTCCGCGGCGGCCGGCCGGGGGTAGACGGCCCCGGGGAGGGCGGGCGCGAGTGCGATGTCGGCCGTCTCCAGCCGCAACTGGGCAACTCGCACCGCGTTCACGTGGACCTGTCCTGCGGGAGTGACGGCCAACTCACCTCCGGATGCGCGAATGGGCCCTTCCGTGCCCAGGACCCGGCGGCCGCCCGCCCCCACCAGGAAACCCTCGCCGTCAATGCTGAATGAACCGTTACGGGTCAGTACTTCGCCATCTTCACCGGCCAGGACGAAGAAACCCTCACCTTGTAGGGCCAGGTCGGTTGGCTGTCCCGTTCCGCGGATGATACCCGCCCGGGGCCGGAGGGCGGCCGTCGACCAGGCCAATCCCGGCGACTGGCCGAGCAACAGCCCCCGCGGACCCCCCTGGTCGGCGCGATGGAGGGAACTCCAGGTCGCATGCAGGATAGCGGTTTCCGCCGGGAATCCAGGCGTCTCCAGATTGTGCAGCGTGCGCCCGGCAGTGGCCGCACGGGCCTGCTCCACCAGTAGCCCTGCTGCCGCAAGGAACACTCCTCTCATTATCTATCACCTCCTCCGCCGATGGTTACGTCCAGTACGCCGCCCTTGCCGCCCCGGACGGACCTGCGGGGACCGCCCGGCGGACGGGGAGAGTCGCGCCCACGCCTGCGTTCAGAGGCCGGACCGCGCTCGCGCTTGCGGTCGGAGGGTCGGCCGTCGCTCCGACCGGGGATGGCCGCGGAGGGCTGGGCGGCCGGGGGGGCGGTTTCCCCCGGTACAGGAACTGCCAGCACCGGCTCCGGTTGGCTCGGGCGCCCGGTGAGGATCACCGGCCAGTTGATGGATGGGTTCGCCAAATCCCTCACCTCCTGCTGTCAAGATTGCGTTTGAGTCGCAACAGGGCTTGAGTATGCAACTGGGTCACCCGGGAGGGCGATATGCCCATGATCTGTGCAATCTCCCGGGGCCGGAGTTCCTCGTAGTAGAACAGGGTCACCAGCAGGCGTTCTCGCTCCGGCAGGTCTTGTATGGACGCCGCGAGTTTCTCGGCCAGATCGGCCGCTACCGCAGCCGCCTCGGGGTCGGGCGCGCCCGAGTCCGCGATGATCTCGCCGAGGGACACCCCGCCTTCTCCGGATTCGCCGCCACCGGCGACAGCCTCCTGCAGCGATACCACTGCCGCGCCCTGGAGTTCGGCCAGGGTAGATCTCAGCTCGTCGACGGCGATACCGAGTTCGGCGGCAACTTCTGCTTCGCGGGCAGGGCGGCCGGTGCGGGACTCGACCTGCGCATAGGCCCGATCGAGTTCCCTTGCCCGGCGTCGAAGAGACCGTGGCGCCCAGTCAAGACTGCGCAGACCGTCCAGGACTGCGCCGCGGATGCGAGTCATCGCGTAGGTCTCGAACTTCACGCCCCGCTGTGGGTCAAAACGGTCCACCGCGTCTATCAGACCGAACACGCCCCATGCCTGCAGGTCGTCTGCAGGCACGCTGGACGGCAGGCAGGAGGTGAGGCGACTGGCCACTTGCTTGACCAGGGGGAGGTTATCCAGGATAGCCTGCTCGCGCTCCCGAGAACGGACAGTCCGATAGGAGTTGCGGGCGGTGGTGGCGGTGCCCTCGGTCGTCATCTTCGTTCTCCTTTCGCCAGCGCGGCCTGACGCTTTTGCCGCGCTTGCTCCTGGAAGATCCGCCGGACGATCAAATCGCGAGCCGGTCCCGATATCGACGTGAAAGCCAGTCCGTACGCGCCGGGCATCCCCCGACTCGGCGGACATACCTCCCTGACCACCCGGCACTCGGCGGCGACCCGGCAGTGGAGGTTGAGTTGGATGCTGACGCAAAGCATCTGTCCGACCCGGAGGTAGGAAGCGGTCACCAGGGACAGACCGCCGCCCGCCAGGTCACGGGTGAGGCCCGTCCCCGGCAGGGGCGATGGGGCGTGTCCCGGGTCGACCGCCCGGAAGGTGACGGCCAGGGCGGTCTTGAGGCGTGCAAAGCGGCGGGCCTGGATCCGATGATGGTGATCGGGATGGCTGATGAGGAAGTGGCTTGTCTCCGGTCCCAGGACGGCCAGGATCACGGCGGACCAGATGAGCGCATCATCGGTCCGGCGCAACCTGCACCGGACGGCGGCACCCGCCCGGATGTCGGCAGCGGCATCGCGTCCGGCCGCCTGCAGTTCCACTCCCTGTCGGCTTGAGGCAAGTACCAGGGCCTGGTGGCGCGCCAGCCCTCCGTCCGGTCCCCGTACTGCCACCTGGATATAGGTGCGGGGCTTCAGCCGGGGTCGGCCAGTCCGCACTTCCAGCGCCTCGCTCCGGTACATTTCCCTCACCACCCCACCATGCCGACGGGTTCGATCCTCGCCTGGGAATCGAGTTCATCGTAGGCCAGGACCACCGTGCCAGGGATGGTAGCTTCCGCCACGCGGCGCACGGCCGCCCGTACCGGTCCCGAGCATAGCAGCAAGGGTGGCCGCCCCTCGGCGTCCATCCGGCTCAAATGCTCGCGCAATGCGCTCTGAAAGGCCCTGAGGGCCGGAGGATCGATGCGCAGTACCGGCCCTTCGTCGCCTGGCACCGTGTTCTCCAGGATCCTGCGCTCGGCTTCCGGATCGACGGTGACGGCACGGCGACCGGTACCGAGGTCAAATTGGACGCGCAACTGGCGCTTCAGCCGCCGGCGGACGAAAGCGGTGAGCAGTTCCGGGTCACGACTCGAAGTGGAGGCGTCGGCCAGCGCCTCGAACACGCCCACCGGGTCGCGCAAGGGTATTCCTTCGCGCAGGAGGTTCTGAATCACCCGCAGCACCTCACCGAGGGATAGCCGGTGGGGCAACAGGTCGTCGACCAGCGCGGGGTACCGCGCTCGCATCAGTTCGACCAGTCCCTGAAGCTCCTGGCGGCCGAACAGCTCGGGTGCATAGCGGCGCACCTGCTCCGAGAGATGGGTGGCGATCACGGCCGATGGCTCTACCACCGTGTAACCCTGGGTCTCGGCGCGGGCACCGGCGGCCCGGGGCACCCACCAGGCCGGCAGGCCGAAGGCGGGATCCTCGGTGCGCAGCGCGTCTTCCGGGGGCTCGAGTTCATCGGGGCCGATGGCCAGGCTGCGACCGACCGGCAATTCGCCCTTGCCGACGGAGACGGACCTGAGGCGGATCACATATTGTTGCGGCTTGAGGTTCAGGTTGTCCCGGATGCGCACGGGGGGAATGCTTATCCCCAGGTCCAGCGCCGTCTGGCGGCGGACCTGAGCAACCCGGTCGAGGAGGTCCCCGCCCTGGGCCGGGTCGGCCAACCCCAGCAACCCGTACCCCAGTTCCACCTCCAGGGGATCGAGATCGATCAAACCCGTTACGTCCTCGGGGATGCCGGGAGTCGACGGCGCGTGCCCGGCGCCCGCTTCGAGACGCCGCGTGCGGCGTTGCAGGGCGACCATCATGACCAGGGCAAGCGACCCGAGAACGAGGAAGGGGACGGTCGGCAGACCGGGGATCAGGCCCAGAAGGCCGACGGCCGCTCCCGTCAGACCCAGAACTCGCGGGTTACGCACAAGTTGCTGCGCGATGTCCTGCCCAAGCTCGGTGTCTCCCGCCGCCCGGGTTACCACGAAGCCCATCGCGGTGGAAATGAGCAGGGCGGGAATCTGGGTGGCGAGACCGTTGCCCACCGTCAACAAGGCATAAGTGGCCAGCGCCTCCTCGAAGGTGAAGCCGCGCTGGACGATGCCGGCGACGAAACCGCCGATGAGGTTCACGGCGACGATGAACAGGGCGGCCACCGCATCGCCCTTGATGTACTTGGCGGCGCCATCCATGGCGCCGTAAAAGTCCGCTTCCTGCTCGATTGCCGCGCGCCGCTTCCGCGCCTCGTCCTCCCCTACCAGTCCGGCGTTGAGGTCGGCATCGATGGCCAGTTGTTTGCCGGGCATGGCATCGAGGGTGAAACGTGCTGCCACCTCGGCAACCCTTTCCGCGCCGCGGGTGATGACGAGGAACTGGATTACCACGATGATGATGAAGACCAGAAAGCCCACCACCGCATTGCCGCCCACCACGAAGCGACCGAAGCTGTCGATGACCTGGCCGGCGAAAGCCTGGAGGAGGATGAGGCGGGTGGCGGACACGTTGAGGGCCAGGCGGAACAGGGTGGTGATCAGGAGGAGCGACGGAAAGGACGAGAACTGAACAGGTTCGCGTGTATAGAGGGACGTGAACAGAATCACCAGCGACAGGGAAAGGTTGAAAGACAGGAGTAAGTCAAGGAGGATGGGCGGGAGAGGCAGGACGATGGAGAGCACGATGGCGCCCACGCCTGCTGCCAGCGCCGCATTGGTCCCCTGGGCCGCCCCGGGCGAATTCACGGCTTCAACCCCTTCAACTGATAGACGTAGGCCATGACGGCGGCAACCGCCTGATACAGGCGACCCGGCACGGGGGCGCCCAGCGGTACGCCGTGGTACAGCGCACGGGCCAGCAGGCGATTGTGGACCACGGGAATGTCCAGTTTGCGCGCCAAGCCGGCGATGAACAGCGCGAGCTGACCGCGCCCCTTGGCCACGACCAGCGGAGCAGGATCAGTCCCCGCCTCGTAACGCAGGGCCACCGCGAAATGGTCGGGGTTGGTGACGACCGCTTGCGCCCCGGCCACGGCGTTGCGCAGCCGCTGTCCGCGAATACTGCGCGCGATCTGCAGGCGCCTTGCCCTGACCTGGGGAGAACCCTCTGTCTCCTTGAGTTCCTGCAGCAACTCGCGCCGGGTCATGCGCAGCTTCTTCTCATGTTCGGCTCGCTGGTACAGGTAGTCGATGCCCGCCAGCACGGCCAGTACCACCAGCATTCGCCAGAGGAGGATGGTGGCCCACCCTGCCACCGTCCCGGCTGCTTGCACGGGGCTCACCCCCGCCAGGTTGACGAGTTCGGGCAGGCGGGGGCCCACTACCCCCCATCCGGCCCAGATAGCGCCCGCGACCTTGATCAGGTTCTTCGCGAGTTCCAAGAGGCCTCGCTGGGAGAACATGCGTCCGAGTCCGCTGATGGGGTTGAGCCGCTTGAGATCCGGCGCGAGCAGGGAAGGGGTGATGAGCCCCCCCGTCTGGGCCAGGCCGGCGCCGGCGGCAGCCAGCGCCCCGGCGGAAACGAGGGGCAACAGGATGCCGGTCAGCGTCTGCCCGGCGGCGCGGGCCAGCACTCCGAGTTCCAGTTCTACGCCCGGTGGTTCGTGCCACACCGTCCACGCGAGCTGAGCCAGCCGGCCGCCCATGGCCGGCAGGGTCAGTCTGAGCATGGCCACGCCCACCGCCAGCACGGCCAGGCCCATCACTTCCTGGCTTCGCAGCACCTGCCCGCGCCGCCGGGCGTCCTCCCGGCGCCGGGGGGTCGGAGCTTCTCGTCGCTCCTGGCTGTCGTCGCCGTTCACGTACCGACCTCCCTCACACCCGAGTTCACGGCACGGCTGCCGGGGATGAAGTCAGGAGTTCCACCAGGGAAGTGGTCAAGCCGGTGAATGTCGCCCGCATTGCCAGCCCCACCGCGGGCAAGGAGCCGATAACGACCATGATGCCGATAGCCGACTTCAAGGGGAGACCCTCGAAGAAGGGGTTGAGCTGGGGCAACGCCCTGCTGACCATCCCCAGCAGGATGTCGGTCAGGAAGATGGCGGCCAGTACCGGCGCGGCGAGCTGCACCCCGAGCGCGAAGGCGCCGGCGGCCTGACTTACCATGACGGCCAGCGTGCGCTCGCCGACCAGCACGCTGCCGGGGGGCAGCAGCCGGAAGCTCGCCCAGGCGGCGGCAAGGAACGCCCGGTCTCCTCCCACGGCCAGGAATATCGCCAGGGCGACGTAGTAGTAGAGTCTGCCGAGCAAAGGGGTGGAGGAGGGATCGCCGGGGTCGGCGAGTCCCCCCAGTCCGAATCCGAGCTGATAATCGATGAGTGCCCCTCCCATCTGCGCGGCCCAGAAAGCCACACTCAGGCCGAGACTGAGCAGGGCCCCCACCGCCAGTTCCCCCGGCAGGCCGGCCAGGAGGCGGTCCCAATCCCCGCCGTCGCGAAGGGCCGGTTCGGATATCACGAACAGCAGGGAAAGGCCGGCGGCGCAGAATACGCGTACCAGCCCCGGCAAGAAGGGCGCCCCGAAGTAGGGACTGAGCGCAAACACCGTGCCCATCCTCGTCATCGCCAGCATCAGGCCGCCGATGATGCTCAACAGCTCCCCGGTCATCAGAAACTCACTCCCGGCAACGTGAGAAACAGGTGACGGCAGAATTCCACCAGCGTCCGGAGCATCCAGGGGCCGAACAGGGCCAGGGTCAGTCCCACCGCCAGGAGCTTGGGCACGAAAGTGAGGGTCTGCTCCTGGATCTGGGTAGCCGCCTGCACCAGGCTTACCGCCAGTCCGACCAGCAGGCTGGCCGCCAGGACCGGACCGGCGAGCAACAGCACGGTGCGTAACGTTTCCTGGGTCACCCGCAACAACATGCCTTCCAAGGGAGCAACTCACCTCCCACCCGGCTACCGGAAGCTCTCCACCAGCGACTTGATCACCAGGTGCCAGCCGTCTACCACCACGAACAAGAGCAATTTGAAAGGCAGAGACACCATCATGGGGGGGATCATGAACATGCCCATGGCCATCAGCGTGCTGGCGACGGCCAGGTCGAGGACCAAAAAAGGCAAGAAGAGCAAAAAGCCGATCTGAAAAGCCGTCTTCAACTCGCTGATGGCAAAGGCCGGCGCGAGCACGTGGAAAGGAATGGCCTCCGGACCGTCCACCGGCCCTAGACCGGCCATGCCCATGAACAGGGCAAGGTCGGCTTCGCGAGTTTGGCGCAGCATGAAGTCGTGCAGCGGGGCTGACGCCCGTGGCCATAGCTCCGCCTGGCCGAGCGTGCCGTCGAGGAAGGGGGCGAGCGCCTGCTCGTGCACGTTCTGGAAGACGGGCGCCATGGTGAAGAAAGTCAGGAAGAGGGCCAGGGCGATCAGCACCTGGTTGGGAGGCACCTGGGGCGTGCCGATCGCGCTCCGGAGGAAGCTCAACACCACCACCACCCGGGTGAAGGAGGTGGTGAGGATGAGGATGGCGGGGATGGCGCTCAGGATGGTCAGCAGCACCAGTACTTGCAGTACCGGCGATACGGCATCCAGCCCCATTCCTCCCATGGCCGTCTCGAGTTCTCCCAGCCACGGAAGACCCTCTGCCGCCAGGCCTCCCGCGGCGGCCAGGGCGCGCCCGGAACGGAGTCCCGCCGGACGTTCAGTTCTCATCGCGACCCACCCCTCGTGCCGTCATGGCTTCCCCGAGTTTCCGGCCAAAATCGAGGGTGGCGGCGCCGGCGGCCTTCGCCCCGGCGCCCGCGCGCCTGCGAGACCGGCTGCGACCGGCCATTGCCGCTCCCTGGA
>DBBB01000021.1 GCA_002291985.1 Firmicutes bacterium UBA995
GAGACAGGTGGAAGCGGCGGTGGGCTTCCTCCGCGAACGGGGATGGGGGAGCGTGCCCCTGGCCATCGTCCTGGGGTCGGGACTCGATGTGCTGGCCGGAGATTTCGAAGTTGAAGACAAACTATCGTTCACCGAGGTGCCGCACTTCGTGCCCCCGACGGTGACCGGGCATCCCGGCCGGCTCCTGCGAGCGCGCCTGAAAGGAGTGCCTTTCGTGGTCATGCAGGGGCGCCTTCACTACTATGAAGGTCTGTCGCTGTCTACCGTGGTGTTCCCCATCCGGGTGCTCGCCCGCCTGGGCGTCGAGCTGTTGGTGCTCACCAATTCAGCCGGTGCTCTGAACCATGAGTTCTCGCAGGGAGACCTGATGCTGGTGACCGACCATCTGAACTTGCTGGGTGACAACCCCTTGCGGGGTCCGAATCTCGAGGAGTTCGGGCCGCGGTTTCCCGCCATGACCTCCGCCTACTCGCCCGAACTGGCGAAGGCGGCTCGCGAGGCGGCGGCACGGGCAGGGGTGGAACTGCGCGAAGGGGTGTACGCGGCCGTGACCGGTCCAAGCTATGAGACGGCGGCGGAAGCTCGTCTTCTGCGTCAGGTAGGCGCGGACGCGGTGGGTATGTCCACCGTACCCGAGGTCATAGCCGCGCGCCATGCCGGGAAGCCCGTGCTGGTCGTGTCCTGCATCACCAACCGGGTGGGCGACGGCTCGACCCCCGACCACTCGGATGTCCTCGACGCCGCGCGGGCTGCCGCTCCCCGCCTGGGGCGGCTCCTGCGAGAACTGGTGCCGGCGCTAGCCGGGGACGACCGACCGCGTTCTTGAGCAGGGCGCGCTCGCCATCGTCCCGTATCGAGCCCATGCCGTCCGGGGAGGCTAACGCCCACGGAGGTGTTGAGCGTGGGCGCTGGATATCGACGCCTGATTTCGGCACTGGCCATCCTGTTCCTCGTCGCGGTGTCCGGGGGATCCGAGCCAAGAGGCCGGGGCGGCAGGAGACTCGCCCGGAAACCTTGAATACGGCAAGGTGCGCCAGGCGATGCTCATGTTCCTTACCGGGCGGCCGATGAGCAGGGCGCCGTCCGGACGTACCTGCAGGGCTTTCGAGCATCCCGAGATCGGGAGGTCCCAACACGATGCCTTTTGACCTCGCCACCATGGCCTTACGCTTGCCGGCGCTCCTGGTGGCGCTGAGTTTCCACGAGTTCGCACATGCCTGGGCGGCGGACCGCCTGGGCGATCCCACGCCGCGCAGGATGGGCCGACTGACGCTGGAGCCCTGGGCCCACCTGGATCCCATCGGCACCCTGATGATCCTGCTGTACGGTTTCGGCTGGGCCAAGCCGGTCCCGACCAATCCCTATTTCTATCGAATCGGCGCGCGCCGCGGCCTGCTATGGACATCTCTTGCCGGCCCGGCCGCCAATGTGCTGCTGGGATTCGTTTTCGCCTTGCTGTTCGTCCTGGACTTCTTCACCGGCGCCTTCCGCGGCATCCCTCACCTTTCACGGATCATCGAGGTGACCTTTCAACTCAACGTGGTGCTGGCGGTCTTCAATCTCCTTCCCATCCCGCCCCTCGACGGCTCGAAGGTGCTGGCGGGGATACTGCCCGGCCGTCAGGCCGAAGCCCTCGAGCGACTCGAGCGGCTGGGGCCCTTTCTGCTGCTGCTGGTGCTCCTGACGGGCGTCGCGGACGGCGTTATCCGCGGTGCTTCCGCTGCCGTCACCGGGCTGCTGCTGGAGGCGGCCGTCACCCTGTGGAGGTTGCTGCCTCTCTAGGCGGAGACGGGGGACTGGGTGCGTGTCCCAGGCGTATTGCGTGCGGCTGGATGCGTTCGAGGGTCCGCTCGACCTGCTCTTGCATCTCATCAAGGAGCACCGGGTGGACATCCATGACATCCCCGTTGCCCGGATAACCTGGCAATATCTCGACCACCTGGCGGCCGGGGAGCAGCTCAACCTGGACCATGCGGCGGAATTCCTGCTGATGGCCTCCACGCTGCTGGAGATCAAGGCCCGCATGCTCTTGCCGGGCGTGCCTGCGCAAGCAGGAGGCGAGCCCGCCCATGGGGACCCGCGGCGAGATCTGGTCGAGCGCTTGCGGGAATACCGGTCGTTGCGCAAGACGGCAAACATGCTCGGGGAACACGAAGCCGAGGCCGGCCGCCGGTTTTTCCCGCCTCGGCATGCCGGGTCCGAGGGACAGGAAAGGCGGGCTATCGAGCCCCTGGCCGCCCGGGAGCTGGCCGTGGCCATGGCCGGCTTGCTCCGCCGCCGGCGCGGCGACCAACCGCGGATCGTAGTGCGGGACGGATTCTCCATCGGCCAGAAAATGCGGCTCATCGCCCGTGCACTGCGGGGCCGCACCGGGGCGACGGTCGCTTTTTGGACCCTGTTGCGCCGCGGTTCGGGACGCCGGGAGATCATCGTTACTTTCCTCGCCTTGCTTGAGTTGCTTCGCCTCGGGTGGGCTCATGCGCAACAAGAGCGCTGTTACGGACGCATCCTGGTGGGTCGCCGTGGGCGGTGAGGGACCATCGAGGTCGCCGGGACTGCCTGAGGGGGCCAGCCTGAGGCCGGTGCTGGAGGCGCTTCTGCTGGCCATGCCCGAGCCGCTGCGCACGGGCGAGGCGGCATCGCTGCTCGGCGTGGAGGAGCGTGCGGTCAGCGACACCCTGCGCGAGCTGGCCGAGGAGTACCGCCGGGATGGCAGAGGATTCCAGGTAGTGGCGGTCGCGGGCGGCTTCCGACTCGTCACCTCCCCGGAGCTGGCCCGAGTGGTGCTGGGCATGCGTCCCGAGAGCGCTCCTTACCGGCTGTCGGGCGCCGCCCGCGAGATCCTGGCGGTCATAGCCTATCGCCGGGAGGCTACTCGGGCCGAGATTGAGGCTATCCGCGGTGTGAACTGCGAGAGCGTCCTGGCGGTGCTGCTCGAACACGGCCTCATCGAGGAACGGGGCCGGCGGGAAGCTCCGGGTCGTCCCATCGTGTACGCCACCACGACCCGCTTCCTCGAACACTTCGGGCTCAATTCCCTGGCCGACCTGCCCCCCCTCCCCGGCGCCGGCGATGAACGCGCAGATGCCGGGGAACACTGAGGGCAGCATGTCCCCCCTTGCCGGGTTCTACTCGCACGCGTCCCTCACAGCCGATCGACTCGCAGGAAACTGATACCCGCCGGGGCGTATATGTACGCGGAACCTGAAAGGCAGAGGGAGAGGAGACATGGCTGTGAAACCCGAAGAGAAACTCCAGGCAATGGGCTTGACCCTTCCCCCGGTGGCCAGGCCCGTGGCGGCGTACGTACCCGCCGTGCAGAGTGGCGCCCACCTGTACGTGTCGGGACAACTGCCGCTGCGCGACGGTCAGTTGACCGACCGGGGGCGAGTGGGGGCGGATGTGTCTGTCGAAGAGGGATACAAGGCCGCCCGCACTTGCGCGTTGAACGCGCTGGCCGCCGTCAAAGCTCACCTGGGCGATCTCGACCGGGTGGTCCGCGTGGTGAAGGTCACGGGGTTCGTGGCGGGTGCCCCGGGGTTCATCCAGCAACCCCAGGTGGTCAACGGAGCGTCCGAGCTGCTGGTGGAACTCTTTGGTGAACGGGGCCGGCATGCCCGCACTTCCGTCGGCGTAGCAGAACTGCCGCTTGGGGCCCCCGTGGAGATCGAGTTACTGGTAGAGGTGGGGGAACGCTGAACAAGACGAGGGACGGTCACGGTGCCGGCGACGACGGCATTCGCCTGCAGGTCTTCCTGGCCCGGGCGGGTATTGCGTCCCGGCGGGCAAGCGAGCGGGTGATCGCCGCCGGTCGCGTGCGGGTGAACGGGGAAGTGGTCAGCGAACCGGGCCGCCGGGTCAGGCCGGCGCACGACCGGGTGCAAGTCGACGGCCAGGCCGTCGCCGTGGCGCCACCGTCTCCTCGTCATCTCCTTCTGAACAAGCCGAAGGGTTACCTGACAACCGCTTACGATCCCCGACATCGCCCGACCGTCCTCGACCTGGTGCGGGATGTGGAAGAGCGCATTTACCCCGTCGGGCGACTGGACCGGGACAGTGAGGGGCTCCTGCTCCTGACCAACGACGGCGAACTCGCGTACCGGCTGACCCATCCCCGTTTCGGCGTCCCGAAAACATACCGGGTCAGGGTCGAGGGTGCGGTCGAGGAGGAAGTGCTCGACCGACTTGGCCGGGGTGTGGATCTGGCGGACGGGCCGGCCCGGGCGATGCGGGCGACCCGACTTCGAGAAGACCACGAGTCCACGTGGCTCGAGCTGGAGGTGGGCGAGGGAAGACAGCACCTGGTTCGCCGGATGTTGGCGGTGGTGGGTCATCCCGTGCTCGACTTGCGCCGCGTTCGTTTTGGCCCGCTGCACCTCGGTCGCCTACCCCGGGGAAGCTTCCGGGAACTTCAGCCCAGAGAACTCGCGGCGCTGCGTCGAGCGGTGGGGCTGGAAGGTGCAACTTCAGACAAGGGTGAGCCCCCCGATAGGAAGGGAGGTTGGGGACATGGCGACCACGGCGCTGGTGATCGTCGACATGCTGGTAGACTTCGTCGAGGAGTCCGGCAAGCTGTACTGCGGCCCCGCCGCGCGGGTCATCATCCCCCGCATTCAGGAGGAGGCAAGGCGCGCTCGCGGTAAGGGCGAGATGGTGATCTACTTGTGTGACCGGCACCGGGCAGACGATAGCGAGTTCGGGCTATTTCCGCCCCACGCGGTCGAGGGCACTCGAGGCGCCGAGGTGTGCGGGGAACTGGCGCCCCTACCGGGTGATCGCGTGATCGCCAAGCGCCGATTCAGCGGATTCGCCGGCACGGACCTGGATCTCACCCTGCGCGAGCAGGGCATCGCCGGGTTGAGGTTGACCGGCGTGTGCACCAACATCTGCGTGCTGTACACCGCGGCCGATGCCAGGATGTTGGGCTATGCCGTGGACGTGGTGGCGGACGCCGTTGCCTCATTTGACGATGAAGCGCACCGGTGGGCGCTGCGCGAACTCGCAAAGACGCTGGGAGCACGGATGACCGGCGGCGAAACGGGAGGGGCGACCCAGTGAACGCGATCCGGAGCCTGGCCCAGGCCCTCGACTTGCCCGTGGAAGGGCGGTGTTTTTACTCGGCCACCCATGAAGATATCCTGGCCGGGGCCACGACCGACATCTATCTATTCAAAACGTATGAGATCCTGGAGGAACTCGAGTTGCTGGATGCCCCGGTAACGGCCGAGGTGTTCCCCAGCAGGCCGGGAGTGATGGCGGGACTCGAGGAGTGCCGGCAACTCCTGGCCGGTCGGGGAGCGGCCGTATCCGCCTTGCCTGAAGGACAGACGTTTGCTGAGCGGGAAGTGGTGCTCCGGGTAGAGGGGCCCTATGGCGCGTTCGGCCTTTACGAGACGGCCCTGCTCGGCATACTTGCCCATAGCTCGGCCTGGGCCACGGCGGCCCGGGAGTGCCGGGAGGCTTCGCAGGGCAAGCCGTTCTTGAGTTTCGGCGCCCGTCATGTGCATCCGGCGGTTGCCCCGGTCATGGAGCGAGCGGCCATTGCCGGCGGCGCCAGCGGCGCCAGCAGCGTGCTGGGCGCGCGCCTGGCGGGAAGCCGGCCCCGGGGGACCATGCCGCATGCGGCCTTCCTCATAGCCGGCGACACCCTGGAGGTGTCACGCTGCTACGACCGGATCATGCCCCCCGACCAACCCCGGATCGTGCTGGTGGATACCTTCAAGGACGAGGCGGAGGAGGCGTTGCGGATAGCCGCGGCTCTCGGCGACCGGCTGGAAGGCATACGCCTTGACACGCCCTGGGAGCGGGGGGGAGTCACCCCGGAACTGGTGGCCGAGGTCCGCGCGCGGCTGAGTGCCGCCGGCTACGGCCACGTGCGCATCTTCGTGTCCGGAGGCGTCACGCCCGAGCGGATGCCGGCCCTGGCCCGGGCAGGCGCGGACGCATTCGGGGTGGGCAGCTACATCTCCCGGGCGAGCCCCATCGACATGACCATGGACATCAAGGAAGTCGCGGGCCGTCCGGTGGCCAAGCGCGGGCGCATCCCCGGGCGCACCCCGAGTCCCCGACTCGAGTCACTTGTATAGATGAGGGAGGTAATGAGCAGGTGCAGGGGTCGCGAATGGCCGAGCTGAAAATCCCCGCCCGGGTACTCATGGGGCCGGGACCAAGTGACGTCGATCCGCGCGTCTTGCGAGCGCTGGGCATGCCACTGCTTGGTCACCTGGACCCGGCCTTTCTGGCCATCATGAACGATATCATGGAGGCGCTCCGCAGCGTATTTCGCACTGCCAACCGGTTGACCCTGCCCGTCTCCGGCACCGGCAGCGCCGGGATGGAGACGCTGCTGGTCAACTTGCTCGAGCCGGGGGACCGGGCACTGGTCGTCGTCCAGGGTCTCTTCGGCCAACGCATGGTCGATGCGGCCAGGCGTTGCGGCGCCGAGACCCACGTGGTCGAGGCAGCGTGGGGCGAGGCGGTGGACCCGGCAGCCGTGGAACGGGCCCTCGGACAAATCCCGGGTAACGTCAAGCTCGTAGCCGTGGTCCACGCCGAGACTTCCACCGGCGTTATGCAGCCCATCCCCCCCCTGGCGGACATCGCTCACCGGGCCGGCGCCCTCCTGGTGGTGGATTGCGTCACCTCCCTCGGGGGTTGCCCCGTGGAGATCGATGCCTGGGGAGTGGATGCCGCCTTCAGTGGCACCCAGAAGTGCCTGTCTTGCCCGCCCGGCCTGGCGCCGATCACCCTCAACGCCAGGGCGGAGGAGGCGGTGAGGGCCCGCCGGCAACCCGTGCAAAGCTGGTACCTCGACCTCACCATGGTGATGAGCTACTGGGGACAGGAGCGAGTCTACCACCATACCGCTCCCATCTCCATGCTGTACGCCTTTCGCGAGGCGCTGCAGCTCGTACTGGAGGAAGGTCTCGAACACCGTTTCGAACGCCACCGCACCGGCTCGCAGGCACTGGCGGCGGGCCTCGAGGCCATGGGGCTCGAACTCCTCGTCACCCGGGAGTCTCGCCTGCCGTCCCTCACCACCGTGACCATCCCGGCCGGCGTGGACGAGTTGCGGGTACGGCGGGAACTGCTCCAGGACTTCGGCATCGAGATCGGCGGCGGGCTCGGCCCCTTGAAGGGGCGAGTCTGGCGCATCGGCACCATGGGTTACTCCTGCCAGGAGAAGAATATCATCCTCTTGCTCACCGCGATGGAACAGGTGTTGCGCCGTCAGGGCCAGGAGATCCCGCCCGGCGCCGGAGCCGCGGCGGCAGACGCCGTTTGCGCATCGCGCCGGCCCAGGGCGTGAAGCAGTCCGGGGCCGACCCTGCTGCCAGGCGGATTGACCTGAACGCCGACCTGGGAGAAGGTTTCGGGAGATGGCAATTGGGGGAGGAAGAACTCATCCTCCCCTGGATCACTTCCGCCAGCGTGGCCTGCGGTTTTCACGCCGGAGACCCTCGCAGCATCCGTCGCACGCTCGCCCTGGCAGGCCGGCACGGGGTGGCGGTGGGGGCCCATCCAGGATACCCCGACCTGGAAGCTATCGTGCTCGGGCCGCCCGGCTCCGTCCTCCTGGAAAAGGCGCGACAGGCACAACTGGTCACCGCCGCCGAGGGTTTCGCCGACCGCGCCTACCGGGGCGACGGTACCCTGGCCGGACGCAACCTCCCCGGGGCAGTGATCGACGACCCCCTGTACATTGTTCGGCATTAAGTAAGGAATAGTGCACATGGCGAACACTCGACAAGACCCACCCTGGCAAGTGACTACCGAAAAAGTTGAAACGGCGATTCGGAGAATCATCGAGATCAGTCGTCCCTCGAAACTTCTCATTTTCGGTTCC
>DBBB01000169.1 GCA_002291985.1 Firmicutes bacterium UBA995
AAGTTCGTCTTCCAGGGTGAACCGGTGTTTCGGGGTCCTTGGTGAACGAGGATGTACTGCCGGCCAGGCTACGGTAATTGAGGTACCGGTACCTAGGCGCCGGCACCGGTCTGGCTCCGCAGCGCTCCCTACATTAGGTCCGGAGTTGATGACATGCGTCCGATCTTTCACATCACATCCCGGCGGGAGGCGGCCGCCGCCGCGATGGCCGGCGAGTACATACCGGCGGGTTTTGAGGCCGAGGGCTTTGTCCATTGCTCGTATGCGCACCAGCTAACGAGAGTCGCCGACTTCCTCTTTCGCGGCCGTACTGACTTGGCGCTCCTGGAGATCGACCCCGGCCTGCTGGGGTGCAAAGTGATTGACGAGAACCTTGACGGTGGCGCAGAACTCTTTCCCCATATATACGGAAAGGTGCCTATGTCCGCCGTGGTCAGGGTGCTGAACTTCCCGTGCCGCGGCGATGGTCGCTTCGCTCTGCCGGGTGAGGTCATGGTGTAGCCAGGCGCCGGTACCGAGCCAACGCGCTCCCTGGGCCGGAGATACCAGGATGGCGCCGTGCCCCGCCTGGGCGCCCGGGATGGAATCAGGCACCGGCCCGAGGGAAATTCGCCGGCAAGAGCTTTTGCGCCGGCGCGTTGGGCAAAGCGGGTGCGGCGAACCGGGCCCGGGCGGTGCCGGGCCTGCGGAGGTCTGGTCAGCGTTCACCCATATCAGACTGGTTGCCCGGCGTTGACAGCGGCTTTTGCCCTGTGGTATGCTCCTTACTGCAGCATAGCCCCGGCCGAAGTGGCGGAACCGGCAGACGCGGCGGTCTCAAAAACCGTTGGGGGCAACCTCATGTGGGTTCAACTCCCACCTTCGGCACCAGGAGAAGCAGCGCGCAGGCCATGGAATTCAATGGCCTGCGCTTTCTCGTTACCGGAGAGGTGTCAAGACCGTGGCAAGGACTCCCGGAGGGACGGCTCGAACCGCTCCACGGCCTCCTGCCCCATACCGGGCAGAAGGCGGAGAGAGTAATGCTATGGTCGGTGTGCCCGACGCGCTCCGATATGACGTTGATGGGCACCGCCACCGCAGTGGGCTCTGGCTGCCCGGATTCGGCCTATCCATGCGGTTAGCCTCTGCATGGAGGGTCAAATCCGGCCCAAAACCCACCACGTAGGCCCTCCTTTGCCTATCCCAGCCCGTGTTACCCGGATTGTGGCTGCGGCCCTGGCGCAGAAGACGGGAACAACGCAAATGCCTCATTGTCGACATGCTCATGACTCGCAGGTTCGAAAGCGCTACACTCTGGACATGAACATGAGGGTGGTGGGTTACGTCTTAGAATGTCTGTAAAAAGAGAACGGTCTGGGCTACCATCGGTGGTAGCAACAAACCACAAGACCCCGTGCCAAGGGGGGTACCGAGGGAGGCCCAGACCTATGTCCAGGATATCACCAAGCGGCAAGTTGGCTCAATTGGCGGAGGGTTTTCGGCGGGAGAGCGATGTCGACGATTTGACGGGCGTGCTGGTGCGGCTGGGGGCGCGGAAGCTGATGCAGGAGAGGCTCGAGGTGGAAGGCGGCGAGTTCCTTGGCCGCGACCGCTAGGAGCGGCGGAAGGGCGAGGCTGAGGGCTACCGCAACGGTTACCAGCCGGGCAAGCTCGACACCGCCGAGGGCCGGCTGACCGTGCAGCTGCTGCAGGTGCGGGCCACGAGGGAGGCGTACCCGGCTGAGCTGTGGACGGCCATCAAGGGCAGGACTGACGTGCTTGAGCGGCTGGTCGTCGGGATGTACGTGCGCGGGCGGTCGACACGTGACCTTGAGGCGGCCCTGAAGGAGCTGACGGAGGATGGCGAGGGCCCGCTGCTCAGCCGGTCCAGCGTAAGCCGGTGGAGCGAGACGCTGTGGGAGGAGTATGAGACTTTCCGCCGGCGCAGCCTGGCGGGCCATGCTGCCGGCTACCGG
This sequence comes from Firmicutes bacterium UBA995, assembly GCA_002291985.1. Classification (GTDB taxonomy): domain Bacteria; phylum Bacillota; class Sulfobacillia; order UBA995; family UBA995; genus UBA995. Next base: position 1,956 of record DBBB01000169.1, read on the forward strand.
TTCGCGGACGCGGTGTATGAGACCCTGCGACGGCACACCGGCTCGGACGAGGCGATCCTGGTAAGGTGGGGCATTCTCTCGGACGGCAGCAAGGCGCGGTTGCACCTGGCCCTGGGCAACCAGGAAAGCCACCCTGGCTGGCTGGAGCACTGCCGTGACCTGGTGCGCCGGGGACTGAGGACGCCGTTGACGGTGACGACTGACGGGGCGCCCGGGTTGAGCAAAGCGGTCGAGGCGATCTGGCCGGAAAGCCAACGGACCCGCTGCTGGGTACACCAAATGTGCAACCTGCTGGACAAGGTGCCGGAGCAATGCAGGCCGAGCTGAAGCCTTAGCTGGAGGCGGTCCGGGACGCACCGGACCGCGAGCCGGGCCAACAGCGTGCGCACGACGTGCTGGGGAGGCTGGAGCGAGACTATCCGTCAGCGGCGAGGTGTTTGCGGGAGGACCTGGACGCCAGCTTGGCGCAGCTCAAGCTGCCGGCGGCGCACCGGTGGAGCGTGTGCACCACCAATCTGGTAGAGCGGAGTTTCGAGGAAGAGCGGCGCCGGTCCAAGGTGCTCCCGCGGTTCAGGTCGGAGCGGGAATGCCTGAAGCTGGTTTTCGGCGTGCTGTGCCGGGCCAGCGAAGGTTGGCGTGCGGTACGGTTCAGCGAGCACGAGCGCAAGCAACTCGCCCGCTATGTGGAGACCAGGAGAAAGCAACGCAGACCAGGCGCCACCAGGCAGAGGCCACCGTGGCATGACCAGACCGGCCTCTTTACAGACAGATTGGGACTTGACCTCCGCATAGCTTGAGCTGCCGACATCAAAGAAACCCCGGGCGGCTTGCATCAAACACCGCAAACGCCATTGTGCGCCCCATGATCTACCGCACCACATCCGCGCTAAAAAAGCCAGGCCGCCGCCTAACCCATATCACTACGGCCGTTACCCATATCTTGACGTGGTCCTGCTGCTCCAATGCCCGATGCGGCGGTAACAGTCCAGCTGTCAACGCTGTAGTGGGACGAAAGCTTTCCCAGGACGACACTGTGGTTTGCCTTCAGCTCAACCGGAGTCCACCGTTCGTGGCGCAGAACTCGGAGCGAGTTGGGACAGGTGTCGATAGCCTTCTCAAAGTACTTCGTCTTCTTCGCCCTGTAATCGAGCCTCCCTTGGGAGGCGTTCTTGCGCCGGGTGACGAGCACCAAGTTTCCGAGCTTGTCGGTCCACTCAAGGCGATCATCCGGAGAGAAGTCCTTCGCCCATTGACTTCTATCCTCGGGTGTCTGGGGGAGAACGTGTTCAACCGAAAGCATCTCAAAGTGCATGCGCTGATCATGGTTCTGAAAGAGAAAGTCGAGTTTCAGCAAGATGTAGCGGGCAAACCGCCGGCCATATACAGGTCCGCCAAGGACGCGCACTAATGAAGCGTTGTCACAATCGAAACAGCCGGAGGTGAACACATCATCAACGGTTTTGGCCTCATCTATGACCCAGATGATCTTGTTCATCGCCTCGATGCGATCCGTGGGTGAGTATTGACCGATCCAGTCCGCCGAAAATTTGTTGTCGAGAAGTCTCAAAAACTCCAAGACCCGCACGTACTTGAACCTGCCGAAGTACGTGAGCAAAGGGGGGACCCAGTCCGTGGCTGGCAGGCCGGTCAACATGACCTGCACGAGGTTGTCGAACTCAAAGTTACCGGTTTCGTCGAAATTCTGGCCGCCAAGGAGCGTGCGGTAATACTCCAGGTATTCTTCAATTAGGACGAAAGTGTCGCGGCCCTTACGCAGAAGCACGGGTTTCTTTTGGCCTGTTGCCTTATCTCGCTCCTTGGGTTCGTAGATTTTGTCCTCGAATTCCTGAAGCAGATTCAGCCTAGGTTTATCCTTTACTAACACCGTCCGTACATGGTTGAGGAAACGGTCAAAGTCGTCTCCGAGTTCACTTTCCGCCTCCTCCCACATCCTGGCGTACCTGACCTTCTCGGTCTGAGTAGTCAATGCCCCGAGATTCATCGACTTGAGGATATCGCTGTTCCGCAGTGGAATGCCGCGATTATTGAGGATTGTGAAGAGGCGGAAAGCATCCTCCAAGTCTTCCGTTGACACAGAGATAAGGAGAACCCGATTGAGCAAAAACTTAAGGAGGCCCTCCGGTGTCACGCTTGGGGTATTGCGGGAGAATCGGCGCATTTCAAGAACCGCCTTCGCCATGTTCTGGACAGACATATCGTCTGCGTTTGAGCCCAACTTGGACAGATCGTCCTCGCGCGCCGTTCCATTCTCGGCCTTGATGTGAGCGTCTACAAATTCTTCGACCGCTTCCCGAATCGCAAAAACAAGCCTCGTCCTTTCCGGGATCTCCCTGTACTGGCTAGCCTCCTGGTAGATGCACTCCTGGCAGTCTTTCTTTGCCTTGTTGTCCTGGGCGAGATCACGAAGCACAGCGAAAAGCATGAGAAGCGTTGCCATGCGCTGCTGGCCGTCCAGCAGGTCGTTTTCGTCGAATTCCTGACCCTTCTCCGGGGTAGCCGCCTTGGACTGAAA
>DBBB01000101.1 GCA_002291985.1 Firmicutes bacterium UBA995
AGAGCCAAGACTTTTCCGCCAGATCGCTGGCCCGGTCGGCATCACGATTGAACAGCTTAAGGGTGGTCAGCCCTTGCATACTTTCCAGAAAATAAGAGGACAGGCTCTCGTAGCGGTTCCAAAATGAACCTGCCACCCGGCGGGCCCAGCGGTTTACGGCGATAATGGAGAGAGGTATGAGCGGAACCGCCGACAATAAGACTGCGGCAGACGGCAAGTGAACCGGCGCCAGGAAGATGAACAGTCCCACGGGCGCCAGCATGCTGACAAGCAGTTGCGGCAGGTAACGACCGAAGTAGACTTCCAGTGCTTCCACCCCGTCTACAGCCAGCGATGCCAGCGATCCTGTGGAAATCTCTTTTTGGTAGCCCAGTTCCCGGCTTAGAACTGTCCTGAACAGCTTATCCCGCAGGTACAAACGTAGACGAGAGGCGATTCTGAAAGCGCTCCGGTGCAACGCGATAGTGCAGAAAAAGCGGAAGGCTACAACCGCTCCGAGGCCCAAGGCAGTTATTGCGACATCTTTCGGGCTCCACGCGCCCAGAAACACTTTCTCCAGTAGCCGGACAATCAAGACAACCTGGGCTACCCCAGCAGCGGAAATTAGTAAATTGGCGGCCGCGTTAAAGACAATCAAGCCCTTGACCGGGCCCGCCATGCTCAGCGTCTTCCTGTTGAGAAGCAATACTGTCCCCCCTTGGCAATAACCAAGAGCCGTTGCAGTGCTCTCGTGAGCCTATCCTGACTTATGCCAAGTGTTTTTCCATCACCCCCACGCGTCTTCTGCCGGTAGCCATTCCCGTACCGCAATGGCGACGAGCGCCTGGCGCAACCTGGATGCGTTTCCTCTCCATGCTTACCTCCCCCTCATCGCTTCAAGCCAGCCTGGGTGTTTCCATCTCCTTTACGTGCCACCAGCACAGTAACCGCCAGCCGTATTCATTCGCAGGCGCAAACACGATCAGTATAGTGCGAGCGATAATCATTGTCAACTGCCCCCCCCCCCGTTCGGCAACATTCTTAAATGTAAGTTGACACGGGAAGCTTGCCCGGGGTGTTTGCCAGGGGTTGTGCCGGGCGTCTGCGCGCTATACGATGAAAGGGAACGAGGGCGGGTGGCTTGAAGGGGGCAGAGGCGCCCATGTCCAACCGGGCGATGGACTGGCTGACCCAGGCGGAGTACGACCTGCAACACGCACGCAATTCCCTTTCGATGGGAGATCACGAGTGGGCCTGTTTCGCCGCCCATCAGGCTGCCGAAAAGGCCGTGAAGGCGCTGGTACGGCACCGCGGTGGCGAAGGATGGGGGCATTCGGTTACGTGGCTGCTAAACGATCTCGCCGCCTTGCTCAGTATGCCTGATGGTGTCCTGTCAGCCGCCAAACGTCTGGACAAACACTATATTCCCACCCGCTATCCGAACGGGTTTGACCAGGGTACGCCGCGGGATTACTACACCGAAGAAGACGCAAGGCAGGCGATCGACGATGGCCAGACCGTTTACGCGTTTTGCCGTGACGCGATTCGTTAACCGGGAGGCTGTGCTGGAAGCGCTGCAGAAATGCGCCTCGCAGCTCATACGGGAAGTCCCGGGCGTGGAGCTGCGCCTGTTCGGCTCCTATGCCGGGGGCATACCGACCCCTCGCAGCGATGTCGATATTGCCGTACTCGTACCCGACAGCCTGGTGGCATCGTCGAATCGCATAAAGGAACTGGCCGAAAGCATCTTTCTCCAAGCTCCGGTGCCGGTCGAGGTTTTCGTCGTCACGCGCAGCGCAGTGGCGAGGGGCCGCCAAACCGACAAGTCCTTGGCCGGGACGATAGCACGCACCGGCATTCCCCTGGTCTGATTCGGCATCGGTCAGGGCCTGAACAGCATCGTCCCGCGAGTACTCGGCTGTAGAAGTGAAGTCTACATCGCCCTGGAATGCCAGTTCCCATAGTGGGACTCGAGGTGGCGCGTGCCTTGACGAGGCAAGCGTTCCCTCCCTATACTGAATCCGCGACCGCGGGACGGGACCTTGCGGATGGAGGGATATAGCATGGAGAAAGTTGTGGGTATCGACCTCGGCACGACCAACTCGGTGGTTGCCGTGATGGAAGCAGGTAAGCCTTCGGTGATCGTCAATGCGGAGGGCAGCCGGCTGACACCTTCGGTGGTGGGCTTCACCCGGGCCGGAGAGCGGCTCGTCGGCCAACTGGCCCGCCGGCAGGCCATCCTCAACCCTGAGAACACCGTCTACTCCATAAAGCGGTTCATGGGCAGGCGATACAGCGAAGTCGAGGATGAGCGCAAGCAAGTCTCTTACCGGGTGAAGGCCGACAGCAGCGACAGTCTTCGGGTGGATCTCCCCGCGGCCGGCAAGGAGTTCGCCCCGGAGGAGATTTCGGCCATGGTGTTGAGCAAGCTCAAGGAGGACGCCGAACGTTACCTGGGCGAAAAGGTCACCCGGGCCGTGATCACCGTTCCCGCGTACTTCAACGACTCGCAACGACAGGCCACCAAAGATGCGGGGCGTATCGCGGGCCTCGAGGTGCTTCGGATCATCAATGAGCCGACGGCGGCAGCGCTGGCCTATGGACTGGACAAGAAGGTCTCGCAGACCATCCTGGTATGGGACCTCGGAGGAGGCACTTTCGACGTCTCGGTGCTCGAGGTAAGTGACGACGTCTATGAGGTCAAGTCGACCGCAGGTGACACCCACCTGGGGGGAGACGATTACGATGAGAAGATCGTCAAATATCTCGCAGATGAGTTCCTCCGGGAGCAAGGGGTGGACCTGAGAAAGGACCGGCAGGCCCTGCAACGCCTCCGGGAGGCTGCCGAGAAAGCAAAACAGGAGTTGTCGACGGTCCCGGAAACCACCATCAGCCTGCCGTTCGTAACTGCTACCCATGAGGGTCCTCGCCACCTGGAGACCCGGCTCACGCGCGCCCGTTTCGAGCAACTCACGGCCGACCTTACCGAGCGCTGCATCGGGCCGTTCCGCCAGGCCCTCAATGACGCCAAAGTGCGTCCTGAGCAGCTCGATACGGTGGTGCTGGTCGGCGGGGCCACCCGCATGCCGGTAATCCAGGAGCTTGTCCAAAAGCTCACCGGCAAGGAACCCCATCGGGGCGTCAATCCGGACGAGGTTGTGGCGGTGGGCGCGGCCATCCAGGCAGGTGTCCTGGCCGGAGAAGTCAAGGGCTTGGTCCTGGTCGACGTCACGCCCCTGTCGCTTGGCATCGAGACGCTGGGCGGGGTCATGACGCGGCTGGTGGACCGCAACACGACCATCCCCACGCGCAAGCAGCAGACGTTCACCACCGCAGCCGATGGGCAAACCGCGGTGGAGATCCACGTCCTCCAAGGGGAACGGGAATTTGCGGCTGATAACCGCACCCTGGGCCGTTTTCACCTGGTCGGGATACCACCTGCCCCCCGGGGTATCCCCCAGATCGAGGTGGCGTTCGACCTCGATGCCAACGGCATCCTCAACGTGTCCGCGAAAGATCTCGGCACAGGCACAGAACAGAAGATAACCATCACCGCCTCGACCGCCCTGGACAAGCGAGAGGTCGAAGAGATGGTCCGCCGGGCCCAGCAGCACGCTGAGGAGGATCGGAAACGCCGCGACCTCGTCGACATACGCAACCAGGCGGATGGCCTGATCTACCAGACGGAAAAACAGTTAAAGGACCTCGCCGACAAGGTGGGGCCGGAAGAGCGCCAGGCGGCAGAGCAGGCTGTGTCCCGGGTACGAGAGGTTTTGGCGGGAGAAGACGTGGCCGCCATCCGGTCCCGGCTCGAGGACCTGCAGAAAGCCGTGTATAACCTGGCGGAGATCCTGTACCGTCAGGCGACCGAGGCTACCCGGCAGACGACCGCAACGGGATCGGAAGCTACGGCAGATCCAGAGGGCCAGGTCATCGACGCGGACTTCCGCGCGGAGGATGACGCAAACAAGAAGGAGGAGGAGGAGCGCCCTTGACCGAGCAGGAGCGGGGGCAGGAGACTCGGCCCGGGGGGCTCACCGACCCTGATGCCGCTCCCTGTCCGAAGGAGGAGATACTCCTGGCGGAACTGGAGGCTGCCCGACGGGAGGCGCGCCAGAACGAGGACCGCTTCTTGCGTGCCGTGGCGGATCATGATAACTACCGGCGCCGTATAGAACGTGACCTCGCGTATCACATCCGACGGGGTAAGGTCGAGTTGCTGAGGGAACTTCTCGACTTGGCCGATAGCCTGGAGCGTGCAGCACGGTCCCCGGCAGATGGATGCGGGCTGCGCGGCGGCCTGGAAGTTATCAGCCGGCAACTCTCGGCCTTGCTTGACAAGGAGGGAGTGACCGCCATCGCCGCCCAGGGAGTTGTCTTCGATCCGTCGGTTCACGAAGCGCTTGAGGTCGAAGAGGACCCGACGATCGACGAGGAAGTCGTTCGCGAGGAACTCCGGCGAGGCTACTGCTGGGGCAGCGAGTTGCTCCGCCCGGCGCAGGTGCGAGTCGTCTGCCCGGCGCGCGGGCCTGCGAACGAATCGCCTCGAGTGGAAGAGTGAACCTGTCCGACAGAAGCTGGGCGTCGCCGTGAGCGCCTTGACCGGGTCAGGCATTCGGGCTCGCCGGTTGTCCCGGGAGTTCTATGCCGGGGATACGCTGACCGTCGCTCGGGCCATGCTCGGCAAACTGCTCGTGCACCATTCGCCTGAAGGCATCGCCGCCGGCCGGATCGTCGAAACCGAGGCCTATATCGGCCCGGTGGACCGCGCCGCTCACTCCTACGGTGGACGTCGAACCAGCCGCAATGATGTCATGTATGGTCCTCCGGGCCGGGCCTATGTGTATCTCGTGTACGGCTTGCACCATTGTTTCAACGCGGTGACGGCCGAGGAGGGTCGACCGGAGGCCGTCCTGGTTCGTTCCATTGAGCCCGTGCTAGGACGGGAACTGATGGCC
>DBBB01000019.1 GCA_002291985.1 Firmicutes bacterium UBA995
CCCGGCAGGGCTTTGGGTTGAAACCGGACGACAAACCCGCCTGACCACTGCCGTTGGAAACGGCGTGGCTTGCGGCGGGTTCTACTCGGTCAATGGCCATGACCGTTCCGGGAACGGCCAATCCCTCCACCAGGTCCCTTCGAGCCGCCACGAAGGCTACGGGCACGCCCAACTGCCTTGCCGCCCGGCGTATGAGCTCATCGCCGTCCTGGATGATCTCCCGGGTGGTGCGGTCGCCGAGATGGGTATTGGATACCAGGCCGGTGACCTCGATCCGCGCTGCCGCGGCCAATTGCCTCACCCCATGAACGATGGACGGGACGTCTCCGCTGAACGGCCGCCGGGCATTCACCACGAACAGAGCCCGATAGGGCGCGGCAAACAATCGATCGCGCCATGCGCCGAGCACGCGGCTGCCGATCGCATCCCCGCCCAGGTCTACAGCGACCGGCTCCCGATCTGACCCCAGCACCGCCCCGACTTCGGCGGGCACGGCCGGCAAGTCGGCGGCGCCGAGGGGCGTCCGGGGAGCCACCAGCCTGACTCCCGCCTTGGCCAGCACATCCCGCAAGTCCCTGCTGCGGAAGAACGGTGTGACCGTGTCCAGGTCCACCAGCCACGGCCTGGCCCTGGCACCGGCCAGGGCCAACACGTGATTCACCGCGATCTCTGTTTTGCCGCTCCCGAAGCGTCCCAGGAATACGGTTACCCGAGGTTCGTACAAGCCCGTGGCCTGCTCTCCTCCTGTTTAGCCGGGCAGGTACATTTGATGTAGCCGCCCGATGGCGCCCATTCGTTGTTCGGCGATCCGGTCTGCCGCCCGGTAGGTTGGCATGCCCTCGCTTGCCGCCAATTCCAGCACCCGCCGGACGTTGACCTGGATGGTGGCCGCCCGCTTCAGGGCGCGGTCCCGGTTGTAAGCGCCTTCGAGTTCGTCTGCCACGTTGATGACGCCGCCTGCGTTGATTATGTAATCGGGCACATACAGTATACCACGCCGCTCAAGCTCGTCGCCGTCGGTCTCCGCCTCGAGCTGGTTGTTGGCGCCGCCGGCGACGATGGCGCACTTGAGATGGGGAATGGTCTTCGGGTTGATCGTCGCCCCCAAAGCGTTGGGAGAGAGAATGTCGCAGGTTACCGCATGGATGGCATCGGGCGCAACCACCTGGGCGCCGAATTCCCGGGCGACTCGGTCTGCCCGCTCGGCCACCACATCGGCCACCACCAGGCGCGCCCCCTCGTCCGCCAGGTGGCGCGCGAGGGAGTAACCGACATGCCCGGCGCCCTGGAGGGCAACGACCCGTCCCTTCAGCGACTCATCGCCCCAGCGCATGCCGGCTGCAGCTTTCATGCCCCTCCACACGCCGAGGGCAGTGACCGGGGAAGGATCGCCACTCGATCCGGACGTCGACAGGCCCAGGACGTAATCGCTCTCGCGGCCGATCACGTCCATGTCTTCCACCGAGGTCCCCGAGTCCTCCGCGGTGTAATAGCGCCCGCCCAGCGTCTGCACGAAGCGCCCGAAGGCTCGCAAGACCAGTTCGTTTTTGTCGCGACGGGGATCGCCGATGATCACCGACTTGCCCCCGCCCAGATCCAGTCCGGCCGCCGCGTTCTTGTAGGTCATGCCCCGCGCCAGTCTCAGGACATCCAGTATGGCGTCGTCCTCATCGGCGTACGGGTACATCCGGCAGCCGCCCAGTGCCGGGCCCAGCGTAGTGCTGTGGATGGCAATCAGCGCCTTGAGTCCCGACACGCGGTCGTGGCAAACCAGGAGCTGTTCGAAGCCGTATCTGGTCATGTGCGCGAAAATATCCATCAACCCTCAACCTCCCAGCGCTATCGCGCAGCCGATCCTCCGGGGGACGGAACGTGTATCCGGCCCAGCCCCGCCAGGGCCGCCAGCCTCCGCTGGACCATGAGGTCCGCCGCCCGGTAAGTGGGGATTCCTTCTTCCCGGGATAGGGCAAAGATGGCCAACAACCGATCATAGATCGCGGCGGTCCGGGCCATGGCCCGTTCGCGCCGGAATTCCGGGAATTCCTCGGAAACCTGAATGAGGCCGCCCGCGTTCACCACGAAGTCAGGAGCATAAAGAATACCCAGTTCGTGCAGGCGGTCCCCATGACGTTCCTCCGCCAACTGGTTGTTCGCTCCCCCGCTAACCGCCTTGCAGCGTAGACGGGGGATGGTTTCATCGTTCAGGACGCCGCCCATCGCGCAGGGAGAGAAGACGTCGCAAGCCACGTCATAGATCTCTTCCGGCCGGCACACTTCCACCGTATGCTCCGCGACGACCTTTCGCACCCGTTCGTCGTCGACATCCGTCACCGTGACCCGGGCACCTTCCTGACACAGGTATCCGACCAATTTGGCGCCGACCTTGCCCACGCCTTGGACGGCTACCCCCCGCCCCCCGAGGCCCGCGTGACCCGTCAGTTCATGGACACAGGCCTTGATACCCTTCCAGACACCAAACGCGGTCGTGATGGACGAGTCTCCACTGCCACCGTGTTCCTCGGGCAGGGCTACCAGAAACCTCGTTTCGCCGGCCGCCCACACGAAGTCCTGGGCAGTGGTACCCACATCGGTACCGGTGATGAATCGTCCCTGCAGCGATTCCACATGCCTGCCCAGGGCGCGGAACAAGGACTCGTCCTTGTCGGTGTCCGGATCTCCCCACACGACCGCCTTGCCTCCGCCGAAGTCGCTCCCCGAGGCCACGGCCTTGCAGGTCATGCCCTGCGAAAGCCGTAACACGTCCTCGATGACCTCGTCTTCGCAGCAGTACGGGTACATCCGTGTCCCACCTATGGCCGGCCCCATGGTGGTATCGTGGACCCCGATCACCATCCGCAGGCCTGACTCGGGATGACAACAAAAAACGAGCTGCTCGTGGCCGGTTTTCGCCATGCGTTCGAAAATCCGCACTGAGAGCCCTCCCGCCAACGGGACTATTGTGTTTTTGCGTTTAGCTATTCTTCGGGCGGCAACGAATTCCTCTCCCAACTCCCCCTCCCGGCACGCAAACCAGCACCGCCCATAGGGCAAGGAACACAGCAACCACCGTGACCACCCGGAGGCGTAATCCACCAAGCCGCCGGCGGATGAGCAAGATGCTGGCCATGCCCGGCCTGCCCCTGTCGAGGAAGTCGAGCATGTGCGAATGGGTTCCCACGGGGACGACCAGAGAAGCCCTGTGCGCGTGCGCCAGCAACATCGCGACGTCCTCGCTCGTACCGGGGCAGCAAGGGCCGTCGCCTGCAGTCCCAGCACGCGAAGCCGGTCTCGTCCGGGACTGCGACCGTCAGGGTAAGCGTGGGCGGCAAGTTCTGCTCTCGAACGAAGGGCGCGACCGCCGGCGCTGTCCATATCGACGACGATGGGGGCGTTTACGTCGTCAACTTGCCTTGAGTTCCATGCGCAGTTTGTCGGCAACCATGGCGATGAACTCCGAATTGGTGGGCTTGCCCCGGTCGACGTTCACCGTATAACCGAATAGCCCGTTGATTACCTCCACATTTCCCCGACCCCATGCTACCTCTATCGCATGACGGATGGCACGCTCGACCCGGCTGGGCGTGGTCTTGAACTTGACGGCCACCGTGGGATAGAGTTCCTTGGTGACCGCTCCCAGCAAGTCGATCCGGTCGACGACCATGAGGATGGCCTCTCGCAAGTACATGTAACCTTTGATGTGGGCGGGAATGCCGATCTCGTGGATGATGGCGGTCACTTCCATGTCGAGGTTGCAGGCCCGCACCGGGCGGGGTGTCGGTCGCCCCGCGGAATTGACGAGTTGCCGGATCCGGTTGCCCAGAACTTCCAGGTTGAAGGGTTTCACGATGTAGTAATCGGCGCCCAGCTCAACCGTGCGCTGCGTTATGGTCTCGTGCCCGATGGCGGTCAGGACGATGACCTTGGGCCGCCGAGGCAGGTTCATTCCCGTCAGTCGTTCCAGTACCCCGATCCCATCAAGATGAGGCATGATGATGTCCAGGATGACCACGTGGGGGGTCTTGCGCTCGAGTGACTCCAGCACCTCGGTGCCGTTGTGGGTCACAGAGGCCACTTCCATGTCCGCCTGACGTTCAACGTACGACCGCAACACCTCGCAGAAGTCCCGATTGTCGTCCGCGATCATCACCGCGATGGGTGGGGTACACTCCCCCATGGGCACGACCCCCTTTTCCTGATTCTTCCCGCAAAGCCGGTTTCTGCACCGGCGCCCGCAATCCTCTTCTGTCGACGAGAGAGCCGTTGGCACCTATCAACGGCATTCTACCGCATCCGACAGCGTTATCGTGTCCGGGTTTCCACGCCGCCATGCCGTCACGCCCTTCTGACTTACCTGGACCTGCCCGGACCTGCCTGGCAGACGCAGGAACAGGACCCGGGCAAGGCGAATTCGCCGGCATGCAAATTCGAGGGGGTAGCGGGTCGTGATCGAATCATTCCGCGGCAGCAAGCCCGAGATCCATCCCAACGCCTTCGTCGCGCCCACGGCCGTCCTGGTCGGTGACGTCGTCATCGAAGAGGAGGCAAGCGTCTGGTACGGGGCGGTCCTGCGGGGCGACATGGGCGCAATTCGGCTCGGGCGAGCTGCCAACGTTCAGGACAACTGCGTGGTCCACTCGCAACCCGGGAACGATGTCGTCATCGGCGAGCGGGTCACGATCGGCCACGCCGCCATCTTGCACGGCTGCACGGTGAAACGCGGAGCGCTGGTGGGCATGGGCGCCGTGGTGCTTGAAGGCGCGGTCATTGGCGAGCAAGCGGTGGTCGCGGCAGGGTCGGTGGTCGGGCAGTCCGTGACGGTACCCGATCGACACCTGGTCGCTGGCAGCCCGGCTACCGTCAAGAAAGAACTCGGTCCGGCTGCTTGCCAGGCGATCGATCAGGGGGTGGAGGAGTACCTGACGCTGGCCCGGACCTACCGCCGCGCGTGACAGCTCGCCAGCGCGCTGCCCCGGTCAGCATCTCCTCGGCGTGCCGCATGGTAATCGAGGATTGGTGAGTTCCGGCCAACATGCGAGCTATTTCCGCGACCCGTCCGACATGGTCAAGCCGCTCGACCAGGGTCACGGTGCGTCCTTCCCGCACTTCCTTGAAAATGCGGAAGTGCGTGTCCGCGAGGCAGGCGATCGGCGCCAGGTGGGTGACGCACAGCACCTGGCGGCCCGCTGCGACCAGCGCCAGTTTGCGGCCGACCGCCAACGCCGCGGCGCCACCCACGCCGACATCGATCTCATCGAAGATCACGGTGGGAACCGCGTCGGCTTCGGCCACCAGGGCCTTCAGCGCCAACATGATCCGGGACAGTTCGCCGCCGGAAGCGATGCGGGCAAGCGGTCGCGCAGGCTCTCCCGGGTTGGGGGAGATGAGGAACTCCACCCGGTCGACCCCGCGTGCCGTGCAAGCCAGGCGAGCATCTCCCACGGGGACTCCCAGCGCATCCTCCTCCTGTTCGAGACTAACCCGGAAGATCACCGCGTCCATTCCGAGGTCACGCAATTGCTCCTCCATGTGCCGCTCGAGGTCACGAGCGACCGCGACCCGCAGGCTCGATAGCGACCCGGCAAGGTCTCCCAGCTCCGTGCAGACCTGCTCCCGCTCTGCTTCCAGTCGTCGAATGGTGGACTCGCCCGCCAGGATGCGGTCCAATTCGCAGGAGGCTCGTTCGCGGAAGGTCAGGATATCCTCGGTAGTGGGGCCGTACTTGCGCTTGAGGGTGGCCAGGAGGTCAAGCCGGCGCTCCAGTTCCTCGAGTCGGGCGGGATCGGGCTGGAGCCCTTCAAGGTACTGCCGGAGTTCGCGGGTCGAGTCCTGTACCTGGTAGCCGAGGTCGACCAGCGACCGGTTGAGTTCCTCCAGCCCCGGGTCGATCCTGGCCGCCTCGCCGACCGCCATGGCGACCTGACCGGCCAGCTCTACCAGTGACGGGCCTTCTCCCGGCTCGGTCAGCGCGGAGTACGCTCCCCCCAGCAAGCTGCGGAGACGCTCCATGCTGCCCAGAATCCTGCGTTCTTCCTCGATGGCCACCTCTTCCCCGGGGCGAAGGGCGGCCCGGTCAATCTCCTCCACCTGAAAACGGAGCAGGTCCAGCTGCCGCTCGCGTTGGCCGGCATCGCCGGCCAGCGCGTCCATTTCCGCCTTGATGCGCCGAAAGTGCGCGTGGGCTGCTTCGACCAGCTCACGCCGGCGCTGGATGGGCTCGCCGCCGAAGCTATCGAGGAAATCCAGGTGCCGTTCGGGCCGGAGCAACGACTGGTGTTCGTGCTGTCCGTGGAGGTCCACGACGTGCTGGGTCACTTCCCGGATGGATCCGGCGCTGGCCACCCGCCCGTTGATCCGCCCGGTGCTGCGGCCGGCAGCAGTCAACTCCCGGCCCAGGGTCAACGAGCGGTCGGCCCTGTTGACGGCCCCCATGGCCTCAAGGCATGAGGACGCCGCCGGGATGGCGCTGACGTCGAAGGTTGCCTCAACCGCCGCCTGTTCCGAGCCCGAACGCACAAATTCCGAAGAAGCCCGGCCGCCCAGCGCCACCTCCACGGCATCAATGAGGATGGATTTCCCTGCCCCCGTCTCCCCCGTCAGCACGGTGAAGCCGGGTTCAACATCCATCTCCACCCGCTCGATGATGGCGAAATTTCTGATGGCCAGTCGGCGAAGCATCGTCAGTAACCGAAATCCCGGATCCGGCTCGCTATCTCCTGCGTCAGTTCCCGTGTCCGCACCACCAGCAGGACGGTATCGTCCCCGGCGAGGCTGCCCAGGACTTCCGGCCATCCCAGCCGGTCAATGCCGACAGCAACGGCGTTGGCCGTGCCCGGCAGCGTCCGGAGCACGATGAGGTTCTCCGAGAAGTCGACTCCCACCAGCAGGTCATGCAGATGCCGGCGGAGCCGCTCGACACGCGAGTTGCCCGAAGGATCGTCGGGCAGAGAGTACCGGTAGTGCCCGTCCTCTCCCGGCACCTTGAGCAGGCGCAACTCGCGGATGTCACGCGAGATCGTCGCCTGGGTGACTTCGATGCCCTCCGAACGCAAGATCTGCGTCAACTGGTCTTGCGTGCTGACAGGCCGTTCCCGGATCAACTCGAGGATTCTCATGTGCCGCCTTAACTTCACGTCATGCCTCCCCATCACCCTTACCCACCGTCACGTAAGCCGCCCTCGGGTAGCTTCGCGCTCAGCACGCGATAGAAACTCCACCCCGGCCGGCGGAGGAGCCTGGCTCGCTCGGCAGCCAGGGTAATCGCCACCTCGTCATCGCGCTCGAGAGGGAGACCTTCATGCCCATCGATTGTCAGCACCGTGCCGGCCGCTTCGCCGGCGAGCCGGACGGCTATGGGCTCGGACGAGGGGACGGCAAGCGTCCTCGCATACAAGGTGTGAGCGCAAATGGGCGTGACCAGCAAGGTGTCGACCCCCGGGTGGACGATGGGACCTCCCGCCGACAAGTTGTACGCCGTCGAACCCGTCGGCGTGGCCACGATCACGCCGTCCCCCCCATATGCTGCCACCGCCAGGCCGCCCACCCTCACCTGGACGCCCACCGTCCGCGCCAACGGCCCCTTGCTGACCACCACCTCGTTCAGCGCAAGCCTGTCCCACACGACCTCTCCGCCCCGCCGCACGGCAACGCGGAGCATCGCCCGCTCCTCGACCTCCCCCTTCCCTTCGAGGAAGATAGGCAGGGTGGAGAAGAGAGCCGGCGCCTCGACCTCGGTGAGGAAACCCAGTCGCCCGAGATTCACCCCCAGCAGGGGCAGACCATGCGCAGCTACCAGTCGCGCTGCCCCCAACAAGGATCCGTCGCCGCCGAGGACGATCAGGAAGTCCAACCCACCTGCACCGTCGGGCAGTATCACCCTCAGGTCAGCGCGTCCCAGCGCCAACGCCGTATCCGGGGTCAGCTTGACCGCCGTCCCCTTGTCCTCCAGCCATGCCAGCAGCCGGTGGGAGACCGCCACCGCGTCCGCCTTGTCGAGATTGGCATGGAGCGCTATCGCGCGAACAGGTCGCCCATACGGGCCTGCCGCCGCATCCAACGGAGGAAACACCGCCCCTTTTGAGCAATTGCCCGAATTCGCTTGGCCCTACCGCGTATCCTCCCCCGGGACAAGGCAGAATCTGCCAAGGATAGACCGCAATTCCTCCCGGTGGGACGGGTCGAGCGGCTGCAGAGGCGCCCTTGGCGGTCCCCCGTAGTAGCCTGCCAGATCCATGGCCGCCTTCAAGCCGGGCACTCCCCAGCGCGCGGTCACCGACCTGTTCAAGGGGATCAACTCGCCCTGCAGTAAGCGGGCATCCTCCCACCGTCCCTCCTTGAAGGCGTCGACGATGTCGCAGCAGTGCCGGGGGGCGACGTTGGCCACGGCCATGATGCCTCCCGCCGCCCCCAGCGCGAGGGCGGCGAGGAGGAATCCTCCCGACCCGGCCAGCACGGAGAAATCCTCGATATCCCGGGTCAAGTGGATGATCTCCGCCAGTTCGGTGATGTTGCCCGAGCTGTCCTTGATGCCGGCGATGCCCGGATGCCGGGCCAGATCGGCAACGAGCGATGGTCGCAAGTTGATGCCGCTGTACTGGGGTACGTTGTAGAGGTATACGGGCAGGGGTGACGCGTCGGCGACGTCGCGGTAGAAGCGCCCCAAAGCGCGTTCGTCCATCGAGCCCTTGTAGTACGACGGATGGAGCACCAGCGCGCCGCACACGCCGACGCGGGCGACGGCCAAGGTGAGTTCGATCGTCTCCCGGGTGGACTCGCAGCCCGTGCCCGCCAGCACCGGCCGCCCCGCCGCTCCTGCTACCACCGTCCGACAACAAGCTACCTTCTCGTCGAAGCTGAGGAAAGGGAACTCGCCGTTTGACCCGAGTACGACGTAGCCTTCCAGGGGCTGTCGATTGTAGGCGGCCAGGTTTTGCCGAAGACGTTCGTGACTTACTTCTCCCCCCTCAAAAGGGGTGGCCAGCGGAGGCAATACGCCGCCGATACGCATGGGTTTTGACCTCCCATCAACTGAGGACTCGCCCCGGTGCCCCGGTGCCCCGGCGCACGCGCCCGATCACCCCTCGCCGAGGGCAGCAGCCCTGCCGGCCTCGGCGGCGATATCGCGTTGTTCGGGACCGGCAAGGGCAAGTCGCAGGCACGCTGCGGCAATCCCTTCGGGGGTCAGTCCCGCCCCTTCTCGAAGCCGGCCGGCCGCTCCGTGGGGCAGGGGTTGGTCGGGAAGGGCCAGGCATTGCATGTTGATTCGTCGGGATATGCCTGCATTGAGCAGGTATTCGTTCACCGCGCTGGCGAATCCGCCCGCCAGGATGTGTTCCTCCACGGTAAGGATGCTCCCATGTCTCAGGGCAAGCTCTTCGATGGCCGTGCCATCCAGTGGTTTCACGAAACGGGCATCTACCACCGAGGGATCGAGCCCTTCTCGTTCCAGGAGCCTCGCCGCCTCCAATGCAGGCTGTACCATGTTACCGATAGCGAGGATTCCCGGACCGGAGTGGCCGCGACGCACCCATGCTCCCCTTCCCGGGGAGATCTCCTCGAGTTCCCGGGCCAACCCGATCCCGCCTGCCCTGCCCCGGGGGAAGCGTATCGCGCAGGGGCCGGGCAGACGCAAGGCGGTGTATAGCATGTGCTGCAGTTCGCCGGCGTCGCGAGGCGCCATGATCGTCAGACCGGGGACGCCGCGCAGGTAAGCGAAGTCGTATACCCCATGATGGGTAGGTCCATCCTCGCCCGCAAGGCCGCCTCGATCCATGGCCAGCACCACCGGGAGTCCTTGCAGCCCCACATCGTGCAGAATCTGATCGTACGCCCGCTGCATGAAGCTCGAGTAAACGGCGACCACCGGCCGCATGCCCCGGGTCGCCAAGCCCGCGGCGAAGCAGACGGCATGGGCTTCGGCAATCCCCACATCGAAACATCGCTCGGGGAAGGCGGCCGCAAAGGGGCCCAGGCCCGTGCTGTCCCGCATCGCGGCCGTCACCGCTACGATGCGCGAGTCTGCCTGGCCGAGGCGTAGCAGGGTCCGGCCGAAGATATCCGTATAAGTGTGACCCTCCCCGTGGTTCGCCGGCTCGCCGGTGGCGGGGTCAAAGGGGCCGATGCCGTGATAGCGATCGGGATTGGCCTCCGCGGGCGCATACCCCTTCCCCTTGCGGGTGACGACATGCAGCAGGGTCGGTCCTGGCATATCCCGCACCTGACGCAACGTGTCCTCGAGTCCGGGGAGGTTGTGACCGTCGATGGGGCCGAAGTAGCGGAAACCCAGTTCCTCGAACAGCACGCCCGGCACCAGGAGGTACTTCACGCTGCCCTTGAGTCGTTCAGCGAGCCTGGCAAGCGTTTCTCCTGCGGGAAAGCGCCGTACCAGGTCCAGCGTACTCTCCCGCATCCGCGCATAGGTCGGATGGGCGCGCGCCCGCGTCAAGTGAGCGGCAAGACCTCCCACGGTAGGTCCATAGGACAGCTCATTGTCATTGAGCACGACCAGTAGCCGAGTTCCCGCATGTCCCGCGTGGTTGAGCGCCTCCAACGCCAGGCCGCCCGTAAGCGCGCCGTCGCCGATGACCGCGATCACCCGATAGTCTTCGCCTGCCAGGTCTCGCGCCTTTGCCATTCCCAGGGCGGACGAGATGGAAGTGCTGGCGTGCCCCGTCTCGAACGCGTCATGCGACGACTCCTGCAACCGGGGGAAACCCGACAGCCCTCCATAAGTACGCAAGGTGGCGAATCGTTCCCGCCGACCGGTGACCAGCTTGTGCGCGTAAGTCTGGTGTCCGACGTCGAATATGATGCGGTCGCGAGGGCTATCGAAAACCCGATGAAGGGAGAGGGTCAGTTCCACCACGCCGAGGTTGGGGGCAAGATGGCCTCCGTTCCGGGCGACGGTCGCGACTATCACCTCCCGGATCTCCGCGGCCAACGCCTCCAGTTCTTGTGGGGTCAACCCCCGCAAGTCCGCCGGACCATGGACTCGACTCAAGACCTCGCTCAACTCGGACTCCGTTTCTCCCGGGCGCGTCGCCCCGGGTCTACGCGGCGCGGGTGGAGCAGTTGCTCCCCCCAGTACATGGCGATGCCCAGGTGGCGGATCACGGTATTGGCATCCCGGATGGCGATGCGCTTCCCCCAGGCTTTGGCGGTGACGGTGATCGCCGCCAGGGCCGCCACGATCATGAATCCGGCCGGGCCGTCGCCTGTTCCCTCTCTACCGGTGATGATGAACAGCATTGCGATCGCCGCCGCGCCGCTTACCGTGCTGGAGATATCGCCGATCACATCCGAACATACGCTTGCCACCCGGTCGGCGTTACGCAGCAGGTAGAGCGAATGGCGAGCCCCCGGTAGCCGGCGGGCCGCCATCGCCCGGAAGGGTGGTTCGTGTGCTCGCGTCACCGCAACGCCGACGCCATCGGCGGCCACGCCCAGGGCCACGATGAGGCCCATGGCGACAAGCGCTGGGAGCAGGGGCAATTCGGCGATCACCTGACGAGCCAGCAGACCGGTCGCGAGCGCCGACCCGAAGGTCACGGCAAACAACAGGCCGAGGCGGCGACCGTGTTGCTCAGCCCCGCCTCTTCTCGTCATTCTTCCCAATCCTCGCCCCATCTCCCTCGCCAATGACAATGAGGAAAACGGGGGTGAGTGGCAACAGGTCGGGTAAACATTGTGGCTTGAGGTCCAGCAGGCTTTCCCTGGCGATCACCATCCCGTTACCGGGCTGGCGGTTTCCCTTTACGATCGCCCCGACGCCGTCGCCGAGCGCGGTGCTAGATTGCCACTTAGCCCACACTATAATCCCCGACCTGCCCGGGCGCGATGTTGCCCGACAGCCTAGGAGTTTTCCTCGACAGCCCCGGCCATCCCCTAGCCCCTATTGCCGGCAGAGTTTCCGCTTCCGCCTCCACCCAACCCACGCAGGGCAGGCTACGCTGCATTCGGTCAGCTCGGATGCAGGTTCAACCCCGGACGGGGCGCCGGCGAGACGCCGCTCGCCCGTGGTCCTCCGCGGAGGAAGGGTCCACGCCTACATGCCATTGTAGATCGCCCCCCCTCCTTAACTCCCAGCGCCGACCCCCGACTGGGCGTCGGCGAGTGGCACCAGGAACTTCATCGATGTGCCTTTGACGGATTTTTAGCCCCGCCTTCAGGGATGGTGAGACCGACTCAGGATACTGCGCCACTCACCTCACGATATTCCTCATGTTGCAGGCGGTTATGCCGCCTGCCGTACGATTCATGATAGCATGATGATCGACCGGCGACAAGTCGCAAGATGGGAGAATGGCATGTTCTCCCACAAAAGTCAAGGAGATGAGTTGCCCGGGGTGGACGGCGATCTTGCGGGGAGGGCGCCGTCAGTGCCCCGTCGCCTTCAAACGCCCGCGGGAGGCCGGGTCAAAAGCCAGCCGATCCACGCCAACAACCCGCCCATCCCGATGCCCGCGAGGACTTCTACCGGCGTGTGGCCCAGCAACTCCCGGAGCCGCTCCGGCCGGAACTCGTGCTCGATGTACAGGTCACGCAGCATCTGGTTGAGGACTTCCGCCTGTTCCCCGGCGGCCCGACGTACACCGGCCGCGTCGTAAAATACGATCATGGAGAATACGAAGGCGACGGCGAACACGGGACTGGCCACGCCCTCCGCCAGTCCCACGCCGGCCGTAAGGGCTGCCGCGAGCGCCGAGTGGGCGCTGGGCATGCCCCCGGTGGTGGTCAGTAGCCTGAGGTCAATCATGCGTGTCCGGAACCATTCCACCGCCACCTTGCCGACCTGGGCGATCAGCCAGGCAGCGACGGCCGTAACCAGGATCGGGTTCATCCAGGCAGTGCCTCCCCGAGGTCGAGGCGATCCAGCACATCCGTCAGGTAGCCTGCCCGGGCACCCAGGCAATCGACAGCGTGTTTCGCCCTCGTCAAGTATGTCATCAGGTATTTGCGAACCGCAGTCTCATCCTGTTCGACCAGGGCGTTGGCGGAACCTGCCGCCAAATCTTCCTCGCGATCGCGAAGATCGTCGAGGAACTGGTAGGCCAGGCCAAAGGCCTCGCCGAAATCGCCCAGGACCTGAAGCCGGCCGGAGTCGGCCCCGGCCATGATCCCACCACATCGAGCCGCAGCCGCAAAAAGCGAGGCCGTCTTGAGCCGATTCACCTCGCTCCGATCCGGCTTCTGCTGGCCGGAAGCCGTGTCATGGTGCTGTCCTCCCACCATGCCCCGCGAACCCGCGGCCCGGGCAAACTCGGCCACACACCTCAAGGACCTCTCTGTCGCCGGGGGTTGAGCCAGCACTTCAAAGGCAAGGGTGAGCAAGGCATCACCGGCCAGTATGGCGGTGCAGTCGCCAAAGGCGATGTGCAGGCTGGGCTGGCCCCGTCTCCAGGCCGAGTCGTCCATCGCCGGAAGGTCATCGTGGACCAGGGAGTAACCGTGGATCAACTCAACCGCCAGGGCAGCCGGCAGGGCGGCGCGGAGGTCTCCGGCCGCCACGAACCCCGAGGCCAACGCAATGCAGCCGCGGAGGCGTTTCCCATTCCCGAGCATGGCATAGCGCATCGCCGCATGCAACCGCTCAGGAGGCTCGGTTGCCGGGGGGAGAATCCGATCGAGTTCATCGTCGAGCAAGGACGCCAACTCGGGGAGGCGGTTCATCCCTCATCCCTCATCGGTCGGCTCAAGGGGACGCAGGGTGATCCCGTCGGCGCCCTCGCTCAGGACTTCAATGCGGCGGTCGACCAGGTCCAGGATGGCGGCGCACTCCCGGGCCAACCCGACGCCCTCTTCGTACAGTGCCAGGCCCCGCTCCAGCACCAGGTCACCTTCTTCCAGTTGCCGAACGATCTCTTCGAGTCTGACCAGGGCGGGCTCAAAGCGCGCCAGATCCGGCACTCCCCTCAACCTCCCTCCCGCGTCCGTACGCGATCTACGCGGCACTCGGCCGTGCCGTCGACGAACTCCAGCCCAACCCGGTCGCCCTCCGCCACCGCGCCGGCCGACCGGACCAGCCTCCCCGAAAGCAACTCGCGGCAAATGACATAACCTCTCGCCAGCGTTGCCAGAGGCGAAAGCCCCTCGAGTCGCCATAAAAGCGACTGAAGGCGATCCCCGGCGCGCTCGCGGTTGCGGGTTGCCGCCGACCCGAGTTGTCTTGCGAGTTCGTCGACCCTCTGGCGCATGCCAGACAGCCGGTCGGGGGCCCGCACGAACCCCACGCTCGCCATCGCCCGATGCAGGCGCTCTCGCCCAGCCGCCATCGTGTCGGCGAGGGCGCCAAGCGCGCGGCTAGTCAGCGAGGCGAGGTGTTGTTGCAACTCGCCCCGGGACACAACGGCCATCTCCGCGCCGGCGGAGGGGGTGGGCGCCCGGACATCGGCCACCAGGTCGGCGATGGTGAAGTCCGTCTCGTGACCCACGGCCGAGACCACGGGGACCGGCGAGGCATGGATGGCCCGCGCCACCAGTTCCGAGTTGAAGGCGGACAGTTCCTCCAGTGAACCGCCGCCCCGGGCGACGATGATCACGTCCACTTCCGCGACCCGGGCCAGCAGCTCGATGCCACGGGCGACCTCGGCAGGCGCGCCCTCGCCCTGAACGGCAGCAGGCGCCAGTATCAGGCGCACCCCGGGGTATCTTCGCCGGCTCACCTTGAGGATGTCGCGGAGGACCGCTCCCGAAGGCGAGGTCACAACGCCCACCGCCCGGGGGAACCGCGCCAATCGTCGCTTGCGCCCGGCCGCGAACAGCCCTTCACCATCGAGGCGGGCTTTTAACTGTTCCAGGGCCAGGAACGCCGACCCGACGCCTTCCGGCATGACCTGCTCGACGTAGAGCTGATACGAGCCATCGCGGTCGTATACGCCTATCCTGCCCTGGGCGATGGCCGCCAGCCCATTGGCCAGTTTAAAGGCCAGCTCGGTTGCGCGACTGCGGAACATGACGCAACGCAAGCTGGCCTGGCTGTCTTTCAGGGTGAAGTACGCGTGCCCGGAGGCATGAGGGCGGTAGTTCGATATTTCGCCCCTCACCCACACCTGGGCCAGAAAGGGATCGCCCTCCAGCCGCAGGCGGATTCTCCGGGTGATTTCCCCCACCGATAGCACGTTTGTCCGCGGTGGAAAGGACATCGACCTCCGTCACCCCAGGGTCCGTTCGGCCGCTTCGATCGAGTTCTTGATCAGCATGGTGATGGTCATGGGGCCGACTCCGCCCGGCACGGGGGTGATGAAACCCGCCACCCGGGAGACAGAAGCAAAGTCGACGTCGCCCACCAGCCGATCCCCAAGTCGATTCACCCCGACGTCGATCACCACCGCCCCCGGCTTGACCCAGTCACCCTTTACCATCTCCGCTTTGCCCACCGCTGCGACCAGCACATCGGCAGTCCGGGTGACCGCCGGCAGGTCTCGCGTCCGGGAGTGACACATGGTCACCGTGGCGTGCCGGGACAGCAGTAGCATGGCCACGGGTTTGCCCACGATATTGCTGCGACCGACGACCACGGCGTGGTTGCCCTTCAGTTCAAACCCGGAGCGATCGATCAACTCCATGACCCCGGCGGGGGTGCAGGGGATGAAGCAGCGGGCCCCGATATGCAGGTTGCCGACGTTCACGGGATGAAAACCGTCAACGTCTTTCTCCGGGCGGATGGCGAGGATGACCGCCTGCTCATCAATGTGATCGGGCAAAGGAAGCTGAACGAGTATCCCGTGGATGGACGGATCTCGGTTGAAGGACTCGACCTGGGCGATCACTTCCTGCTGGCCGGCGGTAGCAGGCATCCTCCGGACCACCGAGTGCAAGGTCAACTCCTGGCAGGCTTTCTCCTTGCTCTTCACGTATGAGTGCGAGGCGGGATCGTCGCCCACCAGGATCACGCCGAGGCCGGGCACGACCCCCCGGGCGCGCAAAGCCTCGACCCTGCCCGAAAGCGCCTGGCGGATCTCGGCCGCTACTTGCTTGCCACTTATGACTCGGGCCGGCATCACTGCATCCCTCCGTCTACAGGTTCTCAAGCTGGCGGTGAATTGCGCCCGCCGCTCGCTTGCCCGCGCCCATGGCCAGGATGACCGTAGCCGCGCCGGTCACGGCATCGCCCCCGGCATATACCCCCGGTCGACTTGTCAGTCCCGTCGCCTCATCGGCCACCACGCAGCCCCACCGGTTGGTGGCGAGGCCCGGCGTCGTCTGGTGAATGATGGGGTTCGGGCTGGTCCCCAGGGCCATCACCACCGTGTCCACCTCGAGGAGGAACTCGGACCCGGGCACAGCAATGGGCCGGCGCCGGCCCGAAGCGTCCGGTTCGCCAAGCTCCATACGCACACACTCCAGCGACTTGACCCAGCCCCCCGGTCCGCCCAGAACGCGCACGGGGTTGGTCAAGGTCCGGAAGATGACTCCTTCATCGGCCGCATGATGGATTTCTTCCTTGCGCGCGGGCATTTCCGCCTCGGAGCGGCGGTACACGATGATGCCTTCCTCGGCCCCCAGGCGGATGGCACAGCGAACGGCATCCATGGCCACGTTGCCCCCACCCACGACCGCCACCCGCCGTCCTACCTTGATCGGCGTGTCATGTTGGGGAAAAAGATAAGCCTTCATCAGGTTGGTCCGAGTGAGGAACTCGTTGGCCGAGTACACGCCGTTGAGCGTCTCGCCCGGGATGTTCATGAAGGATGGCAGCCCTGCCCCCGTGCCCAGGAACACCGCCTGGTACCCGTCGCCCATCAGTTCGTCCACGCTGATGGTCCGCCCTACCACCACATCGAGTTCGAGCCGGACCCCCATCGCC
>DBBB01000083.1 GCA_002291985.1 Firmicutes bacterium UBA995
GTCGTGACTTCCGGCAAGACGCGTCTCTTGCAGCGTCTCTGCGTGATCCAGAACAAGAAGGCGAAGGATAAAAGGTGGAGGATCGACCAAAAGCAGCTCTTCCTTCTGAAGAACTTCCCACCGTTCACTGGGAAGCGAGGCATCTTCCGGGGCATGTCGAACGTTACGTTGCGCAACAGAAGCGGCTGCCTGGGGGCCTTCGGTCTTCTCTCGGAACCGGGCGAGATGATGCTCGTGGCCGCTCCCGAATTGGCGGAGCTTCTGCGGGATCGCAATGCGGTGGCCCAGTCAGACATTGGGTTACCGTGCCATATGCTTCACGATGGCGGCCACCCTTACTTCCACATGGGACCTTTCTCCATGCCACCGTTTGACCTTGAGGAGTGGTACATGATCATGCGAGAGTCGTCCCGCAGACTGAGCGCCTTCCCGTGGCGAGGATTCAGGCACTCACTCCCGTTCCTCGGAAACGTCCACTATGCGCGAGACGTGTACGACTTCGTCAAGGCGTGGACTCAGGTCAATCTTGGCGAGTTTACTTGCATGCAAGGCGCAATCATCAACGC
The DNA here is from genome assembly GCA_002291985.1 of Firmicutes bacterium UBA995. GTDB lineage: Bacteria > Bacillota > Sulfobacillia > UBA995 > UBA995 > UBA995. The sequence continues at coordinate 567 of DBBB01000083.1, forward strand.
GCAGGCGGACGTTTTTGCCAATCGTCTTATCCGAAGCGCGGAATTGGGGGGGGGCGTGGACTTCCCGACCGGGGACAGTAATGTGGAGCAGAATTTCGGGGGCGGCATGGCTGTCTCCCTCCTCAGAATGGACGTTGAGCACGAAGGATGATGCCTGAGTGAGGATCGGAGTGCAGAACAATCGGCTGGAGCGGACGCGCTAGTGCGTGCCGCTCAGCCGGGGCGTCAGGCAGAGCAAGAAACTGCCAGCAAGAGAATCGTTCGATTTATCAACGCTCGACATCAGTCGGTCTTCGCTTTGAGGCCGCGGTAGGGACGCCGGTTACCTGGCGTTCCTACCGCGGCTGGCGGTTGAACAGTTGAGGACGAACCACGCTCGGCTGGTGAGGCCACGCGCCTGTTCTCTGCAGCAAAGGACATCCGCCCTTGGTGGAGAATGCAATCTTCGAGTCACCCGTTCCTGAAGCCCGTCAGGGAAGCCATTAGACGAGATGACGGCCGAAAGTCTTCACCGCCAGACGCTCGCATAAGACGTTTGCTTGTTCCAGAACTTGGCGAGGTGGTCCGTCCTTGCGACCCATATATGACACCTGCCGTCTCCGCCCCGAAGTCCTGAAGGGTGAGCTGAAGGACGCCGTGTTTGCCGCCCGCCTTACTCCGGTAGTCCTGGGCAAGGCGGACCCTGTCTACGGGGACCCCCCGACGTTCTTCTCCCGCACCTACGCCACCTCCAACATGAGGTTTCTGCTGCAGGAGGCATTGGGCCGCCTGACCGGCGCCGACCCCACGGCTAACCCGGTAATCCGCCTGGAGACAGGCTTCGGGGGAGGCAAGACCCACAACCTCATTGCCCTGTACCATGCGGCAAACGGTCGGACCCCGGGCGAGATCCTGGCACGGTTTGTGGCCGCAGACCGGCATCCTGCTCAACCCATTCGAGTAGCTGCCGTTGTGGGCGAGGACCTTGACCCGGTAAACGGGGTCCGGCACGATGATGGAGTCATGACGTACACGCTCTGGGGTGAGATTGCTTACCAGCTTGCCGGGCCTTCCGGCTACAAGTTGATGGAGGCGAGCGACCGGGCGGGTACGGCTCCGGGAACCCAGAAGTGGGAAGAGCTGTTTGGCGAAGAGCCGGTTCTGGTCCTGCTGGACGAAATAGCCCCGTACCTCCGCAGGCTCAAGACCTCAAAGGAGCATGCCGAACGTGCGGGTCAAGTCGCGGCATTCCTGAAGTCCCTACTTGAAGCCGTAGCTGCCCTTCCCAGGGCGGTCGTGGTGTTGACCCTTGCGGAGGCCTCCGATGCCTTTGGGCAGGAGACCGAAGAACTCGCCCATGTGCTGACCGAGTTGCTCAGCGAACTGAAGAGCGTATCTGCGCGCAAGGAGATCCCCCTCACACCGGCCGCGGGCGAGGAGGAGATTGGCGCCATCCTGGTGCACCGCCTGTTTGAGCATGTGGACCCCGAAGCGGGCCGAGCTACCGCCCAGGAGTACAGGGACTACTACGACCGGCTGCTGGCTCAGGGTGCAGACATCCCCCCGGCCAGCGTACATGCCGACTACGTGACACTGCTTGAGAGGGGCTACCCCTTCCACCCGGAACTGCTGATCGTCCTGAACCGCAAGATTTCCACCATCCCCAACTTCCAGCGAACCAGGGGTGCCCTCCGGCTGCTGGCCACGGCCCTGAGACAGCTCTGGGAAACCCGACCCCGTGATGCGTGGCTGGTGCAGTTGCACCATCTCGACCTCGGCGTGCCGAAGATCGTCGAAGACCTCACTGCCCGCCTCGATCGGCCGCGATACCGGCAGGTGGTGCAGGCGGACATTGTCAGCGGCGTGCCCACGGCCCCGGCACATGCGGAGGTGATCGACCGTCAGTGGGAAAAAGAGGGGAGACCACCTCTTGCCGGAAAAGTGGCCACCACCATCTTCCTGCACAGCCTGACCCGGGCCGGAGGTTCCGGGGCCAGACCCGAAGAGATCAACCTGGCCGTGCTGACGCCGGGAGACGATCCTACTCTGGCCGCCCGGAGCCTGGAAGATCTGGAGCGGGCCTGTTGGCACCTGGAGTATGAGAGCGGGCGGTACATTTTCAAGCCTGAGCCCGCTCTCAACAAGATGGTGGCGGACGAGGCACAGTACGTCGGCACGGCCAAAGCTAAGGAAGAGCTGGACCGCCGGATCCGCGGTATCTGGCAGGAGGGCATCTTCCAGGTCTGCCATTTTCCCGAGGAACCGGCCCGTGTCCCTGACGATGCCGGCAAACCGAAGCTGGCGATCATCCACTACGATGCGTCTACCGCCCGCGATGAGGACGAGCTGCCGCCCGAATTCGTCCGGCGTCTCTTCAAGGAGGCGGGAACGGCCGGCGGTGTGCGGACGTACCAGAACAACGTCCTGTTCCTCGTAGCCGACGGGGCCCAGGTGGCCTCAATGATACGGGCAACCCGCTACCACCTTGCGGTGGACCGCCTGGCTTCCGACCCTGAGAGGCAAGAGACCCTGACCCGCGACCAGCGCAAGCGGCTTGGAGAACTACGGGGCACATCTGACCTGGAATTGCGGGTAGCCGTACACCGTGTCTACCGCTTCCTTTACTGCCCTTCGGCCGATACGCCGGAACGGGCGGCTGGACTGGCCAGGGAGGCACTGCCCGCTCAGGAGCAGGGAGACGTCAGGCAGGACCAGACGCGGGTGATCCTGGAAAGCCTCCGTCGACTTGAGAAGATCTACACTGCCGACGACCCCCCGATCGCCCCCGAGTTCCTGCGACAGAAGGCATGGCCGGCCGGGCGGACCGCAGTGACAAGCGGTGACCTCCGTCGGGCCTTTGCCATGCGCCGGGGCCTTCGAATGCTGCTCGACCACGAACCTTTGCGGCGGGGCATCAAGGAAGGCATCGCCCGAGGACGCTGGATCTACTATGACCCTGCAGAGGCGATGGGCTACGGCGCAGCCTCGCCCCCTCCGTCCATCCGGCTTGATGACGAAGTGGAACTCATGGACCTCGAAGAAGCGGCACGGCGGGGTATAGTCATCAAGGGCGTGGAAGCAGAGGTAGAACGGTGCCCGGTCTGCGGTAGCCGGGTTGAGGGATGTACTTGTGGCGAGGATGCCGGCGACAAGGACGGCGAGGAAGTCACTATACTGCAGACCGAAGGGGTAGTGGACCAGGCCATCCAGCGGCTGCTGGACAAGCTGAATGACTCAGGCCTCAAGGGCATCCGCCAGCTCAAGCTCATGCTGGAGGGAAACGACGAGCAGGGAACCCGCGAACTGCGGAGCCTCGGGCTGGCCGTCCCCCAGCTGGGGCGAGGGAAGTGCAAGCTCGAGGTGACGGCGGTAGCCGAGTTTGCCCAGGGAGACGACCTCAAGCTCGTGTTCCGGGGGCCGTGGGAGCGCTACCGGGCGTTGAAGGACGCCACGGATTCCCTGTTCAGGCAGGCGCCAGGGTTTCACGCCCGGGCTGCCTTGACCATCGACTTCGAGCCCGGAGAGGGGACTCCGGACCGTCTCAACGGAATCCGCGAGGTCCTGAGAGCCCTCGACATCGGGCGGGTGACGGTGAAAGCGGAGCCGGAGGAAGGCCATGACTGAAACCAGGCAGTTTCTGCTCTTCATTCGCCACGGGGAGGGCGTCGACTACGGGGTTGAGCTTCGCCAGGCGATAAACGGCCAGTCCGGCCCGCAGGAACACGTGGTGGTGCGGGCCTGGGGACCTCCCCTCCAGGCCTCGGTCGAGCAGTTGCTGGCGGCGGTGAAGCACTCCGGTCACCGGCCCGGCGAGTTCGTGCGGACCCGGACCGCGCCCTTCGAGCTGAGGGAACCCTGGGGGGTACGGGTGGGCCTGCTGCTGCTGGCGGTCAAACCTCTGGTCAAGCCGTCCCGCATGGAGTACGTGGTTGCCGGGATAGCGGCGATGCCGGACGAGGAGGCATACTACTGGTTCAGCAAGTGTACCAGCCGGCATCGCGGGTTGGCGGCGCAGAAGGCCTTGCGGACTCTGCTGGCGCCGGAGTGAAGGGGTTTGACTTCCGACCCGCCTGTGATCTTCTGAGGCCGGTTGCCTGCCCGACCGACAAGGGCCCGGTGTACGGGGGTGCTCGAGGCGATGAGCCCTGAGGGAAGGCGTGTTCTCAT
>DBBB01000157.1 GCA_002291985.1 Firmicutes bacterium UBA995
CGCATGACGGCAGGCAAACCTCCCCTTGTCGATGATCCTTCGTCCGAGGGGCGGCCTGCGCCCGCGAGTTCGGTGCGGTCCGAGGGGAAAGTGGGGCGCAATGCCCCGTGTCCTTGTGGCAGTGGCAAGAAATACAAGAAGTGCTGCGGATAGGAGTGGAAGTCGATCGTGTACGAGGAGATACGCCGGGGATTGGCGGCCGCAACCTTGCGGCTCAAGGAAATGGGGGACTCCCTTTGACCTCGCCACCCAGGAGGCGCGGGCAGAAGCGATCGAGTCGGCCATGGCCGGTCAGGGATTCTGGGAGGACCGAGAGGCAGCCCAATTGCGGGTGGAGGAACTGCGGGGTCTGAAGGCGCGGATCGAACGGTATCGGCTGCTGGAACGAATGGCCGGCGATTTGCAGGCCCTGGTGGAGTTGGGGGAGGAGACGGCCGATCCCTCGCTCCTGGCCGATGCCGGCCGCGAACTCCGTTCATTTCAGCGCAAGCTCGACGAACTCGACCTGATCACGCTGCTCGATGGGGAATATGACGGGCGTAACGCTATCCTCACCCTACATGCCGGGGCGGGCGGCAAGGATGCGCAGGACTGGGTGGAAATCCTGGGCCGCATGTACAGCCGGTGGGCCGATGGCCACGACTACCGGGTAGCCATACTCGATTCGCAGGAAGGGGAGGAAGCGGGGCTCAAGAGCCTGACGCTGCAGATCGTGGGCGCGAACGTTTACGGCTTTCTCAAGGCAGAGAAAGGCGTGCACCGACTGGTTCGCATTTCCCCCTTCGATGCCTCGGGAAGGCGTCATACTTCTTTTGCCTCGGTGGACGTCGTGCCGGAGATCGAAGACGACGTGGAGGTCGACCTGAACCCGGACGACTTGCGCGTCGACACCTTCCGTTCGGGCGGCGCCGGAGGCCAGCACGTGAACAAGACGGACTCGGCCGTCCGCATCACCCACTTGCCCACCGGCCTGGTGGTGAGTTGCCAGAATGAACGCTCGCAACACGCCAACCGGGAGACGGCCCTCCGCATACTCAAGTCCCGCCTTCTGGAACTAAAACGCCAGCAAAAGGAGGAGGAATTGGCCCGGCTGCGGGGCGAACAACGAGAAATCGCCTGGGGCAGTCAGATCCGTTCCTACGTGTTTCAACCGTATACCCTGGTCAAGGACCACCGCACCGGTGAGGAACGGGGCAACCTGCAGGCCGTGCTGGACGGCGACGTGGACGGGTTCATCTACGCTTACCTGAGAGGACAGGTCAAACAAGGTCTCTCCCGTTAGGAGGAGTAGAGATGGCGCGCCGACTGGTGATCGTCCTCGTGCTCGTGATCGTGGTAATCGGCCTCGCCCAGCTCTTCCTGCCGCGCATCGTCGCGCAGGGGGTGGAGGTGGGGCTGGCCGGCATGCTCGGCGGCGAACCCGAGGTTCGCCTGCGAGCATATCCCGCTTTGCGGCTGCTCCTGGGGCGCATCGATGAGCTTACGGTGAAGACGCACCTGGTGGACGCCGGGGCGCTGATGATCGACAGCTTCAGCAGCACCCTCGAGGACCTGGCAATCAACTTGCGGGCGCTGCTCTCCGATCGCGCTCTGGTGGTGGAACGAGTCGGTCGTCAAACGGCGACCATCCGCATTTCCCAGGACAGCCTCAGGCGTTATCTCGCGGCGACCGTCCCCCGCCTCCAGCACCCGCAGGTTTTCCTGGAACAGGGAAGGGTCCGGCTCCGGGGGGAGCTGCCCCTGGCCGGCCGCCGACTGACCGTGGCCATCGATGGAGTCTTCGGCTTTCCGCCCGACGATCGTTCCCGGGTGATCTTCACCCCCACCCGCCTGCAGTACGATGAGTTCGCCGTCGAGGCCGACCGCCTGCCCGAATTCCTGAACTTGCTCGGGGGACCGGAGTTGTTCATCGATCTCGCCCGTTTCCCCATGCCCTTGCTCGGTACGGAAGTGCGGATGGAGCCTGGCTGGCTGATCATCACCGGTGAGGCGGCCGAGTGAACCGCAATCACGCCGCTATAGCCTTGTTACTGGTGTTGGGGATGGTCGCGACGGTCATGGTCAACTACCAGCGCCAGCGGGTCCTGGGCGATCCCCGGGAAGTGGAAGTGATCCTGGACCACGCGGCCGCGCTGATGATCGCGGAAGAACTGGGGATCGAGCCCGCGACTTTTCTCGAAGACCTGGCGGCGCAAGGAGCGACGGCCCTCGGTATCTCCGAGGTAAGCTTCACCGACTTGCCATACCGGCCCGGGGTCACCATATACCGGGGCCACGAACTTGTCCGCCCGGGCGCCCGGCCTGGCGACCACCTGGGGATGGCCCGACGGCTGCTAGAGGCTTACGGGCTATTTGAGCCCTGGTACACTTACATCATCGTTCGAGATCCTGCCTTCGCGGCTTTCCTGGCAGAGGGGGCGACTCGCCGGCTGGGCTCTGACCGCGTGCAGGCGCGGGACCTAGGGGGAGGGGGGCACGCCGTAGTGTTGCGCGGCGTTCCCACTAGAGCGCGCCCCGATCCGCGCCGTCCCGAGCGGGACATCAGGGACCCGGATCTGCGCTTCGGTTTTTGGCCTGGCGATGTGACTCTGGCCCGCGAGTTGGGTCTGACTCCCGTCGTCGTGCTGGCCGACGACCCCCGACTGGGACCCGGTGACCTCGAGCACCTGCTCGGTCCCGTGGCCCGGCTGGGCGTGGACATCGTGTTCCTGGCGGGCGACACGACCTGGGGCTATGGCGACCGGGAACGGCTCGCTGCCGCCGCCCGAACTCTCCGGGAGGGGGACATGCACCCGGCCAGCCTGGCGCCCGGGGAGCAGCCCGGGTTTTCCTGCCTGGCGGCGGCCGTCTACTACCAGGGGCTCTGGCTGCACAAGCACCGGGCGGGCGCTCCCCCGGGCGAGCTTGCCACCGCCCTGGTACGGCACCGGCCCCGGGGCCTGTACTTCATCCCTGCCCACTTTCCTGGGCCGGTGGGGGCCACCCGCGAAAGGAATCGTCAAGCGCTGCGAGAGCTGGTTGCGGCCATGGGTCGTCACGGGTACCGGCCGGGGCAGGGACAACCCCTGCCTTCCTATCGGCTTCCCCCCGGACTGGCTGCCTTCCTGGGGATGGCGGTGGCTGCGGGCGTCTTCGGGGCAGTCGGGGCGGTGGCGGTCCGGCTCGGTCACAGACGACCGCCGTCCTCCGCCCTGGTGGCCGGAGCGGCCATGGCGGCCGCCATTGGCTATGGCTGGCCGGGGGCCGGCAGGGAAGCCCTGGCTTTCCTGGCTGCAACTACCTTCCCTACATGGATCGTCCTCCAAGTCCTGGCGGTGGACGGGGGGGGAGGCGAGCGGGTGGCCCGGGCCGGGCGGGCCGTTTTGCTGGCTCTGGCCGTCACGGCGGGCACGGTTGCCGCCGCCTTCCTGGTGCGGGCCTTGCTGGCCGATACGCCGTACGCCCTGGGGGTACGTTCTTTTCCCGCCGCCTGGGTCGCCGCCGCCCTTCCCCCCCTGACGGTCATCGCGGTCACGAGCGCGGGGAAGGCAGGGCCCATCGCCCGGCGGGAGCTCACCCAGGGTGACCTGCTACTGGGCGCAGGCGGGTTGGCGGCAGGCGCGCTGCTGGTGCTGGGTCGTGCCGGACCCCTGCGCCCGGTCGAGTTCCTGGCCGGCCATCCCGCGCTGGTGACGGGATTGGCCTTGCCGGGTGCCATCGCGCGCTGGCAGATGGCCATCGGCCTGATGGTTGCCGCCGCCCAGGGATCGGTGATGAACAGCTTCATCGATTTGCCGACCCCGCCGGCCGAAGTCCTCGGACGCACGGGCGGAGGTCTGGCGCTCGGCATGGCCCTGGGCCTGCTCGGCGCCCTGGTCTGGCGCCAGTACGACAAGAGAGGGGCTGTCCCGTGATGCAACGTCTGCCCTTGGGCTTGGCCCTCATCCTGATGGTGGTGTCTTTCGGCGCCGCCGTGCCCGTGCTGGCCGACAGGATAGCCGTTGAGCGGCCCAACCGTCAGGTGGAGCTGGTTTTGGATCGCGACGAGGCGGCGATCCTGGCCGGCACGCTGGGAGTGGAGCTGGCCGAACTGCTGCCCGAGATGGCCGCGGCCGGGGTCACCTCGCTGGCGGTGGCGGAAGCCACCCCGCTCAGTCTGGCCGAGGCCGGGCGGTTGGCCATCATCCCCGGGGGAGAACTCCGCCTCGCCGCCACCATTGGCCGGTGGGATTTCCCCTGGCTATGGCCGTTGCTGGAAGAAGACGCCATCCGCGACAACTATACGTACCTGTTGCTTCAGGATGCCGCCACGACCGATTGGCTGACCCGGGCGCTGGTAAGGCGGCTGGGGGGGGTGGACCGCCACTCGGCGGAGGGGTGGGAGTTGATCGGCATCCCCGGCAGCCGGGAGCGGGTTGAGAACCTGCGGCTGGGGATGGACGAACCCGGTCTCCAGCTAGCCCGGCAAGTGGGACTTCACCTGGTCCCCCGGTTCAGCAACTACCGCGGAATCACCGTCGAAGAGGTCGATGCCGCTTTCCGGCAGGTCCGGGCGGCCGGCCGGGTCACCACCGTCATCTTCGCCGGGACGGAGGTGCTCGGCTATCCCGCCGCTTTGACGGCGACCGCCGATAACCTTCGCGACCTGTCGCTGGGACTGGTGGAAACCCCCGTGCAGCGGGCCTTCATTCGGCAGGATGGTCACGAGGAACTGGCGACCATGGTCGATTACCGGGTGGTTCGGGTATACAGCATCTCCCGCAGGGAGATCGACCGGCACTTGAACCCGCCCCGCGCCATCGAAATGTGGGTGCGGGCGGTCAAGGAGCGGAACATTCGCGTACTGTACCTGCGGCCTTTCCTGACTCACCCGCAAGGATACGGCCAGGTCGACCTCGGCCAGATCAATCGCGACTACATCGCCGATCTCGTCGAGGAGTTGCGTCTGGCAGGATTCGAGGCCGGACCCGCTCAGCCCTTCGGCGACCACCGGGTGCGCGGGTGGCGGGCGGCGCCGGTCAGCCTGGGGGTGGTCGGGGCAGGAGTGGTGTTGCTCGGTCAGTTCGTCCACCCCGGATCCCGCTGGGCATGGGCGGCGGCGCTCGCGGGCCTCGCAGGGGTGGCCGGGCTGTTTGCCGTCAACTCCCAGCTCGCCACCATCGTCCTGGCGCTGGGGGCCTCCCTCGTATTCCCCTCGCTGGCGGTGGTCACGCTTGTGCGGCGGTGGGCGGTAAGGCAAGCGCAACCCGCCGGTCACTTGCTTGCGCTCAAGACGGCGCTGGGTGACCTGTTCCATGCCTCCTGGATGTCCCTCGCCGGGGGGCTGCTGGTGGGCGCGATCATGGGCGACATACGATACTTGCTCGAGCTGGAATTCTTTCGCGGAGTACAACTTGGCGGCATGGTCCCCCCGCTGGTCGCCGTCATCGCCTACTACTTCCATGCGGGCGGGGTTGAACCGACCCGTCCCGGAGCGCTGGGTCGGGTCGAGGCCACCGTTCGAGCCAGCCTGGGGACCCGGCTGACCGTGCTGCATCTCGTGTTGATCTTGGCGGCGGCAGCCGTCTTCCTGCTGTACCTGGGACGGATGGGACATGAGGCCGGCATCCCCGTGGCCCAGTGGGAAGTCGAGCTCCGGTCATGGTTGGAGCGGACCTTGTACGCCCGCCCCCGCCTCAAGGAGTTCCTGGTAGGACACCCGGCGCTGATACTCGGAGGCTTTGGCGCCCTGCTCGGGTACCGCTTTGCCTTGTTGCCGGCGGCGGTCCTGGCCGCCATCGGCCAGGCCTCCATGGTGAACTCCTTCCAACACCTCCGCACTCCCCTCCTTCACTCATTGCTGCGCACGGCCAACGGGCTGATCCTCGGAGCGATGATCGGCCTTGCCCTGGTCATCCTCATCGGGGCCGTGCTGCGGCAAGGGCAGCGCCGCCCGGCGGGGAGATCGGGCTCGTGACGCGACTGGTCATCTCCGGTTACTATGGGTTTGGCAATGCGGGCGACGAGGCCATGTTGGTCTCGATGGTCCGGTCCTTCAGGGCTCTTGAGCCCGCGGTCGAACTCACCGTGCTGTCGGCTGACCCCGCCAGGACCCGGGCTAACCACCCGGTAACATCCATCGGTCGCCTCGACCTGCTCGCGATCGCCATGGCCCTCGGTCGGGCCGATGCCCTGATCAGCGGGGCAGGCAGCCTGCTGCAAGATGTAACCAGCCGGCGCAACGTGTACTATTACCTGGGAGTGATGGGCCTGGCCCTGGCCATGGGCAAGCCCCTGGTCGTCTACGCCAACGGCATCGGGCCGCTACGCGCCCGGGCGGCCAGGCGCCTCACCGCGGGCATCCTTGCCAGGGCCCGGCTCATCACCGTGCGGGACGAGCAGTCCTTACAGGAACTACAGGCCATGGGAGTCCAGGGCATCTTGAGCGCCGATCCGGCGCTGGCCCTGGAGCCGCCGGGGCCGGAGCGAGGACGGGCGGTCCTCCGGGAACTGGGCGGGGGAGGGGATGGTCCCCTGATCCTCGTGGCCCCCCGGCACTTTCCCCGCTCGGGTCGAACCTTCGCCGCCCTGGCAGGGGCCGCGGACTACCTCGTACGGATGTCCCGGGCCCGGGTGCTATTCGTGCCCATGCAACTCCCGGAGGATGGTCAGGCTGCGAGCGCTATCCGCGAACGCATGCGCGAACCGGCGATGGAGTTACGCGAGACCCTGTCGCCTGCCGACCTGCTCAGCTTGACGGGTCAGGCCCAGGTCCTCCTGGGTGTGCGCCTGCATGCCCTGATCTTTGCTTCGGTCATGGGGGTGCCGGCCGTCGGTATCGCCTATGACCCCAAGATCTCCGGGTTCACGGCCGCCGTGGGTCTGCCCTCCCTCGCGCCGGGCGACCTGCGGGCGGAGGACGTGTTGATCGAGGTAGACCGGATGTTGCGCGAAGGGCCGGCCATCCGGCACGAGCTGGTGGCTCGGGTACGCACGCTGCGAGAGCAGGCGGAGGCTGGCGCCCGTCTTACCATGGACAGCCTGGGGCGGAAGACCTGATGCCAGGCCGCATCGAAGTCCTGGGGGTCGGCGTGGACCGCCTCACGAGGAGGCAAGCGGTGGCGCGGGCGGTGGAACTGGCTGCGAGCCGGCCGGGGAGCTTCGCCGTCACGCCTAACGCCGAACTCGTCTGGGCAGCCCAGAACGACGGGGAACTCCGCCTGGCCTTGAACCGGGCCGACCTGGCGGTGGCCGATGGGGCCGGCGTGGTGTGGGCATCCCGCTTGCTGGGCACGGCCGTCCCCGAAAGAGTGGCCGGGTACGACCTGATGCTGGACCTCCTGGCCGAGGCGTCGCGAAGAGAGCTTGGGGTATATCTGCTCGGCGGCCGTCCGGGCGTGGCGGAATTTGCCGCCAGCGAAGCCCGCCGGCGGTTTCCCGCGCTTGGGGTGGTGGGGTGCGGTCATGGCTACTTTTCTCCCGCGGAGGAGCCGGAAGTGCTGGCAAACGTCAACCTGGCCCGGCCAGCCTTCCTGTTCCTCGGGATGGGCGCCCCCCGCCAGGAGAAATGGCTGGCCCGGAACCTTCCCCGGTTGGAAGTGGGTTTGGCCATGGGGGTGGGCGGGGGACTCGACGTGCTGGCCGGGCAGGTAGCCCGGGCCCCGTCCTGGGTCATCCGCGTCAACCTGGAGTGGCTGTACCGCCTCGTCCGGGAACCGGTACGCTTGCGGCGGCAGATGGCCTTGCCCGCCTTCGCGCTGGCCGTGTTGCGCCGGAGGTTGACGGAAGTAGTCCGGCGAAACTCTCTCCCCTGAGAGGAGCTGGTGGCGTGGGCAGCAATGGCGATGTCTTGCTGGTGAGCGGCCCGCGCAAGACCATGGGCGCCGGCGAGGAAGTGGGCGAGAACCTCGGCCTGGGATACCTCGCAGCGGTCATGAGGAAGCAGGGCGTGAGCGTGGAGATCCTCGATGCCGGCCTTGAAGGGCTGAGCGTGGCGGGGCTGATCGCGGCCATCCGCGCTCGCAGCTTCCGGGTGCTGGGGTTTTCGGTCGTGGTCCCCGGGATGTTGCGTCCCACGCTGAGTACGCTGACAGCTCTCGGTGCTACCGGGAGGTCTGGTCGGGACTACCTGACGGTCATGGGCGGCCATGTCCCGACCTTCTCTTGCCGCTCAATCCTCCGCGATGTGCCGGCCCTCGATGTGGTGGTGTGCGGCGAGGGAGAGGAGACTTTTCCCGATCTCGTTGCCCGGGTGCTGGGTGGGCGATCCTGGCATGACTGCTCCGGCCTGGCCTATCGCCTGGACGGCCAGGTGGTCGTGACCACACCGCGCCCGCTGGTGACCGATCTGGACTGCGTGCCCCATCCCGCCAGGGACAAGCTTGCTTTGTCCCTGCAACGCGGGACGATGGCTCGGCTGATCTCCTCACGGGGCTGTCACGGCGGGTGCGCTTTCTGTAGCATTCGCGCCTTCTACGGGGGTTCACCGGGACCCGTCTGGCGCGGCCGCCATCCTGAGGACGTGGCGGCAGAAGTCGATGAGCTGGTAGGGGGCTGGGGAATTCGCCACTTCCGCTTCAGCGATGACAACTTCGTCGGCCCCGGCCGGGCGGGTCGGCAGCGTGCCCTGGCGGTGGCCGACGCCATCGCCTCCCTCGGACGCGACCTTGAGTTCACCATAGCCTGCCGGCCGGACGACGTGGACCACGAGTTGTTCGCAGGGTTGAAAGCCGCCGGCCTGCGCACCGTATTCCTGGGCGTGGAGTCGGGCAACCAGCACATCCTCGACGCGCTCGACAAGGGAATCACGGTAGAGCGCAGCCGACAAGCGGTACGAACCCTGCGAGCGCTGGGGCTGCGCCCCGGGCTTGGTTTCATAATGTTCACTCCCTATACCCGGCTGGAGGACCTTCCGACCAACTTCGAGTTTCTCCGGGAACTGGGCATCGGTCTGCGCACGAGGGGCGACATGCTGAACATCCTGAACCGCCTGGAAGTGTACGAGGGTACGCCCATCGCCGAGCGCCTGCGCCGGGAAGGGCGGCTGCGCGGCAACTACCGGAGGTTTTCCTATGGCATGCGTCCGGAGGTAGAAGTGCTGTACCGTCTGCTCAAGAGCTGTCAGGGCGCCGCCATGGCTGCCCGTCGCGTGGCGCAAGTCATGGGGCCGGCACGTGGCCCGGACGTTCGACCTCCCCGTTGTCGCCTGCCAGACGGACCTGCCTGATTCCCCGACATGCCCCCCTTCGGCGTGCGTCCAAGGCCGCCAGCAGGGGGCGGTGTCAGGGCGGCGTCAAGCTGTGAACAAAGGCAGTGTTGATGCGGGGCGGTGTTTTCCGGGAAGGAACTACCCGCTACGTGTCGAATTACATGTGTCGAAACGGCCCGGTTACATAAGGCCTGCAGCAGACGGGCTTACGGGCTGGCCCCCGGCAGGCGGACGTGTTTCCTCCGGACGACGCCACCGGTACGGCAGTCGCACCAGCGGCTATCGGGGAGCAGAGCGGGAATTACACCATCACTGTGGGCTGGAGCCGCGGCTCCTTCCTGCTCCGGGGGTAGGCGGCACTGTTCGAACTCAAGGGCGTTGCCAAGGTATATCCCAACCGGGTGGTGGCCCTGTCCGGGGTCAACCTGCGTGTCGAACGGGGCGAATTCGTGTTCCTGGTGGGGGCGAGCGGCGCCGGCAAGTCCACTCTTTTGAAGCTCCTGTATCGCGAGGAGACGGCCACGCGCGGCCAGATCCTGTTCAATGGGCGCAACCTGGGCCGGCTGCATCCTTCCCTGGTCCCGCATGTCCGGCGGAAGATTGGCGTCGTCTTTCAGGACTGTAAGCTCCTCCCGAACAAGACGGCCCTGGAGAACGTGGCGTTCGCGCTCGAAGTGACGGGCGCCAGTGGCCGCGAGATCCGCCGGCGGGTGCCGGCGGTGCTGGAACTGGTGGGGCTGAGCAATAGGCTCAGAGCTTGCCCGCATGAGTTGTCCAGCGGCGAACAACAGCGAGTGGCCCTGGCCCGCGCGATCGTCAACAACCCGGCGGCGGTGATTGCCGATGAGCCCACGGGCAACCTGGACCCGGACACGGCCTGGGGGATTGTCGGCTTGCTGGACGAAATCAACCGGCGGGGGCGCACGGTGATCATGGCTACCCATGCCCAGGGTATAGTGAACCGGCTGAACCGCCGGGTCGTTGCCCTGGTCGAGGGTCGCATCAACCGCGATGACCGGCAAGGCGGCTACGGACATGGGCCTTTTTAGATTGTTCGCCCGGGGGTTTCGCGAGGCATTCCGGGGCATCGCCGCGAATTCCGTTCTGAGCCTGGCCTCGGTGAGCACCGCGGCCCTGACCTTGGCCGTGCTGGCAGGGTTTCTCGTCGCGGCAGCCAACGTGCACCATCTTGCGACCGTTGTCGAAGGGCAACTGCAAGTACGAGTGTACCTGGAAGACGGGTTGCCAGAGGTGGACTTGCGACAACTCGAGGCGCATATCGCCGGCATCCCCGGCGTGGTCGGGCATGCGTATGTGTCCCAGGAGGAAGCCTTGGAGCGGCTAAGACAGTACCTGGGAGATGACCGGTTCATACTCGAGGCGGTAGAGGAGGCCAACCCCCTGCCCGCATCATTCGAAATCGATGTCCTGCGGCCCGATCTGGTAGAGCGGGTTGCCTTCGAGCTGAAAGACCAGCCGGGCGTTCGCGAAATCCGCTACTCGGCGGAAGTGGTCCGACGCCTGCTCGACCTGACCAACTTCTTCCGCCTGGCAGGTCTGGCGATGGCGTTCCTTCTGACCGGCGTCACCGTGTTCATCATCGCCAACACCATTCGCCTTACCGTCTTCGCCCGCCGTGACGAGATTGCCATCATGAAGCTTGTCGGGGCCACCGACTGGTACATCCGCTGGCCTTTCGTGCTCGAAGGCATAGTGCTCGGCGCGGCCGGAGGCGGAGTGGCCGCCCTCTTGGCCGCCGGCGGTTACCGGTGGTTGTTCCGGTTCGTCGTGGAGCGATTACCCTTTCTGCCCCTCGTCAGGCCCGAACCGATGCTGCATAATCTGACCCTGGTACTGCTGGCGATCGGCGCTCTGGTGGGCGTGGTGGGCAGTCAGATCTCGGTACGTCGCCTGCTGGAAGTGTAGGAGGTGCGGGCATGACCACCAAGTTGCTGCGCTTCCGATGGAAACTGCTATGGCTGGTGCCGGTCCTGCTCTTACTGAGCCCGGGATATGCACTGGGTAATCCCCTCCAGGAGAGGCAGCGGGAACTGGAGGGTATCCAGCGCAGCATCCGCCAGCAGCAGGAAGAGCTGAGGCAAGCCGAACGCCAGCGCCGGACACTGCTGGGTCAGATACGAAACCTGGACCGCCAGCTCGATCGCAGCCAGCGGGAACTCGCCGACATCGAACGGCGGCTGCGGGCGACCGAAGCGGAAGTTACGCGGGTGAAGGGCGAACTGAAGGAAGCCGAAATGAAGGTGGAACACCGGTCGGACTTGCTGGCCAGGAGGGCAGTCGCCACCTACAAGGAGGGGCCGGTCACCTATCTCGAGGTATTGATCGGCGCCACCGACTTCTCCGACTTCCTGAGCCGCCTTGACCTGCTGCGCTTCATCCTCGTCCAGGACGTGGAACTCCTGCACGAAGTACGTGAGGATCGGGAACGGATCGCCCGGGCCAGAGAGCAACTCGAGCAGAGACGGACGGAGATCACCGGGCTGCGCCGGCAGGCTCAAGCCAAGAAGGCCAGCATTGAACGGCAGACCGCCGAGCGCAACCGCTTGCTGAGTCAGACCGAACGGGACATCGAGGCTTATCGCCGGGCTCTTGATGATCTTGAACAACAGAGCCGGGCGGTGACCGCCTACATCCAGGAATTGCTCGCCCGCCAGCGCCGGGAGTATCAGGGACCATTGAGGGCTGCGTGGCCTGTTCCCGGTTTTACCCGCGTGTCCTCGCCCTTTGGGATGCGTTTCCATCCGATTCTCCGCGCCCGCCGGATGCACACGGGCCTGGATATCCCCGCGCCCAGCGGTACCCGGGTGGTAGCCGCCGAGGCGGGAGGGGTCATCTTGGCGGGTTGGCTAGGTGGGTATGGCAACACGGTCATCATCGATCACGGCGGGGGATATTCCACGCTATATGCCCATCTATCGCGAATTAATGTCGCGGTTGGAGCGGAAATCGCTCGCGGGCAGGTGATCGGACGGGTGGGCACTACCGGGTTTAGCACCGGTCCTCACCTGCACTGGGAAGTACGGGTGAACGGCGAGCCCGAGGATCCCCGGCAGTTTCTGGTCCCTTGACGGGGGTTCATCTTCAGGGAAGGTTATGGGGATTCGCGATAGCATTATAATGGACCGGCTGACCGACAGGGCCGGAGGAGATGGGGATAAGCCATGTTGACGCTGTCCCGCCGCAAGGTCGTGTTCGCGCTGCTGGGGCTCCTGATCATCACCAATCTGGGCACATACGCCCTTGCTGCCGGGTATATACCGGGCATCGGCATCCGGTGGGGCCGGGGGCTCGCGGTGCCCCGCGGACTGCCCGAGCAGTTCGATCGACTGGGCCGTGCTCTGGAGTTGATCCAGGCCAACTTCGTCGATCCCGACCAGGTCGACCTCGACCGCCTGGCTGAAGGCGCGATCAGCGGGCTGGTCCGGGCCCTCGATGACCCCTATTCCTATTACCTCGATCCGGCAGCTTACGAGGACTTCATCCAGCGGGCCGAAGGCGAGTATGAGGGTATTGGCGTGGTGGTGCAGTATGAGGATCCTTACACCACCGTGGTCCATCCTTTCCGGGACAGTCCCGCCGAACGAGCGGGCTTCTGGCCTCGCGATCGGATCGTCACGGTCGACGGCCGGGACGTTCGGGGCGTTCCCCTGGAAATAGTGGTTACCCTGATCCGGGGACCCGCAGGGACGCCGGTGAACATCATCGTGCTCCGCCGGACGCCTGAGGGCGATCAGCGACTCGAGTTCAACATCGTCCGGGGACGTATCCTGATTAACCCCGCTTACGCGGTAATGCTGGATCCGGCGGCAGGGATCGGTTACCTCCATCTGGCCGGCATCGACCAGCGTACCCCGGCCCTCGTGCAGCAGGCCCTCGACGAGTTTCGCCGACAAGGGTTGCGGGGCCTGGTGCTCGACTTGCGGAACAACTCCGGGGGACTGCTGGCGGAGACGGTCGTGGTGGCAGAGCAGTTTGTCCCCCAAGGCCGTATTGTCGAGGTTCGCTATCGGGACGGCCGGCGCGAGGCATTCGACGCGCATGGCGAGGGACTGGGGCTTCCCCTCGTGGTCCTCGTGAACGCGGGCACGGCGAGCGCGGCCGAGATCCTGGCCGGGGCCATCGGCGATCGGGATGCGGGAGTGCTGGTGGGCACTCGCACTTTCGGCAAGGGATCGGTGCAATCACCGTTTGGGCTGGGAGAAGACACCGCCCTGCGCATCACCACCGCCCGCTACTACCTGCCGGGGGGTACAACCCCCGACCGGACCGGTGTGGAACCCGATGTGCTCGTACAAAACGCTGAGCCGGAAGAAGGTGAGCGGGCGGTACGCTTCGAGGATCTGAATGACCCCCGTAACCGCCAGTTGATCGAGGCCGTGAACATCTTACGGCGGGAGCTGGGACGCTAGCCCCGGGGAGGTCGGCCGATGTTCCCATTCCTCGATATCGCCAGGGCTATCCTGGCGCTGGTCCCCGACATGTTGTTCAATCCCTTCTCGCCCCGGTTCTTCCTGTTCTGGTTGTTCGTGCTGGTCGTGTCTTCCCAGTACCG
>DBBB01000188.1 GCA_002291985.1 Firmicutes bacterium UBA995
CGTTACGCCGGCCTTGCAGGCGCAGCCCGGCCCTCGGTGTCCACAGGACCGACGGGATTCCGGCGGTTGTGTACCCACCAGTAGAAACCCTCCGCGGTCTCGGACACTCCGCCCGCCGAGTCGGCGAAAAACTGGCGCATCGGAGCAGCTCCCAGACCGGGCATCCCGGCAGCGTCAAACCCCATGCCAACCGTGGCCCCCAGGAGGCCAGCACCGGTCTGCGCAGCTGCCCGGTACCGGTCCCACCCGGTCTGGCCGCCGGCGTCGCGCCATACGCGCTGACGCGATTCTTCGCGGCCGCGCCGGGGGTCGCCCTCCCGGGTCCCGCGGGCGGGCCCTCCCGGATCGGACGGAGCAGGCCTTGCAGGCCCGCCGGGACCGGAAACGCTCCCAGTACCGCCGGCGGGCGGCCCACCGGGTCCGCCCGAGGCAGTACCGGCCGGCACCAGCAGGTTGCCGTGCATCTGCCAGCCGGGGACGAGCGGGGTGTCCACAAAACCTCCAGAAGACGGGGACGGGGAAGCGCCGCCACCCGGACCGGGCCGGATCGGACCCATGCCGCCAGCAGACCCCGCCGGCGCCGGTCCCCCGCCACCCAATACCGGCGGCATGCCGACGGAAGCCGCGGCGGCCGTTGCACCACCACCTCCGCCACCGCCTCCTGCGGCGGCCCCGGCAGCCCTGCGCGGAGCCACCGCCCCGAACTCACGCGCGTAGCCCCCCGCAAGCGCAGGGATCAAACTGCCGAGCGCCACCAGCCCGCCAAGACCCGCGGCAGCAGCGCCCGCCCACCGCTCTTCGCCGACCCCAAACCATTCGAGCAGACCGGTCATCAGCCGGCGCAGAAAGTTTGCCATCAAAATGACCAGGTACAGCCCCAGGATCGGTATCCACCACCGCGGGTCGTCCAAACGCACGAGCGACAGGAACACCGCCAGAGCCAGGGCGTGCGTAAAAGGCATCAGCGCGTTCGACCACAGTTCGGAGAGAACGGTCATTGCGGCCATGGCGGTCCGCGTGGACACAAAGGCCCAGGCTACAAGCGGCAGGACAATCACGGTCAGCCCCAACATCATTTTGCGGATGAAGTATAGCAGGTTGAAAACGACCGTGACGCCGACGTACATCAGGGCTACCAGCCCGTCCACTATCGTGCTGCCGGTCCTGATATTCTCCAAGGCGCTCACGCGGCCCACCTGATCGAGCCCCTCCAGAATGCCTTGGGACACCAGAGCGCTCCGGATCGCGCTGACCAGAGCCTGATTGAGTTGAAGAAACACCCCGAGGAGCAGGGGTCCAGCCATGGCCACGATCAGCACCAGCAACAGCTTGCTGGCCATCAGGCCCAGCCCCGCGCGCCGTTCCGGTGCGAAGCTGGTCGCAAGGACCTTGAAGGCCACGATCATGGCGCCCAGCCAGAGCACCATCGCGGACAGGGATATCGTCCGGACGATGCCGTGCCAGTGGAGCACGTGGCCCCACTCTTGAGGTGTAAAGGTGCCGTACACCCAGTCGGCAGGAGGGTCGAACACCAGCTCCTGGATACTGGTTGTTTGCAGCCACTCTATCATGACCGTCAAACCCCTGGCCATGGCAAGCAGCATGGCGCCCAACTGGCGGCCCAGGAAGGTCTCGCGGTAGACGCCCGGCGGCGGATCGGAACCCGGCACCACCACCTCGCCCGCCAAAACCGCCCACCCCGAAACCGCAAGCACCAGCAGGGCTAGGAGCGCCACCGTAACAACGCGCAGCACGCGCCGCCAGCACGGCCTCAGTCTCACCCCGCGCATGCAGCATCACCTCCCGGGAATAGATCAGGTCGTGACGAACTGCCATTCAGACTCCGAAGCGACCACCCTAACTCCCGCCACTTGGCGGCCCGCCCGCAACAGGCCTTCGCCTATGCCCACAGCGAGCAGGAACTCCCGCTGACCCTGGGATAGCTGGAAGGCCCGCGCCACCTCGTCGACGTCCTTGCTCGATTGCTGCATGAGCATCAGCGTGTCGAGGTTGGTAAGCACGGCGCGGCCCAGAGGGTCCTCGGCGAACTCCCGGAACGACTGCGAGGCCACACACAGGCTGCACCGCCGTTTGCGCGCCCGCCGGGCCATGTTTTCAAGAAACACCGCCGTGTCCGAGTGCTTCATGAACATCCAGCCCTCGTCCACCACCACCCGCTTCAGAATACGTGGGTTGCGTTTCACGAACTTTTCCCAGATCCAACCGAGCACTACGTGCATCGCCAGGGGCCTGGCAAACCGCTCTTCCAGCGCGGACAGGTCAAAACCCACGAGCGGCGCGTCGCCTAGATCGACGCTCGACTGGCCGTCAAACAATCCCAAGCTGCCTCCCCGCAGATAGGACTCGAGCAGCCGGCAAAGGCGCTCCGCCGGGGCTCCTCGGGAGCGCAATCTGTCCCGAAAACTCGACAGCGTCGGCATCTCCTTCCGGCGGGTCCCCACGGAGTAGGTTGCAGCCGCGAACTCGGAATAGGGCTCCTTGAGCGAGCCAGCGGCGTCGGTTATGCCGCGCGCCGCGTACTCTTCGCGGGCCACGGTCTCCACCATGGAGCGTTCCTCGCCGGACAGCCGTTCTCCCATCCCTTCCACCATGACGGCGATGAGAGCCTTTATGTCGCCCAGCTTCTCCAAGAGGTTCACCCGACCGTCCCCGGCTTCGTCGTCTTCGGCCTCAAGGTCGAAGGGGTTCACCGCCACCGGCCCCTCGGGCGACAGACGCACATACACGCCTCCGGCCCGCCGCACCAGAGCGCCGTACTCGCCGTCAGGGTCCAAGAACGCGGTCCTGACACCCAGCACCGCCGACCGGGCGGCCAGCGTTTTCAGGAAGAAGCTCTTGCCCGACCCGGCCACGCCGAACACGCCCAGGTGCGGATTTGCCAGCACAGGCGGGCCCACGTGCGCGTTGAATATGATCGGCGCGGCGGTCGAAAGATTGAACCCGAGGAAAACTCCACCGTCATGCACAATGTCGGCCCCGCCCCAGGGGAATAGCGCTGCGGCGGATCCAAGGTCGAAGTTCTGATAGACGTCGGCGAGAAGGTTCGTCCCCATAGGCAAGACCGACTTCAAACCATCGGCCTGCCGCAAGAACGCCCGCACAACACGCACCATCCGGCCCGCCAGGCGCTGCTCGACCAGCCGGCGGCGCCGCTCCAGTTCCTCCAGGGTGTCCGCGGCAACGGCAAAGCAGATGGTCACGTAGAAGATCCGCGTCTCGTTGCACTGGACGGCACGCCGCAGCTCTTCCAGGGTCTGCCGCGTCTCTTCATGTACCGCATGGTTCCGAGAGTCTCCCCTGCGCCGACTAAGGATCATGTCTGACTCTGTCTTGACCAAAAGCGAACTCAGCTCGTTGACCACCTCGCGGTCGTCCGCCGGATGTAAATGCATGGAGACCTCCACGTCGCCGATCTCGTAGAGGGCGGAAAGAAATCCGAACGCTACCAGCGCCGGCAGCGCGGCAACCACGTACGTTGTCACCCACCGGCTACCCAAGTGCACGTGCGAGGTGCCGACCTGCACCCCATCCGGCGCGATGAGATCCGCCAGGGTGGGCACCCCATTCGCCAACCGGTCCTGCGCATCCCCGTCACCGCCGGCCGGCGAGGAAGCGGGAAGCGTATTCCCGCGCAAGGTTCCGAACATCAGCCAGATTCCTCCCTCCCACGACCAGCGACCTGTAGTTCTGCCAATCCACGCCCCCGGCGCGGGTTTCAAGCGCCCGGTCCTTGTTGTAAGCGGTGTAGAACAGCGCGATCACTTCGTCGCTAGAAAGCACACGGCAGCCCAGCCAATTGCCCAGCTCCGCCGCGATCACCGAACCGCGCCGGCCAAGTTCCGCCGCGGCTTCGGCCGCATCAGACCCGTCGTCACAGGAGATCACCAAGAAGTTCCGCCGCACGAGGATCTGCTGGCCCATCAAGCTCTCCAAGCTACGCGCGTAATCGGCGGCATACTCCCGCATGCTTTCAGGTACCACCGCCCCGCGAACGGCTTCGATTTCCCGGCTGACGTCTAGGAGACGGGTCTGGCAGTGAAACTGGACGGGAAAGTTCAGCGAGGCCAGAAGCCGCCGAAAGGACGCCTCCACACGGTCCTGCTCCTCCGGGCTCAGAAGCCCGAAGTTGACCGCTCCGGCTACCTCTACCACCAGCCGGCTGCGGCCGCCGGGTAAGAGCAGAACACCTCGGTCCACCCCTTCAATACCCACGAAGTCTTGGGACGACCGCTGCCGCTGGAGCAGACCCGAACCGCGGAACATCACGGCGGCGATCACGCCAACAACTACCACTAAGAACAAGTACCAGAACCAGGACATCTGTTACGCCGACCGCGCGGCCGGCTTCGCCTCCCTTCCCCTTCGATTATTGATGGCAGGGACGACAGACCCGCTGCCGCGCGTGTAGGGAAAGGCGCGCGGGCCTAGGCGAAACCGCACCCACAGCAGCACAAAAGTATCCAACCGCAGGCTCAGCCACGGCAGGGTCACGAACGCCAGCGCCGCCCCAACGCCTATGAGAAACACAGTGCCGACGACCGCCAGCGTCGCGTTCAGTGGCCAGACAGCCCGCCCCCAGCCGTAAGCGGATACCAGAGCTGACAACAGGTAAGCAAGCTGCCGGGCACTCATGTAGCCGCCGAACAGCCGCTCCTCGAAACGCAGCAGGAAAGGTACCCTGTAAACTTTCACCAAAGGCGCGGCGCGCCGACGCCCCCGGGCGCCAACATGGGGCCGGCCGCCACTTCTCTCCTTCCTTTCCCGGGGTTCGGGATGAAAATGAGATCGGAACGCAACGCCGCGAGGGGCAGGGGCCGGTGGACCACCACCAGCCCCGCCGAAACGCTTACGGGCGCAAACGGCGCGCCCCGGCCCGACTAGCCCTTAGCTGTTCGCGAAGAGTTCGGGGTGAAGATTGCGGAGGCTGCACCAAGATTCGGTGCGGCAGGCCACAATCAGGTGGTCTAGCACGGGGATACCCACTAGGGCGCCCACCTCGACCATGCGCTTAGTCAGGGCCTTGTCCTCAACGCTGGGCGACGGATCCCCGCTCAAATGGTTGTGCCCCACGACGATGGTCGCACAAGGCGCAATCATCGCCGGGCGGAACACTTCCCGCGGGTGCATCGGTGCTGCGTCGATGGTTCCTACCGACACTGTGTTGATGCCCATGGCGTGGTGTTTTCTATCCAGCAAAAGGACCGTGACGATCTCGCGGTCGGCGTTGTGGTAAAAAGCGCACAGCACCTTGGCAACATCTTCAGGCTTAGTTAGTTGCAGGTCCTCCAACCCAGCCCTCGCTTCCCGAACTACAAAACATCGCAGATTCGGGACGGGACTCCGTTCCCACACCAATTCGTCCATGTGGAGGGGCCTCTCCTCTCAAAGAGGCAGACAGCAGCGGCAACAACGCATAGGGCGAAGCGACACGAAAGCTCCGTCCTTGCGCCGCCCGGCGCATACTACGTTAGCCGCCAGCGCCCATGCGTTGGGCCAGACTGTACATTAGCCCGGCCATGAGCCGGGCGCCGAACACCAGGACACCGCCCACGGCCGCGTAGAACAGGCCTTGGATGGCGTCTGCGCGGCCCCGGGGGTCGCCCCCCAAGGCCAACCTAAGCCCGTGGTACATGAAGGCGAACACCACGGCTATCGCGCCCAACGTGGCAGCCCACGTCAGGAGCGTTCCAAAGAACGCGACCAGCCTTTCCATTGTAAACACAGGTAGGGTGGCCGCCGGCGCCCCCGCGGGCGCAGCCGCTGCGGGCGCGACCACCAGGGCGCACAGCACGATTGCCGCCAGCACGCCTACCCAAATCGCCGGCCTGATTCCTATCACATGCACACCTCCTTTCCTGCTTATCCGGCCCTCAGGCTGCCAAAACACTTCTAACGAGTGCCGGGCTTAGAGCGCGCGGATCCCGCGCCTCCTTGCGTGAGAG
>DBBB01000075.1 GCA_002291985.1 Firmicutes bacterium UBA995
TACGTCACGGGCTACAAGATCTGGCAGCACGAGCTCGAATGGCTGGAGCGCAAGGCCGCGCGCCAGGGATACCTTTTCTTCGGCGCGCCCAACGAGCGGTCCACAGCGGTGCCGCCGCGAGACTTCTACCTCTACTTCATCCAGCCCTTTGACGCGCCGCACTTCAAGGACGAGAAAAAGCCAGACGAACTGTTCCTTCGCCTGACGAACACAGACGAGGAGTTCCGCACCGCGCTCCGTAATTATGCAGCGGCCCTTGACCTCGCCTCCAAGGCTTCGGGCCACCCCAAGACCACCTACGAGTCAAAGTCGTCGAACTACCTGCGCGACCTCGTGCAGTGGCTGCGGAAGAACGTGACAGAAGCCTTCGAGGTCACCTACCAAGGGCGTACTAAGCCCCTGACCGAGTGGGGCAAGGGTAAGTCCATCAGAGAGCTTTCCGGCATCGGCTCCCACGAGCGCATCAACTTCCGCGATTTGGTGAACACCATCGCGGGCATCTGCCTCGGGACGAAGTTCCAGGACCAGGCTCCCGAATACCCCTTCTTCTCGGTGCTCATCACCGGAGCGAACCGGAAACAAGCGGCCCAAGATACTCTTAGGGCTATTGCCAATATCGGCGCCCGAACGCTCAGTCCTCAGTCCTCATCACTCATCACTAAACAAGCCACCGCAGTGCTGGATGCCCTGGAGCTTCTCGACGGTGAGCGGCTCGATCCCTATCGATCCAAATACGCCAAGCACATTCTCGGCGTCGCCAAGAAGAAAGGCCACGGACAGGTGGTCAACCGTTCCGAGCTGATCCAGGATGTCCTCGGCGTAGAATACCTCGCGCCTCAATTGGTCCGCCTCGAACCCGAATGGGCCGTGGTGGTGCTGGCCGCGCTGGTCTATGCCGGCGAGGTGGTGCTATCCATCCCGGGCAAGAAGTTCGATGCCACGGGTCTGGCGCAACTGGCCGGGACCGGCATCGACGAACTTGCGCAGTTCAAGCACATCGAACCGCCGAAGGACTGGAACCGTCCGGCGCTCAAGGCGCTGTTCGAACTGCTCGGGCTCGCTCCGGGCATGGTGCAACTGGTCACCCAGGGCAAGGACGAGCCAGTTCAGGAACTGCAGAAGGCCGTCACCAACGTCGTGGAACGGCTGGTGCTCGTGCAGCAAAGCATGCAGACCGGATTGTTCTTTTGGGGCCGCAGCCTGCTGGCCGAGGCTGAGATCAAGAAGCTCCGCGCGAAACTGGACCAGACCAAGACTTTCCTCGAATCCCTGCAAGCCTACACCACGACCGGCAAGCTCAAGAACTTTCGCTATGACGCCTCGGAAGTAACCGCTCAGCGGAGTGGGTTCGAATCCCTTGCCGAGGTCAAGTCGCTTGAGGAGCTGGTGGCAGACCTCGGGTCCACGGCATCGTACCTGTCCACCGCTGAGGCCGTTCTGCCCACCGGCCATGAGTGGATCGACAGGATGAAGACGGCCCGGGACGAGGTCCTCGCCCAGATCGGCGACCCGGCCACGCGGAGCGCGGCGGCGTTCCGCCAGCAGACACAGCGCAAGCTCGGCGACCTCAAGAAGGCCTACTTGCTGGCGTACCTTTCCATGCACGCCAAAGCGCGTCTCGGCGTGAACGACGACAGGCGCAAAGCCCAACTCATGGGCGACGAGAGGCGCAAGGACCTGCAGAAGCTCTCAACTATCGACCTGATGCCGCGCCAGCATCTCTCGGACTTCCAGAACCGGCTCGTCGGATTGCGGAGCTGCTTTGCACTTACCGAGCAGGAACTGGAAGCATCGCCGGTCTGTCCGCACTGCAACTTCAAGCCGGGCGCGGAACCGACCACGGCTCCCGCGGCCACGATGCTCGACGCCCTGGACGGGGAACTCGACAGGCTGGTCGAGAACTGGACCCAGACGCTGCTCACCAACCTTGAAGACCCGACCACTAAGGAGAACCTGAGCCTCCTTAAGCCCGAGCCACGCAAGCTGGTGGACGGCTTCATCAAGAAGCGGACATTGCCCGATGACCTGGACCAGGACTTCATCCACGCCTTGCAGGAGGTTCTTTCCGGGCTCACCAAGGTCTCGGTCAAGATCGCGGAGCTGCGCGACGCCCTGCTCTCGGGCGGCTCACCGGCCACCCCGGCGGAGATGCGGAAGCGGTTCGAGGAATACCTGGGCGGGCTGACCAAGGGCAAGGAACCCGGCAAAGTGCGGATCGTGTTGGAGTGATGGTAATGCCCTGGTGAAACCCGAACAGAAAGGAGAACGACCATGAGTAAAGGCAGAGATCGTACCGTTTCACGGCGTCCTGACGGGACGTGGGAGAACAAGCGCAACGACGCCGACAAGGCATCGAGCCTGCACAAGACGCAGAAGGAAGCGGAGCAGGCTGCAAGAGGGATGTTGAGGAATCAAGGCGGTGGTGAACTGACCACCAAGGGCGTAGACGGCAAGATTCGCAGCAAGGAAACCATCCCGCCGGGTAAGGACCCCAACCCGCCCAAAGACACGGAACACTAGGCGAAATCGAAGCTGTGCGGATGATCCAGAACACCAGTGGCTTCAAGGCAGGTGGAAGTTGAGGAATGAGAACAATGGGCGACCTCCTCAGTCTTGAGCCGGAAACTGCATCGGCCGGTCCGGTGGAATGTCTCGGCATGACGTTCCCGAACGACGGGGAGCGGCGGAAACATTTTCTCGGCCTCCTGCGCGAGAAGCTGAAGGACCCCGAGTTCCGCAAGATCGAGGGATTCCCCATCGGTTCGGACGAGGACATCCTGGCGCTCTCCGACCCGCCGTACTACACCGCCTGCCCGAACCCGTTCATTGCCGACTTCATCATGCATTACGGCAAGCCCTACGACCCGAGCAAGCCATACAGCCGTGAGCCGTTCGCTGCGGATGTGAGCGAGGGCAAGAACGACCCGATCTACAATGCCCACTCCTATCACACCAAGGTTCCGCACAAGGCCATCATGCGGTACATCCTCCATTACACCGAACCGGGAGATGTGATCTTCGACGGATTCTGCGGTACCGGCATGGCGGGAGTAGCAGCACGGCTGTGTGGAAGCAAACAGGCCGTGGCGTCAATGGGTTATCAGGTCAGTACCGATGGAGTGGTTCTGGACTCCAGGAGTAATCGCATATCGCATGTCGGAGGACGCCAGGCTATCCTGTCAGATCTATCTCCGGTCGCCACCTTCATTGCAGGCAACTATGCTGACTTCTCTTCCCTCGTAACTTTCACAGATGAGGCCCTGAAACTGCTTTCCGAGGTTGAGAGGGAACTGGCCTGGCTCTATGCGGGCCATGCTGTCTGGTGCCGGCTGGGAAGGGCTGTGCCGGACTACTGCCGGCAGACCGAGCAGGTCAGTGCAGAGGACATCAGGCGTGTGGCGCGGAAGTGCTTTGTGCCGGAGAGTAGCTATCAAGGGCTATACCGGCCGGCCCTGACGCTCAAGACAGGGGCCCTCGGCATGGCGGCCGGCCTGACCCTGATGCTGGGCTTGGCCTTGTGGCAGCGCAATACCGCATGCGGATGAGGAGGACGGAACTGGAGACAGCGGACCTGGCCAGGCGGGTTGCTGACATCCTGGCCGACAGATTGGCGGAGGACATTGTGGTCCTCGATCTGGACGGGACCACGATTGTGGCAGACTATTTCGTGATCGCCACGGGCACGACAGAACGCCAGTTGAAGGCCCTGGCGGATGCGCTGGGGGAACAGTTGGGCGACAGTGGCGTGCGCGTGCGCCAGATGGAGGGGGCGCCGGAGTCCGGCTGGGTGCTGGCTGACTTGGGTGGCGTGATTGTGCACCTCTTCTCGCCGGACCGCCGCGCCTACTATCGCCTGGAACAGCTCTGGAGTGGGGCCAAAGTCATCGTTCGGATGGCGTAGCTACCAGGAGATGCCTATGCGACAGGTCGAGGAGTTTGCTCGACAACTGGTCAACAATGTCGAACACGTGATTGTTGGCAAACGGCGGGCCATCGAGCTGCTCATCGTCGCCCTGCTCTGCGAAGGGCATGTCCTCATCGAGGATGTGCCGGGCGTCGGCAAGACCATGATGGCCCGGGCACTGGCCGTCTCCCTGGGCGGGACGTTTCGTCGGCTGCAGTGCACGCCCGACCTCCTCCCCAACGATGTGACCGGCGTTTCGGTCTATAACCAAAAGACCGGCGAGTTCGAGTTCCGGCCGGGGCCGGTGTTTGTCAACGTCCTCCTGGCCGACGAGCTCAATCGGGCCACGCCTCGCACCCAGTCGGCGCTGCTCGAATGCATGGGCGAGTTCCAGGTCACGGTGGACGGAGTGACCCGCGCCCTGGAGC
>DBBB01000048.1 GCA_002291985.1 Firmicutes bacterium UBA995
CCGTTCCCCCTGTCGCCGAGGTCTTGGTAGACCTGCGGACAATCTCAGCGTACAGGACGTCGTGGTCAAGGTGGTGAACTTTTCGGTTAGCACGCACCCCTCAGGTGGTCAACTTTTCGATGCGCACCTACTTGGTCACTGAATCAGAGCAATCCTCCCCTCTCCGCGGCCAGAGAGCCTGCCTCTCCGCAACCCTTATATCGAAACTTCAGGAAGATCTCCGGCACCTTCCGCAGCTTCGCCAGTGCACAGGCCTTCTGCCGCATCCGCGGCTACATCCGGGCCGTGCGCAAGCGGTGCCACGCGGTCCTGGCGGCGCTCGAGGCCGGCTTCCGTGGTCAGCCGTTCTTCCAGAGCCGCGCCCCCTGAACCGGCCATCGTCTCCCCGCGGGGGGCGAATGCCGGAAGTCGCCCCACGCATCGCGCCAGGGAATACCTCCCCACGGGCTGTCGCCAAAAACTGGACCCGTCGCTCGCCGCATCCCCGCAATGAGAAAATCTGCGCACCCACACTTCGGGAAGGAGGAATTCCGGGGGGGGGGCAGAAGGAGTGCCCTACTGGATGTTGCCGGGACGGGCTGAACAGTTACACCGCGGCCCCAATGTCAGAAGTATAAGGAGGTGAGATTGCATGGTCAGCACAGAAGCGGAATCCCGCTCCCTCAAGGAGGTTCTCGAAGCACTGCGGGTCGAAGCACTTCGCGATGAGGTCAGCAACGAAAGCGGGAAGGAGATCGAGAGGATTCTCATCCTCGGTTGTCATCCTTCAAGGCCGAAGCACGCCTTTGAGGAGATGACGTAGTCGGATCAATGCCGATCGGCTTGAGACTTGGATACCTACCGGGCTCGCAGCCCTAACCCTCGGGTTTCGGCTGGGCTGCGAGCCCATCTGATCGGAGGAGTATCAGATGAAGCTGCCTCAGCTGCCGAGCACGATCAGGTTTCGAGAAGAAGGCAACGGCAGTGTTCTGCTTACGAACCTGCGCGCCGGCAAGCTCTACAGTGTTCAAGACAGCAGTCAGCTGTCCGTGTTGGAGCGCCTGGCTTCTAGTTCTGCCTCGATTGCAGAGCTTGAGCAGATCACGGAGGGCAGCGATACGAGCGCGAAGCGCAGGCTGAAGTCATTCCTCCTGGATCTCTACGAGGGGGTTGTCTCCAATGGTTGGCCCAGTCGAGAGGAAGCGGATCGGTTGCCAAGAGTTCACGCTGTCTCCGCACCCGTCTACCTGGAGGTCATCCTCACATACAAGTGCAACATGCGGTGCCGACACTGTCTCGTTGGATCGTTTCGCGATCGACCTTCCGCAGAGATGCCTGAGAAGACGGCGCTAACTGTCATGGAACGGGCCAGTGACGCCGACGTGATGAAGATCATACTCACGGGAGGCGAGCCGACGACTCACCCTCGCTTCTGGCAGATCTTGGCTCGTGCTGCAGACCGTGGTCTAGGAATAGCTTTGGCCACCAACGGCGTCAACCTGAGTCCGGATGCGGTCGCCCGCATGTCAAAGCAGGGAGTGTTTAAGTTCATGCTCTCACTCGAAGGGGGGAGGGCCGAGACACACGACTACATCCGAGGAGAAGGGAACTTTGATCGCGTTCTGCAGGCGATTCGTAACATCCACCAGCATGCGGGCGCGACGGTCGAACTGACGGTCACCTACAGCAAGAGGAACATGCCCGAGATCCGGGAGATGATCGAACTCGCCGCGGAACTCGGTGTGGACATGCTGAAGTTCTCGCGGCTGAAGCCATGGGGATGGGGCAGGGAACTTGAGAGCATATGCCCAACGGAGGAAGAGATTGCGAGTGTCAACCGGCTTGTAGAAGGTCTGAAGCCTGACTTCCCGGGGTTCCAGTCCTTGGGAGCTGATGCAACACGGCCTCCCAAAGAGTTCACATGTGATGTCCACTACGGTCTCGCCGTCATGCCGTCTGGGCACATCATACCCTGTAGTTCGTTTGAGCAAGACGCCCAAGGGGAAGCAGTCTTGGGGCATGTGTCCACCGATTCTCTGAGGGGCGTATGGGAGAGCCCTCGTGCGCACTCCCTGCGTGAGCGCATGGCGGGGCATGGGATGGTGATGAGCTCTCGTTGCGAAACTGCCGGCTGCGCGAGGACGCGCGTCTGTCCCAGCCTATACTGCCTGGCAGAAGCGCAGTATGCTTTCGGCTCCATTGATCCGAGTGCGATGGTGCCAGCGAAGTGCGCTACGCGGCTTGCCCTGGAGACTCGACCAGCGGATGAGCTATGACTTCTTCCGCCGAGAGTGTCTTCCCCAGGTTCCTCTCGTTTCAGTTGGCCATGTCGGTCGCCTCTGCGCTGACATCGCCATTCTGGGTTGTGCTCCTCTCGGGCACCGGCCTTACGTACGTGCAGATCAGTGCCCTTGTCGCAGCAAGCTACGCCGCAACGTTGCTGTTTGAGATCCCGACGGGCGTCCTTGCCGATGTGCACGGACGGAAACTCTCAGTGCTCCTTGGTATCGGAGTGAACGCAGCCACATCCATCGGCATTTCCCTCTGGTTCTACAGCCTCCCACTGCTGTTTGCGATGTTTGTGCTCCAGGGCATCGGCGCGACCTTCATGACCGGGGCCTTCGGCGCATGGATGACTGACTCGTTGCTCCGCACCATCAAAGAGGAGGAGCTCCCGGAGTATTGGGGGCGGCTCGCCTCAAATGGCCGGTTGGGCGCGCTCCTTGGATTCGCTGGCGGCACAGGTCTTGTAGCAATCGGAGTGGGAAGGGGGCTTTGGCTCGCAAGCGGCATCATCGGCTTCTTCGCACTCCTCTTCGCCATGCACTACATCCCGGAAGCCAAGGCAGAGAGGCCTGAGTCGGGCAAGAGTGGTTCGGGTCCCAAGGCGTACTGGAGGGTTCTCGCGACTGGTTCCCTGACACTTCTGAGAAAGGCCGACCTGCGGAGGCTGACTATGGCGAGCTTCATCTGGTTCGTGGGAACCGGCGTCCTCTCACTTGCTTGGCAGCCGCATATGCAATCCGCCGGCGTGCCGATCGCGCTCTTCGGTCCAATCCTGATGATCTACACCTTCCTGGGAGCGCTGTGCGCTCGGAAGACGGGATGGTTTGTGAAGAGGCTCAAAGGGGAGGCGCGTTCGCTTGGGCTGAGCGGTATCCTATCCGCAGGGCTGACAGCGCTGATGGTCCCAGCTTGCGCGTTTGCGGGAGTTCCGTTTCTGCTGTTTGGCGCGAGTGAATCACTGCATGCGCCCATGTTCAACGCGTTTCTCAATCGTCGCATCGGTAGCTCCGAGCGCGCGACGATCCTCTCAGCGCATAGCATGGTCACAAGCATCTCAACGCTTCTTGCGATGTGGACCTTCGGCATGCTGGCCGATTCATTGGGCGTCGCGATCTCTATCGGCTGTGCGGCTGTGGTCATGCTGATGGCCGCGCTCTCTTTCTTAACTGTTGGACCGGATTCCGGATCTCAAGGCGACTACAATCCTTCGTAGCGATCTCCATGGCGCCACCAGACTGTCGACAAGCTGAGCTTCCGGTCAAGTCTCTCATGAGCGACCCCAGTCAGTGCTATCGCCATCTGGAGAGCCCCTCCGGGCAGATCTCGCTCTGGGCAGAGGATGCAATGACCGAGGAGGTCGCGCTAATCCTGTACGAACTGGCGAAGGCATCGCTGGCTCGCGCGCAAGATCTGCTGAAAGAGACGCTTGACTGCTCGCATGGTTTTCGCCTTGTCGTGGAAGTGGCTCCCTTCAGCTCCGGCGCCTTCTACCCCTCGGGCATCATGCTTCGGCTATCGAAGAACGATGCAGACGGCTTGTCCGACAGGTCGGCCGGCACGAGCGCACGGCTGCTCCACGAGGCTTTGCATCACGTGGCATTTCACAACTTGTCCGCCTCTCTATGCACGCAATCCGAATTCTCGTTCCTTCTGGAAGGCCTCCCGATGGCAATCTGCGCACGGATTGATCGATTGGAGCGCAGGATCATGCATCTAGTCGCCAAGGGGGCACTTCAGGCAAGAAGGCTGAGGCGATCATCGGCGGAGGCATCTGCGCTCTCGCGGTACGAGTTCGACGGATCACTCGCGGACTTCATTCTCCAGCGGCATGGCTTGCATGCTCTAAAGGAGGCCTATCGCGCGTTGGACAAGCCTGAGATGGCGACAGCATTCTGCCGCTCCCGATTGGGCGGAGGTCTTGGGGATGTCATGCTAGAGTGGCGACGCTTTCTGAACGGCTACGCCTCAGACGAATGCGATCGAGCTGACCGGATCTACCGAGCGTCTGGGATTCTCGATGCTACCTTGAGTCATCCCATCGTGCAGTGCGGGGACACGTGGTACAGGGAGGGCACACTCGGTCTGCAAGCGGAGAGCGTACCTCGAGCGATAAGTAGGGCGCTGTCAGCCTACGCTCGGATTGCATCAGCCACCGAGGATCCCGAAGCGGCATTCGTGGCCTTCGGGCAACGCGTGCAAGACCTCCGAGAGCATCTCGATCTCTGGACAGACGCGCGCGATCTCTCCATGGAAGCGGGGGAGCGAATCGCTCGTGGGGCAGAGTGGAGCAGCATCACCATGCTCGTAGAACGGGCATTCGCATCGGCTGCTCGTGTCGGGGATCAATGCTTGGTGGACCGAGCTGTTGAATTCAGAGCCATCTGCCTATCACTAGAGCGATCGGGCGGTGTTACAGAAGACCCAGCCATCTCTCAAGCCCTACGAGACGAGGCGCGCCGAATGCTGATGCATTAGCCGCACTGATGCGGAGAGGCAGGCTCTCTGGCCGCGGAGAGGGGAGGATTGCTCTGATTCAGCTGAGGTTTTGACATAAGCCCGTGTGGTTCAGCTGACCTCAATTCACCTCGTCCGCAGTAGCAATCGTAAGCCATCTGCTGTTGGTTCCGGCAGGGCGGCCCTGGCGCGGTTCCAGCGTCCTGGAAGCCTCGCCAGGACCCTGGCCACAGGGGGCGGGTCCTGCTAGACTGGAACCAAGATGAACCAGCACCAGGAACCACTAGCCAGTGTACGCTACTGTGGTCGGGACTTCACGGCCGCCGAACTTGCGGCCATCGGGGAGATCATTGCTCAAAAGGCGCAGCACCCCACCCGGGCGGCGATTTCGCGCGCGGTCTGCCGTGCGCTGAACTGGCGTCAGGCCAACGGTCGGCTGAAGGACGTCTCCTGCCGCGTGGCCCTGAACCGCATGCAGGACGACGGGCTACTCAGCCTGCCACCCCCGCGTCACCCTGCGCCACTGCGTTGCCGCCGTCCCGAATTGACGACCGCCTCCGCACCGCAGCCGCGAATTGAGGGCACTCGGGCGGACTTCCCGGCGCTACAGCTGCGGCGGGTCACAGCGGGTAGCAACTCCCGGCTGTGGAACGAGCTCATCGCCCGCTACCACTACCTGGGTTACCAGCCCCTGGTCGGTGCCCAGTTACGCTATCTGGTCGACGACGGCGACCGGCTTCTGGCGGCTCTGGGTTTTAGCGCCGCGGCCTGGCGGGTAGCGCCCCGGGACGAGTTCATCGGCTGGACCGAGGCGCAGCGCCAGGCACAGCTGCACCGGGTGGTCAACCACAGCCGGTTTCTGATCCTGCCGTGGGTCCGGGTGCGCAACCTGGGTTCGAGTCTGCTCAGCCTCGCGGCGCGCCAGCTGCCCGACGACTGGTCGGCCGTCTACCACTACCAACCCGTGCTGCTCGAAACCTTTGTCGATGAACGCTTCCGGGGCACCTGTTACCGGGCCGCCAACTGGCTCGAACTGGGTCAGACCACCGGCCGGGGCAAGACGCAATCCCGGCCCCGCCGGCCCCGGCACGATGCGCCGATCAAGACGGTCTTTGTTTACCCGCTCCGCCGTGATTTCCGGCAGTGGTTGGCGGTGGACCCGCCATGAAGCCGGAGGCCCTGGACCAGCAGCGTTTTGCGCTCCGGCGGGCGCTGTTCGAACGCCTGGACTGGCAGGTGGCCGGCCGCGATGACCCGCAGGTGGCGGCGGCTCTGGCCACCCGGGCTGAGGTGGATGCCGTTTACCGCCTCGACCAGGCGGGCTTGCTGGATGTATTCATGGTAAAGGGGTTTCCATTCAGATACGGTAACCCAGGTAAGATGACGCCAGGGCCGGCGAAAAGTCTCAAGGGGTTGCCGAACACGGTGCGGTCTTGACGGCGGTGTGGGCTTGAAACCGTCATGCTTGGGTTTA
The DNA here is from genome assembly GCA_002291985.1 of Firmicutes bacterium UBA995. GTDB lineage: Bacteria > Bacillota > Sulfobacillia > UBA995 > UBA995 > UBA995. Next base: position 6,194 of record DBBB01000048.1, read on the forward strand.
CAGGCCCTGCCGAGGCTGGCATACGTGAGTGGCTTTGCGGCAACAGCGCCTTCGAGTAGGCGATAGAACAGTAAGCCTTGGCTTCGCGAGGTGCGCCGATTGGAGCGAAAGGTGAACTCATCCAGGTACGCCTGGAGGTGTTCGGGGGTCATTGAGCCCTGGTGGGTGTCGCCGCTCACGTAAT
>DBBB01000022.1 GCA_002291985.1 Firmicutes bacterium UBA995
CAGCCTCGGCGGGTCCGTCGGAGCGAGTCAGGCGGGTGAAACGGTCCTGCAGGACGACGATCTTGTCGAGTAACTTCCGTACCTCGGTAATGTCCCGGGAGATGTCCACCGCGCCGATGAACTCCGTGCCCCGGTACACGGGAAATGTTGACGCCAACACCGTGACCGTGTGTCCCTTCTCCGTGGTGAAGGTCTGCTGCCGGTTGAGCACCGACCGCCCGGTACGTAGTACCTCCAGCAAAGTAGAGTCACCGGGACGCAGTGATGGGTATACCTGCAGTATGTGTTTCCCGACTATCTCATGGGGCTCCAGCCGTTCGTACCGCGCAGCCTTGTCGTTATAGAAAACGGTGAATCCCTCGTCGTCCACGATATGGATTGCCTCGTCCACCGCGTTCAATACGGCCAGCAAGTATTCCCGTTCCAACCGGCCGATCGGCGCTCGCTTCCTCACCTTCATGCCGGCTCCCCCCTGCCCCGCGCAACCGACTTCGACAGCCTTCCGGCACTCCCCTGCCGAAAATCGGGCGGACAAGAAGAGGGGGGACCCGGTGATTGTGCCACTTTCGCTACCGGCATGCCCTTATCGGGACAGGGGCAGGTTCCAAACCCGCCCCTGCGCGATTGGTGGTTTGCCGGTGGTTTCAACCGGCGCCGGTCAGGGTGTAGTCGAGTCCAAGCTCTTTCAGTTTCGTGGGGGTGGGGATGCCGTGCCGATCCCATCCTCGCAGCCGGTAGTAATCGTCGAGCAAGAGCGCCACCGTCGCCGGCGGCAGGAGCTTGCCCTGCGTGGGGCCGGAAGCTATGGCCTCTTCCGTCCACCGTGCAGGGGGGAGGTCCCAGACACGGCCGAAGTCGGGCACGTGCCGTACCCAGAACATCCGGGTGAGATTCCACACCCGCTCTGAACAGCGAAGGAGATCGGCCCAGCTCCGTTTCACGCCGGTGACCGCCGGGAAGATGTCGGCATAGGTCTCAGGTGGGAACTCCACTTCCACCCACGGGAAGCGACACACGCCGAGCATGTCGAACAGGGGCCGCAGGTGTTGCAGCTCGATGACCCGGGCGGCCTTCCCCTCCACCCGGTCCCGGCCGACGGCCACGTCGTAGGTGATGGCCCAGGCACGATTGTGATGGCCGCCCACATCGCAGGTCATGTAGGCGAGGGCCATGGCCGGCGCGTGGCGCGGCTCGTAGCCGCTGACTTCCAGGCCCTTCACGTGGACGGCAAACCGATCGCTGCCGCCCCCCAGCCGGGCCGCAGCCGCCTTGACCCCCTCGGCGAGCAAGTCGCCGATGCCTTCCCGGGCTGCTATGCATCGCGTCAACCACAGTACGCTATCGAGATCGCCAAAGCAAAGTCGGCGGCCGCCGGTATCGGAAGGCTTGATGATGCCTCGCTCAGCACACTCCAGGGCGAAGGCGACCACGTTTCCCCCGGAAATCGTATCCATCCCCAGATCGTCCATGACGGCGTTGACATGCGCGACGGCCTCGATCTGTCCCAGGCCGCAGTTGCCGCCTACCATGGCGACCGTCTCGTACTCCGGTCCTTCCACGAACACCTCCTCGCCGTCAACCTCGATCCGGCAGTACTTGCCACAAGGGATGGGGCAAGCGAAACAACCCTTGTCCAGGACGAGTATCCGGTCGCGGATGGCCTTGCCGCCTATGGCCGCGTGGTCCTCGAAGAATCCGGTCTGAAAGTTGCGCGTGGGAAAGGCCCCGACCTGGTTCACCCAGTCGGTTATGCCGGCCGTACCGTAAGGAGTCCACTCGCGGAAGCCGGGAAGCCCGAAGATGGTCTGGAACATGGTCTTGCCGGTGGCCAGCACGGCAGAAGGATCGGCCACGGGAAACCCTCGCGTGCCCCGAATCGCGACCGCCTTGAGGCGTTTGGCGCCCATCACCGTGGCTATGCCGGCCCGCCCTGCCTGACGCCCGAAGTCGTGGGTGATGCAGGCGAATTTGACCAGCTTCTCGCCGGCCGGACCGATGGTGGCAATCTGAAAGTCCTCTCCCAGGAGGTCCTTGAGTCGGGTCTCCGTCCCGAAGCTACCCTCACCCCACAGGTCCCGGGCATCCCTTATCGCCACGAGGTCGTCGTCAACCACCAGGTAACACGGCTCAGCCGCCGTACCCTCCAGGATGAGCACGTCATAGCCGGCGTGCTTGAGTTCCATGGCCAGGTGGCCGCCGATGTTGGCATCGCCATAACCCCCGGTCGCCGGCGACCGGGCGCCGAGGTGCAACTTGCCGGAGCACGGGAGGAAACTGCCGGACAGAGGGCCTGCTGCCATTACCAGCCGGTTCTCCGGTCCAAGGGGGTCGGCGCCCTTTGGCACTTCCGCGTACAGGATGCGGGCCACAAACCCCCGTCCGCCAAGGTACTGCGAGGCCATTTCCCGATCGAGCGGCTCAACGCTGTGAGACCCGCGCGACAGGTCAACCCGGAGCACCCGACCCCCGTAACCCATGAGGTCGCTCATTCCTCGGCCTCCTCCGCGATGCGCAGCACCTCGCGAGGGCAGTACGGCACGCAGTCCCCGCAGGCATCGCACTTGATGGGCTGGGGCGTCCCCGGATGGGTGAACATGACCCCCCAGGGACACGCCGATATGCACGCGCCGCATGCGGTACATAGTTCGCGATCGAGAACCCAGACCCCATCGCGGCGGGTAATGGCTTCGACGGGACACACCTCGGCGCAGGTTCCGCACTGGACGCACACTCTCACCTGGTAGCGCCCGGGAGCGGGGAACGACCCGCGGATACCCAGAGCAGCTTTCTTCACGTTGTTCTCATCGAAGTGGCCGAGGGCGCACACGAGCTGACACAGCCGGCATCCAGAGCAAGCCTGAGCCGTCGTCGTAAGCTTTCGGGACAAACCGGATACCTCCTCTCGCCAGCAATCCTTCCGATTATTTGGTTTTCGCCTTGCCGTAAGCGGTCTCCTGCGCCGCCGCACCGCCAACGGTTGGAATCCTGGGCGGCAGGGACCGGGGCGGGAGGGAGAGGAGGGAAAGACCTTCGCGGAAAGGAATCTCCGCCGGCAGAGGTGGGGCCCTCGTGAATAGCCTCCGGGTACATGAGTTGGCCGGTCGCGTGCTGGGCAACGTTGAGCGGGTGATGGTCGGCAAGCGGGCAGCGATCGAGGCCATCCTGGTGGCCATGTTCGGCGGCGGACACGTGCTGGTAGAAGATGTACCGGGTGTGGGAAAAACCACGCTGGTCCGGGCGATGGCCATATCGGTGGGCTGCGAGTTCCGGCGCATCCAGTTCACGCCCGACCTCCTGCCGTCCGACGTCGTCGGGATTAGCCTCTTCCATCAGCCGAGCGGCGAGTTCCGCTTTCAGCCGGGACCGATCATGGGCCAGATCGTGCTGGCCGATGAGATCAACCGCACCTCGCCCAAGACCCAGTCCAGCCTGCTCGAGGCGATGGAGGAAGGCCAGGTTACGGTCGACGGACACAGCTACCCGCTTCCCCGCCCCTTCCTGCTGCTGGCCACGCAAAACCCGGTGGAGTACGAGGGGATCTTCCCGCTGCCCGAAGCCCAGCTCGACCGATTTCTGCTGCGCATCCGCCTGGGCTATCCCCGTCCCGGCGAGGAAGGGGAGGTGTTGTCTCGACTGGAGCAAGACCATCCCCTCCATGCTTTGGAGGCGGTGGCCGGCCCCGCCGATGTCCTCTGGGCCCAGGCTGAGGTCAAGAAAGTGTTCTTCCATCATGACCTTCGCGCTTATCTGGTCCGCATCGTCGAGCGCACCAGAAACCACGCCGATGTGTTCCTGGGCGCAAGTCCCCGGGGGAGCATTGCCCTGTTCCGCTGCGCGCGCGCCCTGGCCGCCATCCGGGGCCGCCATTTCGTCTTGCCCGACGATGTCAAGTCCCTGGCGGGCCCGGTGTTGGCCCATCGCCTGCTGATGCGGGCCGAGGCGGAACTCCGGGGGGTGACGGCGGAAGGGGTGGTCGAGGGGCTGTTGCGCGAGATCCCCGTGCCGCCGGGAGGGGACCATGGCCCGGATTAGCATTCGCGACTACCTGGTGCCGGGGACGGCCCTGGCCTGCCTGGGCGGTGCCCTGCTGGGGGGTGGCGCCTATGCTTACTATGTGTTTTACTGCCTGGCAGGGGTGGTCGTGCTGTCGGGCCTCGGGTTGCGGGCGGCGGCCGGTTCTCTCCGCCTCACCTACACCGCGGAACGCCTTCGCCTGGTAGCAGGGGAAGCGTCCGTCCTGGAGCTTCGCCTGGCCAACGATGGCTTCTTGCCCGTGCCCTGGGTCCAGTTCAATGACCCGTCCTTGGCGCGCTGGATCCGCTTGCCCCGGCCGGGGGATCTCCCCGGTGATGAGCGCCCGGCGGCCAAGGGATGGCATGCTCCGACTCGCACTTTCATCCGGCTGCCCCACCAGTTTTGGTGGCTCGGCCCCTTGACCTCCCGCCTGTGCTATTGCCTGGCCGCCCGGCTTGCCCGCGGACGCTACCATCTCGGACCGATGACCATCGAAACCCGTGACCCCCTGGGGATCTTCACCTGCAAGCAGCAAGTGGGGAGCCGCTTTGCGGTCACAGTCTATCCTGCCGTGCACCCTCTGCCCGGCTTATCGCTCCTTGCCGGCCAGTCTTTCGGGCCGCTGCGCACCCGCCAGCGGGCGCGCGAGGACCTGTCGAGCCTGGCCCAGGTTCGACCCTTCCGCGCGGGGGACAGCCCCAAGCTGATTCACTGGAAGGTCAGTGCGCGGCGCCGGGAGCTGCATGTGCGCGACTACGAACGCACTACTACCGTCCAGTTGATGCTGTTCGTGGACTTGTTCGGGCCGGCCGAGCGGCAACTTGGCAGCGGGATGACCAGCACCGATCTGGCGGCGGAGATCGCCGCCTCTCTTGCCTATCACGCCTGGGAGCGGGGATATGCGTTCGGCATGGTGGGCCAGGGCGGCCGCCGTCACTGGCTGGCGCCGGGCAAAGGAGCGGCTCGCTTCGAACATCTGCTCGAGACTCTGGCCGGCGTCCAGGCGGACGGTCAGGTCCCCCTCGGCGAAGTCGTGCGGCGCGAAAGCCGGCAGCTGCTGCCCGGCTCGACGGTGGTGGCCGTCACCCCTGCCCTGGACCTCGCTCTGGCCGAGGTGCTTGGACGCCTGCGCGCGCGACGGTTCACGGTGATGCTCATCCACATGGAGATGGGGGGCCGCGACGCCGGCGAGGGCGAGCGCGCCTGGAAAGCACACTTGCGGGACCGGGGAGTCCGGGTATACTCCCTGGGGGAGGGTGAGAAGCTGGGACAGGTCCTCGGCAGAGGGGACTTCACGAGGGACCACCGCCGGGCGGTCGGCGGTCGTCGCAGGCTGTGAGGCGGGAGCGGCATCCGTGAGACTCTCTATGGGTGCCCGAGAGGCCCTTCGTTTGGCCCTGGGAGTGGCCGTGGCGGTCTCCGTCCTCCGGCCGCTTGCGCACTGGACGGGCTTGCCCCCATCCTACCAGTTCCGGCTGGCCGCCATCCTGGTACCGGTCACGGCCCTGGCCTGGGCGCTGGCATATCGGCCGCGACTGACCGCGCTGGGGTTAGCGCTGGCCGCCGCCGTTGCCTTGCCGGCCGCGGTGCTGCTGGAAGTCGACTTGGCCTCGCTCGGATCATGGCTGGCCCAGGGGGCGAAACAGGTCATCACGGCGTGGACTCACGGCGGGCAGCCCGAACCCGGCGTGCTCCTGTTCCTGCTGACGGCGACCGGTTTGCTGGTGTCCCTGGTGGTAGCCGTCGTCGTCGTGCGAACGCGGCGTCCTCTGCTACTGGTTCCCCTGGGCACGATACTGTTCGCCTCTGCCTGGCTGCTCCACCACGATGACGCCACCGGCGCCTTCGCGGCGTTCCTGCTGCCCGTGTGCCTGCTGGCAGCGACCGGTCACCTCGAGGGGCTGGCCGCAGGAGAGATCCCGTCGTCCCCGCCGGTGATGCCCACCATCATCTCCGTCGCCCTGCTGGTGGGTCTTGCGGCCGGGGCTGCGGGGATGCTTCCCGGCCACTTCCGTCCCATCTCCCTGGGGCAGGTGGCGGACTGGCTGGTGGACGCCATGCCCTTCCTGGCGGATCTGCGAGGCCAGGGCGAGGCGGACGAAGGAGGCCGTGGCGGCGGGTTCTCCATCGCGGTCACCGGCTTCGGGGGAGAGCCCCAGGAACTCGGCGGACCGATTCGTACCGACGACGACATCGCGCTCGAACTCTACCTGGCCAACTCCCCGCCAGGTCCGCTACTTTATCTGCGGGGTTCCATCCGCGATGTGTACACCGGCCGGGGGTGGAAGCACAGCCCTCGACGACCGGTCAGACTGGCCGACCCCGGCATCATCGCCTTCCCCTATCCGGACGAAACCCCCACCTGGCAGGTCGGGATTGCCGTACGGCATATCGGCCTCCGGACGCGCGTCGTCTTCAGTCCTCTCCACCCCGTCGCCGTCGAGGGACTGCCGCAAGGAGTCAGCCTGGACGAGTCGGGCAACCTCTGGGCCCCTCGACGGGTTCCCGCCCGGCACACCTACCGGGTGCTGGCGCGCGTACCCTGGCCGGCGCCTGCCGTGGTTTCGCAAGATCCCCACCTGGTGGCAGGTGACGAGTACCTGCAACTCCCTGCCGACCTGCCGGCGAGAGTCCGCGAGTTGGCGCAGGCACTCACCCGGCAGGCGGGTGATGCCCTGGCTCGGGCCAGGGCTATCCAGGCTTACTTGCGCCGCATCCCCTATGCGGAAGACCCCCCGGGCACACCCCGCCACCGGGACTTCGTGGATTTCTTCCTGTTCGATCTGCGGCGGGGCTATTGCACTTACCACTCGACGGCCATGGTAGTCCTCCTGCGTTCGGCAGGCGTGGCCGCCCGATGGGTGGAGGGGTTCGCCGTGCCCTTGCCGCCGGCAGCCGCCGGTCCGGTGGAGATCGCGGTGGCGAACAAGCATGCTCACGCCTGGGTTGAGGCCTTCATCCCGGGGATGGGCTGGTTCACGTTCGAACCGACGCCCGCGTTCCCCGAAGGAGATCCGGCCCTCGCCCCGGGCTTCGGGGGCACGTTCCCCGTTCCCGCCCCGGGCGATCCCGATCTCCCCCGCCGGCGGTGGGAGCCGGGCGAGGGATGGGGTGATCTGTTCCTCGACCTGATCGAGGCAGAAATGCCGGGCGGGACTGAGCCACGGCCGGAACCGCTCCACCGCCGATTATGGCCTGCCATCCCGGCCCTCTTGGCCATCGCGGCTGCGCGTCTCGCCTGGCTGGCGACCCGCCGTGCCCAAAGGCTGTGGCGGCTGACCCGTCCTCGCCTCCGCGATCGCCCCGCTGCCATCGCGGCCGCGTACCAGGGAGTCGGTCACTACCTCTCCCTGTTGGGAGCGGTCCCTGCCGCGGCCGACACGCCGGCCGAGTATCTTGCGCGAGGACGCCGGGTCTGCCCTTCGGCCGGGCAAGAACTGGCCGCGCTGACCGGCATTTACGAGTTGGTCCAATTCGGTCCGGGCACCCCCGGCCTGCCGGAGGTGGAGGCGGCGATGCGCGCCGCCCGAGCAATCCGCGAGGAAGTCCGCAAGGCACTCGGTGGCTCCGGCCCGCTGTTCTGGAGGCTGCTGGCGGGTCCGGCCCCCCCGGCCGTGTCGCTCAGCCGCGCCAGTTCGCCAGCACGCGAAACAGTTCATCATCCGGGGAGAAGTCTGGAGGCAACTCGCCCGCCGCATCGCCGCCGGCGATGAGGTAACCACCTGCCGTCAACGCCCCGATGACGGCGGCGTCAATGCCCGCGCGGACCAGCGTGCCCACCATGGCGCCGGGGGCGGGGGTGGCGATGAGCAAGCAGCCGGACGAGATCATCCGCAGGGGGTCGAAATGCAGCGCCGCACCGAGTTTGGCGGTTTCCGGGGCTACCGGCACGCGATCCCCGTCCAGCCGGAAGCCGGTCCGTGAGGCCCGGGCCATTTCCCACGCGGCCCCGACCACGCCCCCCTCGGTCACATCGTGCATGGCCGTGGCCCCGTTCTCGGCGGCCAGCATGGCTTCTGGCACCACGCTGATCCGGGCGATCATCCCCCGGGCCGCTTCCATCTCTGCGGGTGACAGGATGCCCGCCAGGCGATCGGGGTAATCGCCCGCAAGGATGGCCGTCCCCTCGAGTCCGGCCGTCTTGGTTAACACGAGGCC
>DBBB01000171.1:0-4775 GCA_002291985.1 Firmicutes bacterium UBA995
CCGGAATAGGCCACCAGGACGGTATGCATGCTTTCGAGTATCTGGCGCAGTCGGGTCATCGCCGCGGTCACGCCGTCAGCCCCTGTCCGGATATTGGTTGGACTAGCCGGCCCGCTCGTACGCCTCGCAAAGAGCCCGGAACAGCCTCCGGCTCACCTGGTCCGCCCGCACTTCACCCTCGAGGCCGCGCGCGCGGGCGAACTCCTCCAGGGCAAGCCGGGTGGCGGCGTCCAGGTCCCCGTGGGTTTCACCACGGTAGGCCCCGGAGCGGGCCAGGATCGCCTGGAGGAACTGCACGGTCTCGCGCTCCGGCAGGCGAACGGCACCCTCGGTCAGCTGGCCCCAAACGGTCCCCCGGTAGACCTCGAGGAGGCGAGCCAGTTCCTCGATGGGCTCCGGGTGGTCATCAACCCGGATGTCGACACCCCGGTCACCTATGCCGGCAAAGCCGGTGCCCTCGCGGGCAATCACCAGCGCGGCCGACTGCTTGCCGCGCCGGTCACCGCCGGCGGCCTGGCCGGCACGCAAGGCCGCGACCAGCCGGTCGGCCAGCCGCCCGGCGTAACCGTCAAAAGCCTCGGCCATGGCCGCGACCACCCGGGGACCGGCAAGGATGTTCCCCTGGCAGGAAAACTGGGAGCCCTCGTGGTGGCCGGCCCATTCGAGGCATTCAGGCCCCGTCCAGGCCGCCACCCGGCCCCGGGCGTCCACCAGGGCCACCTGGCGCACGCGCCGCGCAGGATCATCTGCCAGCAGGCGCTCCATTGCGGTCGGGGCGGAATGGCCCTCGGCCAGGAGCGCCAGGGCCCGGAGGCCGTGGTCCGGGTGAAACCATGCCTGGGTGGCCACTGCGCCCACTCCGGCCCGGGCGTACGGCACTGCCGCGCCCGCAGCGAAGTAGCGCGACTGCACACCAACACCCCACTCTCCCGTCTCGCGGTCGCGGGCCACGATGGAAAAAGTGGCCGGTACTGCTTCAAGATCAGGTCGCATGCCGTCAGCTCCTCCTCAGGGCCGGCGCATTGTTCACTTGAAATACTCCTTCACGTCGAGCGCATCCCGGATGCCGTCTCCCGGGAGGTTGAAGGCCCAAGTGTGGTGGAGTTGCCGCGGTTTGGTGGACGATCAAGTGCTGGCCGTAATTGCTGACAACTCAACCGGTCTAGTTGTTCGCTCTGAACCGATCACCTTCCTTTCCAACTCGTCCGAACTCAGATGCCCGGGCGCCGAGTGTCGTCGCCTGCGGTTGTAGAAGCACTCGATGTAGTCGAAAGTCGCCGTCGTTGGACTCTGCCTGGTTGCCAGGCGACCACGGTCAAGCAACTCGGTCTGCTCCCGTCCCTACATTGCCAATGTCTCGGATGTCCACCAAACCGGGGCAAGGCCAGTATGTACGACACGCTGGTCTGGATTGATGAGAACGAGGACATCCAGCCCGCGCTGGCCGAATCCTGGGAGATTGCGTCTGATGGGTTGAGCATAGTCTTCCGCCTCCGCCAGGACGTCAAGTTCCATGACGGTACGCCCTTCAACGCCGAGGCCGTCAAGTTCAACTATGACCGCATGCTCGATCCTGCATTCAACTCGAGGAACCTGGCCATCCTGCAACCCATCATCGCGAGCGTGGACGTGGTGGACGCGTACACGGTCCGATTCAACCTGAAACGAGTCGATGTCAACTTCCTTGCTGAGGCCAGTTGGAGTTCCAAGATGGTCAGCCCGGAAGCGGTCCGACTTCATGGCGCCGAGTTCGCCGCCAATCCGGTGGGGACCGGTCCGTTCCGCTTCGGCTCCTTCGAGCCGGATAGCCATCTCGAACTGGTGCGCAACGATGACTACTGGGGAGGTCGGCCTTACCTGGATGCGGTGCGGGTACGGTTCATGCCCGAAGCCAGCGCGCGCATCATAGAGTTGGAGGCGGGAACGGTAGACATCGTTTACGCCATTCCCGCCAAGGATGTAGCCCGACTCGAGGCGGCCGCGATACCGATAGAGAAGCGGAACGTCCCCGGTTTCCAGATGTTGGCCCTGAATCTGGCCCGCGCCCCCACCTCGGAACTGGCCGTCCGGAAGGCGATCGCCCTGGCAATTAACCGACAGGTCATCATCGACCAGGTGCTGGCCGGGCGGGCAGAACTCAGCCGGGCCGGCGTTTCCCGCGTCTCTCCCTTCTACCACGACGACGTGCCCATGATCCAACATGATCCCGCCGCTGCGGAGCGGCTGCTCGATCAGGCGGGATGGGTCCGCGGGGCGGACGGCATTCGCCGCCGCGGAGGGGTGGCCCTGAAAGCCGAGATAGCCACCAGCGAACACGAGGAACGGGTGCTCATCAGTCAGATCGTCCAGGAACAGCTGGGACGCATCGGTTTCCAGGCAAACGTGGTCACGCTGGAATGGGGTGCATATCTGGCCGCGATGAGGGCGGGCAACTATGACGTTTCCTTCTGGAGCCTCGGAGGGTTTGCTCACCGCAGCTCGGACGGCAGCGCCAACATGCAGTCGGACACGCACTGGAACGTCTCACAAATCCTCCATCAGCCTGAGCTGGCAGAGATCTCCCGCCGGATAGACGAGATCATCATCACCGCCGGCAAGACGGTGGATGACCGGACGCGGTTTGACATGCTGCGGGAGTTTCAGGTGCTGTCCCAGGACCACCAGCTCAAGGTATGGCTGTGGCACATGGAAGGGCTCAACGCCATCCGCCCGGTGGTGAGAGACTTCCGTCTTTACAACTACAGCCTGATCTGGTTGGACCGGGCCTGGCTCGATCGCTGACGGCTATTCCAGTAGGCGAGGAGGAGCCGGAAGGCTCCTCCTCCTGACTTGGGGGCAGAGGACGTGCGAACCTACATACTGAAACGGCTTTTCCTGGCCCTTCCCGCTCTGTGGGGCGCGGTCACGCTGGTGTTCCTGGCGTTGCATGCCGCTCCCGGGGATCCCATGGACATGATCCTCCCGCCCGACTTGGCCGGGGCTGCGGGGGAAGAGATAGTGGCCCGCATCCGGGCCGAGTATGGCTTCGATCGCCCGCTCTATGCCCAGTACCTGATATACCTCGGGCGACTGACGAGACTGGACTTCGGGCGGTCCTTGCGGACGCACACACCTATCGTCAGAGATCTGGCCCGGCGAATCCCCAACACACTGCAGCTCGGCGTGATATCTTTGGGCATTGCCGCCAGCCTTGGCGTCGTCCTTGGAGTGCTGTCCGCCGTGAGACGCGATTCGTGGATAGACAACAGCACGATGTTCGCGGCGCTCTTCGGGGTATCCATCCCAAATTTCTGGTTCGGTTTCATGCTCATGCTATTATTCGGCCTGTACTGGCGCATACTGCCGCCTTCAGGTTTCGGCGGACCGCTGTATACGCCCGAGGGGATCCGGCATGCCATCCTGCCGGCGCTCACCCTTGGCCTCGCATCGGCCGGGATCCTCGCTCGCTTCACGCGCTCGAGCGTGCTGGACATCCTGGGCGAGGACTACGTGAGGACGGCGCGGGCAAAAGGCCTGGCAGAACGCGTTGTGATCATAAGACACGCGATGAAGAACGCGCTCATACCGATAGTGACCATTCTCGGCATTCAGCTCGGGGCGGTCCTCAGCGGCTCGGTGATCGTCGAGACCGTATTCGCCTGGCCGGGCATAGGCAGGTATCTGGTGACCGGCATCAATACCCGGGACTTCCCGGTAGTTCAGGGCGCGGTGCTCGTGGTTGCCGTGAGTTTCGTGCTGGCGAATCTACTGACCGATCTCGCCTATGCCTACATCGACCCGAGGGTGCGCTATGAATGAACGGATCCTGTCGACAACGGGGCCGGGGCAACTCACGGTGATGCGGCGCCTGGGCCGTCGCCTCCGGAGAAACCGTGGGGCCGGCGCAGGGCTGGTCTGCTTGGCGCTGATCGCCATCATGGCCGCGTTCGCTCCCGCTCTCACCCCCCACTGCTATGAGAGGCAAAACCTTCTCAATCGGCTCGCCCCGCCCTCGGCAACCCACTGGATGGGGACGGACGAGCTGGGTCGAGATGTGTTCACGCGCGTGGCGTACGGCGCACGAGTCTCCTTGCTCATCGGGCTATTCGGATCCACCGGCGGGTTGCTGGTCGGGGTGACCGTGGGCTTGTTCTGCGGTTATCTCGGCGGGAGGTTCGATAACCTGGTTTCGCGCTTCATAGATATCATGATGGCCTTTCCCGGCGTCCTCCTGGCCATCCTCATCGTGAGCGTCCTGGGACCCGGCACCGTCAACCTGATCGTCGCCCTGACCATCTGGTTCACCCCGACCTTCTCCCGCATCGCCCGCGGTAGCGTGCTGACTCTTCGCGGGAAGGAGTTCGTCGAGGCGGCCCGGTCCCTGGGAGCGCCCCACCTGCGCATCATCGTGCAGCATCTTCTGGTCAACTCGCTGTCGCCCATCATCGTTTACTTCACCCTTTCTGTGGCAACCTCTATCCTGGTCGCCGCCGGTCTCGGGTTTCTGGGATTAGGCGTACAGCCGCCCACTCCGGAATGGGGAGCCATGGTGAGCACGGCCCGCCACTATCTGCGGGACGCGCCCTTCCTCAGCATCTTCCCAGGCATCGCCATCTTCATCACCGTGCTATCCATCAACTTCATAGGCGATGCCTTGCGGGATGCGCTGGACCCGCGACTCAAGTCCATCGGACGCCCCAATGCCGCTCATCATCGAGCACAACCTGGCGGTCCATGATCCATCTATAGCACATCCGCACCCAAAAAGTCAGACTCCTGACTATCCCGCATCAACG
>DBBB01000171.1:5109-6090 GCA_002291985.1 Firmicutes bacterium UBA995
CAACGCTGCCCTTGTTTACAGTTTGACGCCGCCCTGGGGGGGCCACGGTCCACGCTCTCCCGCCCGTCCGAGCAGGAGAGGCTGCCGGCGAGGGGGAAGGCTCTGAGTAGCTGGAAACCGGCCGGTTCGGGAAGGGGACTTGCCCTTGACCTCGCCTCGCTTCACGCTCGCCGACGCCCTCCTGTCATCCGTCGTACTGGCCTGGGGCGTACATTTCGTCGTCGCCAAGCGGGTGATGGCCGTGGTCGACCCCCCGGCGTTCGCACTTCTGCGTTTCGCCCTCGCTTCCGCTCTCTTGTTGATGGTGGCTACCCGGGGCCGGCGGCCCAACTTCAGCCGGAGAGACTGGGTGCGACTGGGTTGGCTGGGTCTTTTGTGCGGGGTCAACCAGCTGCTGTGGCTGCGAGGGCTGGAACTGACCGGGGCCGGAGACGCCGCCCTGATCATGGCCACGTCCCCGGCGTTCGTCGCCATCATACGCTGGGCAGGCGGCGAGCGGCCCGTCGCGCTCGCCGTCGCCGGTCTCGCCATCGCCATGGGCGGCGTTGGCCTCATCGCGGCCCCCCAGGGACCCGGCGGGTTTCAGCCGATGGGAGACGTCCTCATGCTCGGGGCGGCCATCACTTGGGCGCTTTACACCACTGCCGGGCCGGGACTGCTGGCACACCATCCGGCCTTGCAGGTGACAACAGGCGCCTTCGTGGCAGCCACGGCGGTGCTGATCCCGACGGGCCTGGCCCCCGCCGTGGCCACGCCCTGGCGGCTGCTCACGCCGATGCTCTGGCTGGAGGTGGGCTACTCCGCCTTCCTGGCGGGGAGCGTGGCCTGGGTACTGTGGTACCGGGCTGTTTCCCAGCTTGGGCCCACCCGGGTTATGGTGTACCAGTACTTCATCCCGGTGGTGGCCACCGTCGCCGCCGCCCTGTGGCTTGGCGAGACTTTCGGCGCCCGACAGGCAATAGGGGCGGCGCTGGTGGTCGC
>DBBB01000113.1:0-5384 GCA_002291985.1 Firmicutes bacterium UBA995
CCCCCGGCTCCTTCTGGCCTTCGCGGTGACGGCGGCCTATGGGCTGTTGGGCTTCTTCGACGATTACTCCAAGGTGGTGCTGCGGCGATCGCTCGGCCTCAAGGCCCGCCACAAACTGGCCTACCAGTGCGTCGTGGGCCTGGCGATGGGACTTGCGGCGCTTGAACTACCCGGGCATGGCACGAGCGTGCGCTTGCCCTTCGTCGAACTGGGCTTGGACCTCGGCCCGACCTACCCGGTCTTCGTCAGCCTGCTGACCGTGGCCACCGGCAACAGCGTCAACCTGGCCGACGGGGTGGACGGGCTGGCCGCGGGACTGATGGCCATCGCCATGACAACCTATGCCCTGCTGGCCATGGTGCTGGGCGCCGCCGACATCCTCATCTTCTGTCTGGTGACGGTCGGGGGGTGCCTGGGATTCCTCGTGCATAACTGGCACCCGGCCCGCGTGTTCATGGGTGACACCGGCTCGCTGGCCCTGGGGGGAGCGCTGGCGTCGGCGGCGGTACTCACCCGCACCGAACTCGTTCTCCCTGTAATCGCCGGCGTGTTCGTGGTGGAGACGCTATCGGTGATGCTTCAGGTGATGGCGTTTCGCCTTACCGGCCGCCGGATCATCCGGATGAGCCCGCTTCACCATCACTTCGAGCTGTGCGGCTGGTCGGAGCGCAAGGTCGTCCTCGTGTTCTGGGGAGCAGGCATCGCTTTTTCGGTTCTCGCCCTGGTGGGGATGGCATGGGGGGCGCCGCCATGGTGACGGGTACGCGCTCGCGATCACGACGGGGATCTCCCGACCCCTACATATTCCTGATCGCGATCACCCTTCTAGGACTGGGTCTGGTCATGATCCTCTCGGCCAGCCTGGTGAAAGCGGAAGCGTGGTACGGCGATCCCACTTTCTACCTCCGGCGCCAGGTGCTATGGGCGGTGATCGGCCTGGTGATCATGGCGATCGGCGTGCGCGTCGATTACCATCTGTACCGGAAGTGGGCGGCGCCATTCATGGTGGCTGCCCTTATCCTCCTGGTCGCCGTGCTGTTGCCGGGAGTGGCGCAACCCGGCACCGGTGCCCGCCGATGGATAGACCTCGGCGCCCTGGCCTTCCAGCCCGCGGAACTGGCCAAACTCGCAGCGATCATCTTCGTGGCGGTGGGACTCGCCGGACGCCCTGAACGGATAGGACGGTTCGCGACCGGGGTACTGCCCTGGGTGGGGCTGGGGGGCGCGATCTTCCTGCTCATCCTCGCCCAACCCGATCTCGGTACCGCCATCCACATCGCCGCCACACTCTTTTCCCTTTTGTTCATGGCAGGCGCCCGGCCGGGCCACCTGGCTCTCCTCGTCGTCGCTGCCCTGCCGGCCCTGGTCTGGGCGGTGCTGAGCGCCGAGTATCGCCTGGCACGAGTCCTCACTTTTCTCCGACCTTTTGACGATCCCCTCGGCGCAGGCTTCCAGATCATCCAGTCGCTCTATGCGCTGGGGAGCGGTCGAATCTTCGGCGTCGGACTGGGACGCGGCGTTCAAAAACATTTCTACCTGCCCGAACAGCACACCGACTTCATCTTCGCCGTGCTCGGAGAGGAACTCGGGTTGGTGGGTGGGACTTTCGTGCTCCTCCTCTTCCTCGGGTTCGCATGGCGGGGCTATCTTGCGGCGGTCAACGCCCCTGACACCCTGGGTTCATTGCTCGCGGCAGGGATCACTACCATGATCATGCTTCAGGCGACGATGAACATAGGCGTGGTAACCAACACCCTGCCCATCACCGGCATTCCTCTGCCCTTCCTGAGCTTTGGGGGTTCGTCGCTCGTCACCTGCATGGCGGGGGTGGGGATACTGCTCAACATATCGCGCCACGGCCGAAAATGAGAGTGCTCTTGACGGGAGGCGGCACGGGAGGACATGCCTACCCGGCCCTCGCCATCGCCCGGGCCCTCCGGGAACTCGTTCCCGGGGTTGAACTGCTGTACGCCGGCACCGAAAGGGGCATGGAGGCAGACCTGGCTGGGCGCGAGGGGATAACTTACCGGGCGGTCCGGGCCCGGGGCCTTGTGGGCAAGTCCTTACCCGACCTGGCGCGAGGGGTTCGCGAGCTGGCCGTGGGTTCCGTGCAAGCCTGGCGAGTCGTGCGGGACTTCCGGCCGGCGGTGGCGGTGGGCACCGGGGGTTACGTCCAGGTACCGGTGGTGCTGGCGGCATTCGCCGGCGGCGTGCCCGTCCTCTTGCAGGAACAAAACGCCTTCCCGGGAAGGGCCAACCGATGGCTTTCGCGGTGGGCCGGCGCCGTCGGGGTGCCGTACCCGGAGACGGTCGCAGCCTTCCCCCGGGGGACGAACTGCGTGGTCACGGGCAACCCCGTGCGACGGGAAGTGGTCGCCACCACCCGCGAGCAAGGAGCACGGGCGCTAGGGCTCGATCCCTCCTTGCCGACCGTGTATGCCTTTGGCGGCAGCCTCGGCGCTCGCCGCCTGAACCAGGCGTTGCTGGACGCAGTGCCGGAACTTGTGGGCCGCCCGGGGCTGCAGCTTGTGTGGTCGACGGGCAAGGGCCAGCTTGAGCAGGTGATGGTCGGCCTGGCGGCGAAGAACGTGCACCCGTCACGCCGGCCCGGCCTGGTAGTCCGCGAGTACTTCCATGATGCGCCCGCGGCTCTCGCTGCCGCCGACCTGGTGGTGGGACGGGGCGGGGGTATCACCCTGGCCGAGATCACCTCCCGGGGACTGCCCGCAGTGATCGTCCCGTCACCCAACGTGGCGCACGACGAACAGACTCATAACGCCAGGGTCCTCGAGGCCAGGGGCGCGGCCCGACTGGTGCCGGAGAACGAACTCGACGGCCCTCGCCTCGCCGGGGAGATCAGGACCATCCTGGACGACCCGTGTCTGAGACGGTCCATGGCCGCGGCCAGCCGGACGCTGGGCCGACCGGATGCCGCCCGCCGGCTGGCGGAGCTTGCGCTTTCCCTGTCCGGGACATCTGTAACCCGGTATGGGGGGGGATGATAGCATGGGATACTGGCGGCCGGAGAGGGGTGGCTCTTGACCACGATGGTATCCGGCGACGATTGGCAACGCGTGCACCTGATCGGGATCGGTGGATCGGGAATGAGCGCGATCGCGGCAATCCTGGTCCGGATGGGTTGTCGGGTAACCGGGTCCGACCTCCGTGAGTCGGAGACCGTTCGCAAGCTGGAAGGCCTTGGCGTCACCGTCTATCGGGGCCACCGTCCCGAGCACCTGGGGAGGCCAGATCTGGTGGTCATCTCCACGGCGGTGAGCGATGACAACCCCGAACTCGAGGCGGCCCGTAAGCGGGGCTTCCCCGTGTTGCGTCGCATCGAGATGCTGAACCTGGCCTTGAGAGGGAAGCGCATGATCGCCGTGTCCGGCAGCCACGGCAAGACCACCACGACCTCGCTGGTGTATCGGATCCTCCGCCAGGCGGGCCACGATCCCACCCTGGTGGTCGGGGGAATTCAGCCGGAACTGGGCACGGGCGCCGAGCTGGGAGGCGGTGAGTTCGCCGTGGTGGAGGCGGATGAGAGTGACGGATCTCTACTGAAACTCTCGCCGTCGGTGGCGCTGGTGACCAACGTGGATGACGATCACCTGAACTACTACGGGAGCCTGGACGCCCTGACCGAGGCTTTCCGGCAGTTCCTCGATCGGCCGGGGGGGGCAGGGCTGGCCGTGCTGTGCGCCGACGATCATCGCCTGGCCACGTTGCGGCCACAGCTCGAAACTCCTGCTGCGACCTACGCCATCCGCGCCACGGCGGACTACACGGCCTGCCACATCAACCTTGAGCCACGCCGGATCTGCTTCGATGTCTACCGGGAGCGGCAGCTTATGGGCAGGGTGGAGTTGGCCGTCCCCGGCATGCACAACGTCGTGAATGCGCTGGGGGCGATCGCGACGGCCGATCGCCTGGGCATCCCCTTTGCCGTCTGCCGGGAAGCGTGCCGGACTTTCAGCGGTGTGGAGCGGCGTTACCAGATTCTCGGGACGGCCGGGGGGATCACGGTGATGGACGACTACGGTCATCACCCCACCGAGATCGAGGTGACGCTCGCCACGTTGGCCGCGGAGGGCTATCGGCGGATGCTGGTGATCTTCCAGCCTCACCGTTACACGCGGACGGCCCGGTTGCACCGGGAGTTCGGGCCTCCTTTCCGGTACGCCTCGATGGTCATAGTGCCTCCCCTTTTCGCCGCGAGTGAGCCGCCCCAGGAGGGGGTAAGCTCGGCACTGATCGTGGCGGCGATCCGGGAGCGGGCCGGCCGGGAAGTGGTGCCTGTGCCCGATCTCGATTCGGCCCTGGCCGTGGTGGTGGAGCTTGCCCGACCCGGGGATGTCGTATTGACGCTCGGTTGCGGCGATGTAGGAGAACTCGCTCCCCGTATCCTCCAGGCCATTCGCGATGAGCAAGGCAGAAAGTAGGTGCCCCGGCGTGGGGAGTTTAGTGGTGAGGGGCGGCGTGCGCTTGCGGGGACAGGTACGGGTGAACGGCGCAAAGAACGCTACCTTGCCGATCCTGGCCGCCTGCCTGTTGACGCGGTCCCAGTGCGTGGTACTGGATGCTCCGCGCCTGAGGGACACGGCGGTGATGCAAAAGATTCTGGCTAGCCTGGGAGCATACGTCGGCGACGAGTGCCTCCCGGGTAGCAGGCGGGCGCTGGTGGTCCGGGCTGATGCGCTGAACGGCTACGAGGTGCCTGACCAGCTTGTGGGGGAGATGCGGTCGTCCATCTTCCTCATGGGACCTCTCCTCGGCAGGGTGGGTAGGGTCAGGATTTCTCACCCGGGAGGCTGTGCCATCGGCCTTCGACCCATCGACTTGCACCTGGCGGGCCTGCAGGCTATGGGGGCGACAATTCGCGAGCGGGGCGGGTACATTGACGCGGAGACTACGGGCTTGCGGGGAGGGGAGATCCACCTGGACTTCCCGAGCGTCGGCGCCACCGAGAACCTGATGATGGCGGCGGCCCTCGCTCAGGGGACCACGCTCATCCGCAATGCCGCCAAGGAACCGGAGATCGTCGATCTGCAAAACTTCCTCAATGCCCTGGGCGGCCGCATCCGCGGCGCGGGCACCGGCGACATCCGCGTGGATGGTGTCGGACGCCTTTGCGGAGGAGAACACGCGGTGATCCCCGACCGCATCGAGGCGGGGACCTTGCTGGCCGCGGTGGGCTCGGTTGGCGGCGAGATCCGTTTGACCAATGTCATCCCCGAACACCTCGAGGCAATGCTGGCCAAGCTGCGTGAGGCGGGCCTCGAGGTCCGGCGTGACGGGGATGCCCTGGTTGCCTGCGGGGCTCTCCCCCTTCGTGCCACCGACTTCAAGACTCTGCCTTACCCGGGGTTTCCCACCGACATGCAGCC
>DBBB01000113.1:5695-6381 GCA_002291985.1 Firmicutes bacterium UBA995
GTTTCCCACCGACATGCAGCCGCAGGTCATGGCGATGATGTGCGCGGCCCAGGGAGTCAGCATCATCGGCGAGACGATCTTCCCCAGCCGATTCCACCATGCCGCGGAATTGCGCCGCATGGGCGCCGACATCCGGGTGGAAGGAGCGGCGGCGGTGGTGCGTGGGGTTCGCCGATTGTCCGGGGCGGCGGTGAACGCCACCGACTTGCGCAGCGGCGCAGCCCTGGTCCTGGCGGGACTGGGAGCGGAGGGCATCACCGAAGTCCACGGCACCCAGCATGTTGATCGCGGTTACGAGCGATTCGAAGACCAGCTACTGTCCATCGGTGCCGATGTCCGCCGGGTGGACTGAACTCGCCGCCGGGGCGCGGCCCCGGCCAGGCAGCGGCCGGCGTCGCCGGGAAGTCGCCTCCCGGGCGCGGGTGGCGCTGGCGATGACGGTGCTGGCGGCTATCGGATGCTTTCTCCTGCTCGACTCGCCCCTGTTTGACGTACGCAGCGTGACGGTAACCGGCACCTGGCGCATCGCCGAACACGAAGTCGTCGAACTCGCAGGTCTGGGAACAGGCGTGAACACCTGGCGGTTGTCCCTGGGCCGGGTGCGGCAGGCGATCGAGGCCCATCCCCGGGTGCTGCGGGCCCAGGTCAGCCGCCACCTGCCCTCCGGCATCGCCATCGCCGTCGCC
>DBBB01000087.1 GCA_002291985.1 Firmicutes bacterium UBA995
GGGCGCGCGGAGGAAGAGTATTTCGGGAGGGGGGCGGGTTCCGCCCCGGAGGTGAAGCCATGTATCTCCCCGAGGCGCAGTATCGCGCCGCATTTGCCCTCGCGCTCGCCCACGAGCACGAGTGGGCGATGCTCTGCCACGACTGGAAACCCGCGTTTCCCGTCGCTGTAGAGGAGATTCAGGCCCGGCTGTACCGGGCTGGCGTCTCCTGCCAGGTTCTCGGAATGCCGCGAGGCATTCAAGCCTCGCCCGATGGCGTGGGTTACGTAACCCACGTCAGTGGGACGGGGCGGTCCCTATGGCTGGTGGGCCCCGACGGGGCCGCCAAGATCATCGTGGGCTACCACAAAGGGGTCGACTTTATCGCGGACGTCACCCCCGACGGCAGGGTCGAGCTTTTCCGTCAGAGGGGCACTCCGTTAGTACAAAGTCAGGTAGACTGCCTGACCTACGCAATTCGGGCCCTTGTCCCCAGCTGGGAACTGCCGGGCGGGGCCCTGGGTAAAATCGATTGCGGAGAGGAGACCGCCTAGTGCGGTCTCCTCTGTCTTGCAGACTGGGCAGCAGGGAGGTGGGGCCCTTGGACGAGGAGCGGATCTGCCGGGTCATAGAAAGCGTGCTGACGAGTTATCACTGCCAACACACCCATGACATTTGTACCGGAGACGGCCTATCGCTGGTCGACGTCCTCACACCGCCCGGACAAAAGACCATCGATCTGGGCAAAAAAGAACTCGCCGGCCTCGTCGACGCCGTATGCGGTGCCGTGTTAGATGTGCTGCGGCAGGAGCGGATTGCCGAACCCCTCAGCGGCTGGCCGCAGAATCCGTAGCTGCCCCCCCCCGACGATCCCGCGAGCGGTAGTGTTGGGTGAGCCCGGGACAGGTTTTGACGGTCGCCGGGCGGTGCAGGTTCGGCGGGGCCCCCGTGGGGGAAGTCCGGGGTACCGACGGCATCCCGGGGGCCTCGGCGGTGTGTCTTTGGAGGGATAAAGTGGACGGCGTGTGCCGGACGAGCCGGTGCGAAAACAAATGTGGTGGTACCCTAAAGGTTTGCCAGGTTAACCACTACCTTGCCGTGTACGATTTGCTGCCCGACGGGCAGATCGACGAGAGTTCCAAAAACATCGTTAAGTGTTTCGACGACGACTCGACCCTGGAACTCGTCTGCGATCGCTGTCACCGTCGGCAGTACGGCTTGCGGGATGCTTCCGGCGCTCTCTTTCAAGAAGGTTAGGGGTCACAACGGGTCCCGTCGGTCCCCGTGCCCTCTCTAGCTTGCATACA
Organism: Firmicutes bacterium UBA995; assembly: GCA_002291985.1. Taxonomy (GTDB): domain Bacteria; phylum Bacillota; class Sulfobacillia; order UBA995; family UBA995; genus UBA995. Next base: position 1,287 of record DBBB01000087.1, read on the forward strand.
CCCCGAAGGGGGGTGTCCTTGCTGCTTGACGAGACCGCGCGCCGGTCTTACCGGCAGTCTGCAACGGGCCGCGCGGCGCTTGTTGAGTTCGTTACCGGGGTCGGGCTGGGTGCTCGTCGGCATCCGAGCGGCCGGTCCCGGGGGTGTGCTCCGCCGCAGGCTGCCGCGGTGGCGACGAAGGGAGTACTCTTCATGTTCAAAGACCGGGCCGAGGCCCTTGCCCGTATCCTCATCGGGGAGAGTGGGTACACGCTCAAGGACGCCCTCGCCAAGGGCATCTCTCCCGGGTTCCTTCAGGTAGTGGCCGAGGCGAACATCGAGCTTCTGTTCGAGACCGTCCTGGAGATTGCAAAAGAGGAGGGCGAACTCGCCTGTCCCGCCTGCGCCGAGTACTTCACCATTGCTCCTCCCGTTGTCGTCCGGAACGGCCGGGCGTTCTGCCCGCACTGCGACGAAGTTCTAACCAGCGCTACGTGCGGGATCTGTCTGGAACCGTTGAAATCATGGGACGGTTCCGTTGGGGGGGACCCGCACTACGTGGCCGGGTTCTCCTTCTGTCCCAGTTGTACGCCCGAAGCGCACCGCCAGATCTTCGCACGATAGGGCTGCCCGCGCGGTCTGCGGCATGCGTGTTGGTACAGGAGGCAGGAGGCTGGTTTCCGTGTGGCGGTTGAGCTGCCCCACGTGCGGGGCGGAGGAGCTTTGGGTGGTGGCTGGTTCCTTCAGCAGCCGGATTCCGCTTGCGCCCGATGGTTTCGCTTTCTGCGACGCCAAGTTCGTCGACACCGAAGACGAGCTTGTGGAATGCGGTGCTTGCGCCGCCCGGTTCCCGCTTGCCGCCCTCGACGGGACGTGGCTTCAGCACCACAAGGCCAGTGAGGCGCACGCAGCCGCCGCCGAGCTTGCATCGCGACATGGCGATGCCGCGGCTGCCAAGGCACTCTATGCCCAAGCCGCCGAGGCTGAGGAGACAGCACTGGCCTTCATCGAGCCCGATCAAACCCGAACCCTCGGAGTCACCGTTATCAGCGCCGTCGCTTTGCGCTGCAAGGCCGGACAGTTCGAGCTAGCCGAAAGCCTCGCGGTGCGGTGGCTCCGGTCAAAGCGGTTGCCGGGCTTTGCTGCAGACCAACTTCGCGTGTTGTTACGGTCCACCGGGTCGGGGGAGACCGAGGGAAGTGTCGGCGGCTGCGAGCCGGCGCGCTGAGCAACTGAAAGTGGGCAACTCTTGAAGGCCGGGGCCTCGCGGTCCCGGCCTTTTCTGTTATATGCAGCCGTCGTCGGCGCCTCGGTCTATGCGCCCACCCTCCCAAGAGCAGTCCCGATCCTATCAACCGCGTCTCCTTTGCTTCATCTCTGCCGTGCCCCGCGAGTGCTCCATCTGAAAGCGAGGTGTTATTGTTGACCGTGTTATCTTCCGTGCGCCTTCCTTCCCCTCAGGCAAGCGAAGAGGTGTCCATAGCCCTGCCCTCGGGCGGCGCGCTTCCCTGTCGCGTCCGCTCGTACACCGGTCCCTTGGTGCTGGACTCCGACCCTAACCCCAATCTCCTGCGCGGCGACCGGGCGGTGCTGCGCCGCGTCTGGGACGGCCAAACGTACCTGTTCCCTGAAACGATCCTCAAGGCGTCCCCCCTTACTTTGACTTACTCCTGTCCCGAGGTGGTCCGGGAACCCCGGGTTCGCGCTTGCGTGTCACTCGTCTACGCCGTTTCCGGTGGCCCTCCCCAGAAGACGCGGATGGTGGACCTTTCTTCCGGGGGACTGTGTTTCCACGCCTGGCCTCCCCTACCGGACGTAGGCACGGAACTCGACCTCGAGTTCGACCTTTACCCGGTAGGCCAAGTCCGGGCGCGGGGCGCGATCGTCCGGGTATACGGGCGCACAAACCGATGGCCTGAGGTGGGGGTACGTTTCCTACACGTGTGTCCGCAAGGCGCCTGGGCGATAGCCGCATGGTTGAGGGTGGCATCTGCCGGCCGCTTCGCGTAAACCCTCGCCGTCCAAACAACAAGAAGGTGGTAGCTGGCCGTAGCTGGCCAAAGTTCTTCCTGGTGCGGGTCTATAGGCGCAACTAATCTGTGCTTGGTTTCCTGTCGCGGGGTGTCGTCCGGGGCGATCCGGCAACGGTTTTTCGCCGGGCCTCTTTCCGGGCGGCTCCGCGTGTGTCCGCAAGAACAGGAGTTGTTACCCGTGTTCCAGTCCCGTGCATTTGCTTGTGCTGCCGTTTCGGTCCGTTACTGGCGCCGGCGTTTCCATGTTCCCGTCTGTCCTCTCTCTGGCCGTCCCGATCGCCGGGCTGAAACCCGTGCGTTCTGGCTTGTTCACCTCTTGGCGTTCACCGCCGCGCTGATCGGCGCCCTACCCGGTCTGGCCGTGGCGGTCGAGCACGCGGGCGGTTTCGGTCCGCTTGTGCGCGTACTTCTCTCCGGCGACCTGTTCGTGCTGCCACCTTTGTTTTGGCTGGGCGGTCTGGCCGCGGCGGGTGTCCCCATGTATTTCTGGGCCGAAGCGTATGCCAACACTTTTCCGGGTGCTCTTTGTCCTCGCGTTCCGGCTGTCCGGGCGGTCTGGCTCGGCGTCGTCTGGGGCGCGGGCTCCGCTTTTCTGGTGAACGTGTTGTTGCGCCACGCCCTTGAGCCCGTTCGCGTGGTTCTGTCTCCTCTCGGCGCGTTCTTCGTAGCGGCTCCCCCCGGGAGCCAGTTTCTTGCCCGCCTGTTTGACGGCGGCGCGTCCGTGGTGGAATGGGCGCTTTTGTTCCTGGCCGTCTGTGTCGGTGCCCCGCTCGTTGAAGAGCTTGTTTTCCGCCGCAGCTTCTACGCGGCCCTTCGCCGCCGGTTCTGCCGGCAAGGTTTAGAGCGCGGCCTTTCAGCCGACGCCGCTCTTCGCCGCGCCGTTCGCTTGGCCACCGCTTGGTCTGCCGGGGTCTTCGCCCTGCTGCACCTGCCGGCGCTTCTGTACCTGCCCATTGTCGTGCTGACGGGTGTGATGCTCGCTCATGTTTACGAACGTACCGGTCGGCTCCGGGCACCGGTCGTAGCGCATGCCGTCTTCAATCTGTACGGGGTTGTCCTGCTCGTTCTGGCCTCCGGCTGAGCTTTGCCGGCGGCCTGTTAGCCCGCGAAACGGGTTGTGTTCTCAATGGCGAAAATCCTGAAACCCCGGCGCCGTTTCCCGGCGGGCGTCTGGGTCTGGCGTTGGTCCGGCGTGTTTCTGTTTTTCATGTCCCAGTGGTGGATGTTTGTGCGCCTCGACGTGCTTGCCCAAAACTGGGTCTTATGGCTCGCAGTATGGGCCGCGCTCGCGTGCGGTTACGTGTCCGCTACCGGCCGCGCCCGCGTTCTTCGCGCCGGCCTGCGGGGCGAAGCCGTTGTAGCGCGCGTTCTGGACGCGCTTCCTACCACCTGGTGTGTGCTGCACGACGTGCTCGTGCCCACCGGCGGTCGCCTCCGCCAGCTCGATCATGTCGTGGCGGGTCCCGGTGGCGTGTGGGTGGTGGAAACCAAGAGCTGGCTGGGCGAAATCGAATACGGTCCCGGCGGCTGGCGGCGCTGGTTGCGTGGCGGGGCTGCCCCTATGCGCGATCCCGTCCGGCAGGCGTGCGGGGCAGCGGCTGCTCTGGGGCATGAGTTGCGCCGGCGCGGCTGTTCTGTGTGGGTGGCCCCTGCGGTATGTTTTGTGGATTCCATTCCCGGTGCGGACATGCCGGTTGATTTCGGTGACGCCGTTGTGGTCTGGGATCCAGACGAGCTTGTCGGCGCTCTTCTGGCCGGTTCGCGTCCGGTTCGCCACCCCCTTGCGATTGGCGGCGCCGTGCTGGATCTGGACCGTGCCGTGCGTCGTCGTCAGCAAGCAGGTGTGTAGCCTATGCGGCAGCCAGAATACGTGATAAACGTCTCCCGGCTGGTCCGCGAGTCCGGTTACGGGCAAGCTTCGTGCTCCCAGCTGGAATGTGCGCAGCAGATGCGGCAGTGGTCTTTCCGCCGTGCTTTCAGTCCTGGAAGCGTTGCTCTGGTATGCGACGAGTCCGTGCCGGTCTGGTTTGTGGCGCTCTTGGCGCATGCGCTGCATCCCCGGCCCGTCCGGCTGGCCCGGCCGGGTTTGTTCCGCAGCCGCGTGCTGCCGGCTTGTCCGCCCCCTTCCGGGTGGGGCGGCGGTCCCTCCGGCTGGCGGGTGTCTTTTGGTCCCGCCGGAGCGTTGGTTGCCTACGAGCTGTTGCGCCCTCGCCCGGCGCATCTGGCCGGGGTAATTCCACCAGATGTGGGGGCCGGCCGGCCCGTGTTCCTGTCTGGTCCCGGCCCCTTCTGGCTGGCGGTCGCCTTGGCGGAAGCTTACGCTCACGCGGCGCCTGCAGTATACCTGGGCGGCGGTCCTTCTGGTGTGTGGACCTGCGCCATAACCCATTCGCTGGAGCACTCCTTGGGCGAGCAGCGCGGGTGGTGTCTTGAAGGGGATGACGAGTTGAACGGAGGTGTCTGTTGATTGCTGTACCTGCGGTGGTCCGACCAATACGTTTTCAAACCGGTTCATGGCGAACTCCGTTGGGTAGAAGTGCTAGCCGGCCGCTCCAGCGGCTGCCTTACCCCTGAAGGCCTTGCTGGGCACGTGGCCTTGCTTGAGAGATGTTGGCTGGGGCTTGTTTACGAGGTGTGTGCCGGGGATCCGGTTGTGGTGCCCGACCCGGCATCTTCCCGCAAGCGGGGGCCGAGTCCGTGGAAAGGCCGGAGGATGTGGAAGAGAGGGGAAAGCGCTCTTCGGTACCGCGCTCCTTTTCCGAGCCGGAAGCCGCTACCCGCTTCCTCGCCCGTTCTGGAGCCTGCGTGTGGTCCCGTCGCTCGTTCCGTCCTTCACTCTCGGCGGAGCGCATCCTGACCGATCATTAGCCGTTACCGGGGAGGATGAATCGTCATGCGTCTTGTGAAACTGCGGAACGAAAGCGTGCGTGGTGGGCCGGCGGTTGACCTTGGAGCTGCCCAGGCCGCCGAGGTTTACGGTCGTTTGCAGGCGGCCCTTGAATCAGGGAAACCGCAGCGCGTCGAAGTGGGCGGCTGCGATAACGATCCCGCCACCGGTCGGCTCCGGCTGCGCGTATCGTTGGGGGCCGGTGTGATTGGTCACATTTCCGGGGCCGAAATCGGAGACCCACGGCCCCATCGGATCGACGACATGATTGGTTGGCCCGTTTTCGTCCGGGTCAAAGAAGTTGACCGCGCCTCCGGGCGCGTACAGCTTTCGCGCCGCGAAGCTTTGGAAGAGTTGGTCCCACACACCTGGTCGGCGTTGGAGAGTGCGCTTGCCGGTCGGGACGCTATCCAGTCGGAACTTCGCGGCGCGCTAGCCCGATTGCGGGAGATCTCCGTTCAGGACGGGACGCGATCGCCCGAAGCTCAAGAACTCGCCGCGCGGATAGATGAACTTCGCCGGCAAGAGCGCGACCAGGCGCCCATGGTAGCCGGGTCCGTCCGCGGGGTATTCCGCGCGGGTGCCGACGTGGAAGTTGGTGGTCTGATCGGTTGGCTTCCCGTCGAGGAGATGTCCTGGTCTCCCGCGACCGATGCCCGCCAGATGCCCGGCATACGGCGCGGCGCGTCTTTGAAACTCGCCGTACTGGAGGCATCGCGGGAAAAGCGGCGTTTACGGCTGTCTCTGCGGCCCCTGCTGCCCGACCCCTGGGTTTGCGCCGGGGAACTTTACGCGCCCGGCACCAAGCATCGCGGGCGGGTGGCCTGCCTCGTCAAGGGAGGGTATCTCGTTGAACTTGACGGGGGCGTAGCTGGTTTCGCTTCCCGGCCCGGTCCCCAGTCCCTGATCCCCGGAGCCGAGGTGCTTGTTCTTGTGACGCGAATCGACCAATCTCGCCGGCGGATGGGACTTCGCATCTTGGAGATCATAGCATGGAAACCTCTGTTGAACTCCTGACCGGTCCGGCCGGCCAAGGCCCTTGGAGCGGCGACCCTTCCGGCTGCGTACATCTACGGCG
>DBBB01000161.1 GCA_002291985.1 Firmicutes bacterium UBA995
AGGGGGGCTGCCGTCGTGAGGACCGCCAACGGGAATCCGGCTGCGGTGCTTAACCTGGGCGGCCGGGTATTCTTCAGCACCGATCTGGAGTGCCCGTTCCGGGCAGGCGAGAGAGAAGCCGCCCTGTTGCGGGAGCGAACGCGCGTGATCATCGTCGACTTCCATGCGGAGGCTACCTCGGAGAAGGTCGCGCTGGGCCATCATCTCGACGGCCTGGTCAGCGTGGTTGCGGGTACCCACACCCACGTGCAGACCGCGGATGAGCGCATCCTGCCCGGGGGCACCGCCTGCATCTCCGACCTGGGCATGACGGGGCCGATCGACGGCGTCATCGGCGTTCGCAAGGAGCTGGCGCTCGAGCGCTTTCTCACCCAACTCCCGGTCCGCTTTGAGGTGCAGGGTGGACGTTGCTCCTTGTGCGGGCTGGTGGTCGAGGTCGACGACCAGGACGGGCGGGCCCGGGAAGTTTATCGCATTCAGGAGCACGGCTGAGGCCTTCGGGGGGAGGCGAGTGCATGGCCGGTCGTGCCGATCTGCATGTCCACACCACTGCTTCCGACGGCATCGCTTCCCCGGCCGAGGCGGTGCGCCTGGCCCTCGGTCAGGGTCTTGCCGCGCTGGGCATTGCCGATCATGATACCACGGCCGGCGTGGCCGGCGCCCTCCTTGCCGCCAGGGGCACGGGCCTTGAGATCATACCGGGGGTGGAGATCAACACCGACCACGGCACGGGGGAAGTCCACCTACTCGGGTATCTCTACCGCTGGCCCGATTCCCGCCTCGAGATACAGCTCACCCGCTTGCGCGAGAGCAGGCTCGCCCGGATGGAGACCATGGTGGAAAGACTTCAGGTTCTGGGCCTGCCGGTGACGCGGGAGCGGGTGCTCGCCCTGGCGGGCGCGGCGGCGGTGGGGCGCCCCCATGTGGCCAGGGCGCTGGTGGAGGGCGGTTGGGTGAGGGACGAACGAGAAGCTTTCGACCGATATCTTGCCCGGGGTCGCCCCGGCTATGTCGAGCGGGCTCGTTTCTCGCCCACCCAGGCGGCGGCCCTGATCCGCGAAGCCGGGGGCGTGCCCGTGCTCGCTCACCCGGGCGAGCACGGCAAGGCGCTGATAGAAGAGCTTTTGCCCGCGGACTTGCAGGGGATCGAAGTGTACCATCCCGACCACCGTCCGGAGGTGGTCATCGACCTCCTGCGGTTGGCAGCCGAGTACGACCTGGTGGTCACGGGGGGATCCGACTTCCACGCGCCAGGAGCGGCTTGCGGGGCCGCCATCGGCCAGGTGACGGTGCCGGTCGAGGTGGTGGAGGCGCTCCGAACCCGACTCTCGCGATGAGCTTCCCTGGCAAGCCGGCATAATCCAGCGCTTCCCCAGGTATTCGACCGCGAACACTCCTCAGCGGGCGGGTTATCCGGCGTCGATTCAACATGGTATAATCATCCGGGAGTGGCCGATCATGCCGCGGGCGGCCACGAGCACCGGCGACATTCGCGAAGCCAAGAAGGGGAGTCGGAAATGGGGAGCACGGCCGAGATCCTGAACCTGACCGAGCGATACGGGGCCCGTAACTACAATCCGCTGCCCGTGGTCATCTCCCGGGCCGAACGAGTCTGGGTCTGGGACCCTGAAGGAAACCGTTACCTGGACATGCTCAGCGCGTATTCGGCGCTCAACCAGGGGCATCGCCATCCGCGAATCGTGAAGGCGCTGAAGGACCAGGCGGACGCGGTCACCGTGACCTCGCGTGCCTTCAACAACGACCGGTTGGGCGATTTCTACCGGGAAGTAGCCTCCGTGACCGGCAAGGAGAAGGTGCTCCCCGCCAACACCGGCGTCGAGGCGGTGGAGACGGCGATCAAGGCCGTCCGCCGCTGGGCCTATCGTGTGAAGCGGATACCGCCGGATCGGGCGGAGATCATCGCCTGCGAGGGCAATTTCCACGGGCGGACGCTGGCCGTGGTGTCGTTCTCTTCCGAACCCGCGTACCGGGCAGATTTCGGCCCCTTCACCCCCGGCTTCCGGGTCATCCCCTATGGCGATCTCGCCGCCCTGGAGGCCGCCATCACACCCAATACTGCCGCCTTCCTGGTTGAGCCGATCCAGGGCGAAGCCGGGGTCCGCATTCCGCCTTCCGGCTACCTGGCCGGTGCCGCCGAGTTGTGTCGGCAGCACAAGGTGTTGCTCGTCGCCGACGAGATCCAGACCGGGCTGGGCCGGACGGGCAAGATGTTCGGGTGCGACTGGGAAGGCGTGGCGCCGGACGTATACGTTCTCGGCAAGGCTCTTGGCGGCGGGGTGTATCCCGTTTCGGCGATGGCGGCCAACGAGGAGATCATGGGGGTGTTCGAGCCAGGCTCGCACGGTTCGACTTTCGGGGGCAACCCCCTGGCGGCCGCCGTCGGCATCGCCTCCTTGAGGGTGACGATCGAGGAAGACCTGGTGGGTCGCTCGTACCGGCTGGGCCGGCGGCTCCTCGAGGGACTCCGCCGGCTGTCCATACCCCGGCTGCGAGAACTGCGGGGCAGGGGACTGTTCGTCGGCATCGAGCTGGACGTCAATGCCCGACCGTACTGTGAGCGGCTGATGACCCGGGGCATCCTGGCCAAGGAGACCCACAGCAACGTGATCCGGCTCGCTCCGCCGCTGGTGATAACCGAAGACGAACTGGACTGGGCGCTCGAGCGCATCGCTCCCGTGCTCGCTTCGTAGCTCGCCGGCATGCGTGCGGGCCGCGCCTGCCGCCGCGTACGAGGTCGCCGGTCGGTGGAAGTCAATGAGCCTGGCGCCGGTCGATG
>DBBB01000139.1:0-12868 GCA_002291985.1 Firmicutes bacterium UBA995
AGTTCCTGGGCGCGGACGATCACCGTGGCCCCATCGTCACTCAAAGCCGAGGGACCCGGCCTGCGCCGGGTCCCTCATGCCTGCCTGCGGGAAGGCAGGCCGGTCGACCTGCCTGTCGGCAGACAGGTCGCCCCGCGGCGTTCTCAGTCGGCCGGAGGCTGCCAGGCTGCCCCCTTCTGGAAGTCCCGCAGCAGCTTGAGGGCGATGCCCATCAGCGTCAGCAGGGCGATGAGGTTGGGGATGGCCATCAGGCCGTTCAACGTGTCGGCGATGTCCCACACGGCCGGGAGCCGGCCCATGGCACCCACCAGCAGGAAGGGCAGGAACAGCAGGCGATAGGGCATTCGGGATCCCGGACCTCCCAGGTAAGACACGCAGGTCTCGCCGTAGTAGCACCAGGCGAGCGCCGTATCATAAGCGGTCAGCGCCATCGCGACGACCACCACGATCCCGCCAACCACTCCGAAGAGGCTCTTGAACGCCTCCATGGTGAGCGCCGCACCCGTCGCGCCGCCCGTCCACACGCCGGTGAGCACGATGGCCAGTCCGGTTGCAGTGCAGATCACGATGGTGTCAACGAACACCTCGAAGACTCCCCACAGGCCCTGGCGCGCCGGGTGCTCGGTCTTGGCAGTAGCGTGGGCCATGGGTGCGCTTCCCAGCCCTGCCTCGTTCGAGAATGCGCCGCGGGCGATGCCGTATCTCATCGCCAGCAGCACGGAAGCACCGGCGAAACCGCCAACGGGGGCGGCAGGGGTGAAGGCATGGCGGAAGATGAGAGCCAGCGCCTCCGGCAGCTGACCCAGACGGGTTACCAGGATGCCGAGCGAACCGAGCATGTATAAGGCTATCATGAAAGGTACAATGACCGCGCAGACCTGCGCGATGCGCTTGACGCGGCCGCGTCAAGCTGTAAACAAAAGCAGCGTTGATGCGGGATAGTCAGGGGTCTGACTTTTTGGGCGCGCGCGGCCGGGGTCACCGCGGACGCCGGCCTGGTGCGGGCCCCTGGACCATCGAAGCCCTGGGTTGCCGCCAGGCACAATGACACCACCGTGGCCCCTGCCTCGCTCATGCTCAACTAGTGGTAGATATGCCGGATGGGGGGAGGATAACTCCCGGCAGCTGGCGGGGAATCAAGCATCCTTGGGGCGGAGGTCACCGCCGCAAGTACTGGCTACCATATAGCCCCGTCGGGCGGATGAGGAACACCAGCAACATGATGACAAACGGCGCCATCTCGGCTGCCGGCGCCCATATCGTGAAGCCGAAGGCCATCACCTGGCCGATGAGCAGCGACGACACTACCGTCCCCTTGATGCTGCCCAGCCCGCCGATGATCACGATCATGAAGGCTGTGGCGATGATCTTGAGTCCCATGTGGGGATCGACCATGATCAGCGGCGCGTGGATGCCTCCGGCGAGCGCGGATAGGCCGGCCGTAAGCAGGAATACGAGCGTGAATATCCGGTAGACGTCGATGCCCAGACCTTCCGTCTTATCCACGTCCTCAATGCCCGCCCGGATGGCCTTGCCGACGATCGTGCGTTCGAGGAACAGCCGCAGCCCAATGTAAAGGACCACGGCCAGACCGATTACGACGAAACGGTATACGGGCAGGGTGGTGCCCAGGAGACTGACATGGCCGACTATGGGCGTCATGACGGGCCGCGGCACCAGTCCCCAGATGTACTTGATGGCGCCGATGCCCACGAGGAGTACTCCATAGGAGGTGATCATGCTGAACATGACACCCTTCTCGTAGATCCGACGGTAAAGGCTCTTCTCCACCGTCAAGGCAAGGGTGCAACTTGCGATCACGCCGGTCAGGAGGCCGAGCCAGAAGTTACCAGCCTGTGACGTGACGACGTAGGTCATGTACGCTCCGACCGAGTAATAAAGGAATTGATCGAGGCTCACGATGCGCATGAGCCCATAACTGAGGGAAAGCCCTACCGACAACATGAAGAATATGGCGGACATGGCCAGGCCGATCACCACGGTACCTGCCAGCTCGGGAACCGACATGCTCTATCACTCCATCTCGCTTTGGTGACCCGGCGACGCCCCCGGGGGCCATGCTCCGCTACCGTCCATCTCCACTGCGAAGGTCATCCGGTGCAACTAAAGGTCCTTCTCGAAAGCGAGGCTCTCAATGCCGGCTCGATCGGCAAGGTGGGCGACGACCTTACCCTCCTTCATCAAGTACAATTGGTCGGCCAACTCCCGCGCCACGGCGAGGTTCTGTTCGACCAGCACCAGGGTGCAGTGGCTCGCAAGCTGCTTGAAGGCTGCGACGAGGTCCTGGACGATGCTGGGTGCAAGACCTTCTGTCGGCTCGTCCACGAGCAGCACGTGGGTCTTGCCCAGGATGGCGCGGCCCATCATCAACATCTGGCGCTCGCCGCCGCTGAGGTAGGCGCCCTTGCGGTGCATCAATTGCTGGAGCTTGGGGAAATAGCGCAGTACCTTGCTCCAATCATGGTCCTTCATCGCATAGCTCGCCAATTCGAGGTTTTCCCTGACGGTGAGGTCGGAGAAGACTTCTTTGTCTTGCGGGATGTATTTGAGCCCCTTTCTGACGACCTGGTACGGCCGGAGGCCGGTGATCTCGTCTCCCCCAAGAACAACCGACCCGGATCCCGGCTTCAGGAACCCGGCAATCGCTTTCAGCAGCGTCGTCTTCCCCGCACCGTTCCGCCCAACGATCACGCTGACCGCACTGGCGGGGAAGGTGAGACTGGCATCGAACAGCACTCTTGACTCGCCATATGAGACGTTCATGTTGTTCACCTGCAGTGCCGCTCCTGTGGCCATTGGCATCTCCTGCCTCACGATCATTGTCGGTACCCTATTCGACCCGCCAGTAGCTCTTCCGCGTGACGGGGCTGTCCAGTACCGTCTGGTAGTCCCCGTCGGCGATGATCTCTCCGTTCACGAGCACGCTGATCCGATCGACCAGGTCCTTGAGCCAGGTGATCTTGTGCTCGATGATCAGGACGGCCATCCGCCGGGTACAGCGATGGCGGAGCATGGCAACGATCTGACCGATCTCCATCTCGCTCAGGCCCGCGAAAGGTTCATCGAGCAACAGCACCCGGGGGGCGCCGATGAGAGCCATCGCCAGTTCCAGCTTGCGCTTGCTGCCCAGCGGCAGGCTGGCCACCGGCAGGTGGGCGGCTTTGGACAACTCGAGTTGCTCGAGACATTCGTCGATACTTTCGTCCCTCACCTCGCCGAGGTCGGCGGAACACATCCCGCCGAGAGAGCACCTGCCCTGTCGTTGCTTATGATAGTAAGCCAGGCGCAGGTTGTCGATCACCCGCAGGTTGTCGAAAGTCGACGCAAGTTGAAAGGTACGACGTATGCCCAGCTTAACCCGTTGTTGGGGAGACAACCGGGTTATTTCCCTGCCATCGAAGAATACCGAGCCCTGATCGGGAGCGTAGACTCCCGTCAAGAGGTTGAACACCGTGGTTTTGCCCGCGCCGTTGGGGCCGATGATACCGGCCATCTCCTTCGGGCCCAGGTGGTAGTCGATGCTGTTGGCCGCACACATGGCCCCGAACCGCTTGGTCAACCCCCGGGCTCCGAGGATCGCTTCTCCGCCGATCATGGCGCCGTCAACTCCCGTCCCCATCACTGCCGGCTAACCTGCCGAACTCCGGTCATGTCTGGCTCTCATGCGCAGTAGCCGGGGGGCGGACTCCAGCAGCGAGGCGATGCCTCTTTCACCCGCCATCATGACCAGGACCAACATCGTCCCCACAACCAGCTCCCAGTAGACGAATATCGCGCTCACCAGGTCCTGCATGGCAATGTAAACGAAAGTGCCGATAAGCGGCCCGTACAGCGAGCCCACCCCGCCTAACAGGCCCACAACCACCACCTCTGGCGCACGCAGGACGTCCATGATGGCCGGCGAAACGAAGCCGAAGTAGACTGCGTAGAGTGTCCCGGCGACGGCGGCTATGGAGTTGGCCATGACGAAGCCAAGCCACTTGATTCTGTAAGTATTGTACCCGAGAAACTGCAGCTTCCGTTCATTGGCTTTCACCGCCAGGCAGGCTGCCCCGAACACCGAACGGTCCAGGCCCTTCACAACGATCCAGATGCCGGCCGCGACGATCAGGGCGAAAGTAAGGAAGTGATCGGGATCGCGGAAGTTGAGCAAGGGCCAGCGCTCCATGCGGCCGAGATACCACAGACCGGTGTCTCCCCGGGTGATGTGCACCAGGGCGCGCTGGAAGACGAAGAATCCTATCGCGCAGAGGGCCAGATTAGCCAGGGTGAAGTAGCTGCTGCTCAGCCTGACAAACAAGCCGCCGATCACGCCGGCGAAAGCCACGCCGGCGATGATCCCCACCATCATCCCCAGCAGAGGGTTGGTGCCGAAATAGTGCAAGTAAAGCCCGGTCCCATACGCTGCGATCCCCATGTACGCCGGCTGGCCGAAGGACACCAGGCCCAGTCGACCCATGAGGAAGCTGAAGGCCATGGTGTATATGGAGAAGATGGTCACATGTATCAGGAACGCGCCGGGCAGCGCCAAGCGGAGCACCCCCACGCCCGCAAAGACGAGCAATATGGTACCGTAGGTCTTGAGCAGTCTCATCACGTTACCCCGTCTCCTTCGCCCGGCGCCTGTCCCGCCCGGTGATTCTGCGGCCGCGGGGACCGGCAATCGATTCTGCATCCGGCGGGATGCGCCCGCGACTTGGGACGCATCCCGCCCGTCACCTGCACCCCTTCTCCGGCACGATGACCACGTCATCCTCATGACGTGAGCCGGGTACGGGTCACTCGTAACCCAGCAGCTTCAGAGGCGGAAGCACCGCCTCGCCCCCCTGGTAGCCGATGATATGGAACAGGTCCCAGTCCCCCGTACGCTCGTTAGGAGCCTTACCCCGCACGAGGAAGGCCGCATAGCGATATATGGGGGCCTGCTCGACCCGCCAGGTAGCCGGCCCCTTGACCGTCTCGAAGTCTCGGTTCTCGCGCATCCAGTCGCTGACGGCGATGGGCTCGAAGGTGCCCGCCCCCTCGACGGCGGCGAGGAGTTGCCGGGTGGCAATGTAGGCAATAGAAGCATAGGCATCCGGCGGATGGCCGAAAAGCTGCTGGAACCGCTGAACATACTCGGCGGTCGCCTGGACAACCTCTGCGTCAGGGAAGCCGGTCATATCCCAATAGTGGAAGTGCATCGCATACAGCCCGGCCAGCGCCCCCGGCGGGAGGCCGCGAGCGATCACGTTGGTAATGAAGGTATTGAACATGGTCATCTCGCCGTACAGCCCCTGGTCGAACGCCTGCTTGTAAAGGGCGATCGCGTCCGCGCCGAACTGGGCGGCGATGAAGACGTCCGGCTTGGCTTCCCTGACTCGTCGCAGCACCGGCAGGAAGTCGGTGGTGCCCAAGGGAACCTCGTCAGTGCCGACGATCGTCGCCCCGTACTTCACAGCCGCCGCTTCCACTCCTGCCTTTATGTCCCATCCCCATGCGTCGGATCGCGCGAGGAAGAAGATCTCCTTCTTGCCGAGTTCCCGAATGGCCGCCGACGCCGCCATGTAGCCCACGGTCCATGGGCTGTAAGCCGTAACCCAGGTAGTGGGCGACAGCGTGCCCTTCGTGAGCGCGGCCATGGGAGTCACGCACACGGGGAAGTACAGGAACGGGCGGTCGCGCGTGACCTCGTTGATAGCCAGGGCAAGGGGCGCCCATGTTTGTCCGACCACTGCGTTCGCGCCCGCCTCCCGCAGGTGCTCAAAGCGGCGAACGCCCACGTCGAGGCTGGCCATGTCATCCATGACCAGGGGGACAATGCGGACCCTTCCCCAGGGCATGGACAGCCCGCCGGCGGCATTGATGGCTTCCACGGCGGCGAGTGCCCCATGTTCCTGGGTTCGGGCCACTGCCGCAAAGGGACCGGTGAGCGGCAGCAAGATGCCTAGCGTGAACTTGTCCGGGTGAACCACGTCTTCTTGCCGCGCCGGACATCCGGCGGCGGCCACGCTCACCAGGAGCAGACTTGTCACCATCAGAGCGGCAACGAACCGCTTGCTCCTCACAGCCATACCTCCTCGAAGGTGTTTCATCGGGATTGCTTCCCCACGGCGCCCGCGACGGCTTCGTCTATCTCGATGACCGCTCTCAGGCCTTCAGGCTTCAGCTTTCGCAAGGGCATGACGGAAGGCAGATCGGCGAGTTCGTGTCGGTGGGTAGTGAGGACTGAGACGTCAACTGCACCCGTCCTGCTGGCCTTGATGGCGAGTTCCATGTCGTGGGGTGATTGCGCCCGGGAACCGAGCAACGTCAACTCGGAATCGTACAGGGTGAAGCTGGACAGCGTCGAAACAAGGCCGGGGTCCACGCCGAAGGCGAGCAGGGTTCCGCCTCGGCCCACCAGCGCAAGACCCAAATCCACCGTCTCGGTGACGCCGACCGCGTCGATCACCAGGTCCGGGCCGCCGTACGTCAGTTCGCGGACGGCCTTCAAACCCCGGGCTTCCTGCAATGACATCACCTGATCGGCACCGAGTTTGCCCGCCAACTCGAGCTTCCACGGCGTCCTCCCGATGCCCACCACCGGCGAGGCCCCCGAGGCCTTGGCCAATTGGACATGCAGTAGCCCGGATACTCCCAGACCGATTACGACTACCGACATGCCCTGTTCCAGGCCCGCCCGGCGCTGCGACCGGACGACCGTGGCCAGGACGGCCAGGTTGGTCGCGTCGACCCAGCTCATGTCCTGCGGAAGAGAATGGCACTGCTTCTGATCGACTGCCACGAACTCCGCGAAAGTGCCCGGATACTCCCGCCCCAGCAAGCCGCCGTCGATGCAGGAGGATGTATCGCCTCTCCGGCACCACCGGCATCGCCCGCAGAATACTAGCGAGTTGAGCATCACGCGGTCGCCTCGCGCCAACCCGATAACGCCGTCGCTGACTTCCGCCACCAAGCCGGCGGACTCGTGCCCCTGAATCAGCGGGTAACTGACCGGATACTTGCCCGCATACACGGCGACATCCGTGCCGCAGATGGCCGTGGCCATCAGCTTGATCATGACTTGTCCCGGCTCCAGCCCGGGCACGGGCACTTCCTCGATCGTCAGCTTACCGGGTCCACGAAGCACAGCTGCCCGCATTCGGATCGCCTCCTGATCGCCATGTCAGCTACGCCGCCCGCCGGCCGTCATTCCTGCTCGCCATTCCCCGCCGGTGCTTCCCATCTGGCCGCGGGCGCAGCGCCCCATGGGCATACCTCCCATCACGTCGGGCGGTCAGACCACCAGACAGTCTGCGTTTGGGAGAAGTGTTCTACATCCTGAGCGCAACTCCTGCCGGCAGTGCGGATAATGTTGCAGCAGCTCCTGGTGGTCGGCCGGGAAACGGCCAAGCCTGGATGCATGTCCCGGGTATGTCGCCGCATGGCGTGGGGGAAAGCGCCCGTCGCTGGGGACGAGGACCGCCCGGGGCGCCCGGATCTTCCGGGCCACCCCTACGGCTGGAGTCCCTTCGTGCCTCAGGTGAACTGGGAGACGTAATGCTCCATACTGGTCAGATGGCGCTCCACCGCTTCGCCGGCACGGCGGGTGTCCTGGGCCGATATCGCCTCGACGATGCGGCGATGGTCCTCGCGCGCCACGCCGAGCGCCTGCATCACCAGTTCCCGTTGTCCCGACTCATAGCCGGCCTCATATATGCGGTGAGAGCGGAAGATCATGTCCCGGGCGGCTACATACAGCTCATACAGGACGACGTTGCCCGCCGCAGCGGCCACCGCCGTGTGGAAGGCAGCGTCCGCCTTGATGAAGGCGCTCAACTCGGCGCGATCGTCGGTTCCCTTGCCGGGGCGGGCGCCCTCGAGATCGAGTGCGGCCTCCATTTCCTCGATGTCTTCCTCGGAAGCTCTTTCCGCCGCCAGTTGCGCCACGCGAATTTCGATCATCCGGCGCGCCTCAAACAGATCGCGAAGACTGGCGCGCTTCGCGAGCAGTTGCCAGGCCGCCGCGTTGGCGGTGGGCCCGGGCGTGGAGACCACCGTTCCCTTCCGGTCGCGCTGGACCAACCCCATGGCACACAAGGCCTTGATTGCCTCGCGGATCGAAGTCCGCCCGACCCCGAAAAGCGTGGCGAGTTCGCGTTCGGCGGGAAGTCGGTCCCCCTCCTTGAGTTTGCCTTCAACGATCTGTCTGCGCAGTTGCTCGACGATCGCGTCCGAGACCCAACTACGTGATACCGGCTCCACTTGTAGCGAGGTCAGCAAGTCCACCTCCGTCGTCCATCATGCCGCCAGGACGTCGCCTGCCGTCCTGGAAAATACTAACCTATACGGTGAATGCGCGTCAACTTGGACCCCTTTCGGAGGGCACCCGCATATCCTGCAGGGCGGCAAGGATCTTCCCGGGGGTAGCCGGCAACTCCCGGATCCGGACACCGACCGCGTCGTAGATGGCATTGAGGATGGCAGGAGCTGTCGGCAGCAGCGATGGTTCTCCTATGCCCTTGGCGCCATACGGACCGGTGGGTTCGGGCTCCTCGACGATGGCCAGGCGCATCTCGGGCATATCGCACATGGTGGGGATGACATAGTCAACAAGCTGATCGTTCTTGACCTTGCCTTCCTCGAGCACCATCTCCTCCAACAGCCCATACCCCAATCCCTGGGCAATGCCGCCCTCGATCTGCCCTTCGACGAGCAGGGGATTGACGGCCCGGCCGCAATCATGAGCTGCGGCGATACTTACCACCACGACTTCTCCCGTTTCGGTGTCTACCTCGACCTCGGCGATCTGAGTGGCGAACACGTAGCACGGATAGGGCTTTCCGTGTCCGGTTTCGGGGTCGAGGAAGGTGGTCGCGGCATTGAAGGTACTCGCCCCCAACGGCGGCCGCCCGGAGAGAGCGTATGCCCGCGCGGCTGCCTCGGCGACAGGCAGGCGGCGTTCGGGGAAGCCCTTCGCGTACACCCAGCCCGCGGCGGAATCCAGCCCGCTGACATCCAGCTTGAGGACTTCGGCGGCTGCGGCGAGGAACACTTGCTTCGCCTGATGGGCAGCCTGGCGGACCGCATTCCCCACGACATAGGTGACGCGACTGGCCACCGACCCGAAGTCGTAGGGGGTGTGCTCGGTGTCTGCAGTGACCATGGTGATCGCAGCGAACTCCACTCCCAACGCCTCTGCGGCGATCTGGGCGAGGACGGTGGTCGAGCCTTGCCCGACGTCCGTCGCCCCGGCGAAAACCACCGCCGTGCCGTCGGGATTCACCTTGACGAAGGCCGACCCTGGATTCGGGTAGGAGGTCGCTCCCACAGGATACAGCATGCAGGCAATACCCCGGCCTCGCCTCTTCACGGAGTCCTGTCCTCCTCCGGTCGCGCCAATCCAACTGCCCGGACGACCGTCTGTTGCAAGGTCACCTTGTCGAGCACCTGCCCGGTTGGGAGCACGCACCCATCCTTCATCATGTTCTTGAGCCGGAACTCAACGGGATCCAGACCGACCGCCTCGGCCAGGGTATCGGTGTGAGACTCGTAAGCGAAAGCCACCTGGGGCACGCCGAACCCGCGCATGGCGCCCCCCACGCAGTTGTTGGTGTAGACCAGTACGCCCTCCGTCTTGACGTGAGGGATATTGTAGGGCCCGGCGGCATGGATGGACGCCTTGCTCAGCGTCCATGCGCCCCAGGAAACGTAGGCGCCGGTATCGCTGAGAATGCTCACCTGGCGCGCCACGAGCGCCCCCTCTCTTTTCAGCCCCGTCCGGCAGGTGATGATGTACGGATGGCGCACGGTGGTGGCCTGAAACTCCTCCTCGCGGGAGTAGACGGCTTTGACCGGCCGGCCGGCCTTCAACGCCAGGAGGCATACGATGGGCTCCATGGTTATCTCGTTCTTGCCGCCGAAACCCCCGCCGACCGCTGCGGCGATGACCCTGATGCGATTCATGGGCAACCCGAGGATCTTGCTCAGGTCGGCCGCTATGAGAAACGGCCGCTGCACCGAAGCATGCACGGTGAGCACCCCTCGTGAGTCAAGCTCGGCCAAGGCCGCGTGCGGCTCAAGATGGCAGTGTTCGACCATCTGGGTACGGAAGGTCTCCTCTATGATCTCATGGCTCTCCTGCCAACCTCGCTCGATGTCGCCGTACCTGATGTTGACCCTGGCAGCCACGTTGGTGTCGCCATGCACCCTGGGAGCGTCGGGGCCGAGGGCGGCAATGGGATCGAAGATCGCCGGGAGGGGTTCGTATTCCACCTTGATCGCCTGCAAGGCCTCATCCGCCCGCTCGGGGGTCGGGGCGGCAACGGCCGCCACCGCATCTCCCCGGTGACGAACCCGGTCGTCGGCGAGCACGGGCTGATCGACATGCGTGAAGCCATAGCGGTTGCAGGGCACGTCGGCGGCCGTTATAGCGCAAACGCCCGGCAGGCGCGAAGCCCGGGACACATCCACGGCGACGATCCGCGCATGGGCATGGGGACTGCGCAAGATCCGCGCGTGCAACATCCGGGGGCGCACGATGTCGACGCCGTATAGAGTCCGCCCCGTGACGTGTGAAACCGCATCGTGACGCGGAATTCGCTTTCCCACAACGGCGAATTCCATATTCCTCATCCCCCCGCTACGCGCCAGGAGAAGCCGTCCGGCTCGAACAGGCGAGCGCGTGCGCGACCGCGCCGATCGCCTGCACGATCTTGGCATATCCCGTGCAACGACAGAGGTTACCGGCCATTCCCTCTCGAATCTCCGCCTCGCTCGGCGCGGGGCAAGTGTCGAGCAGAGCCTTGGCCGACAGGATCATGCCCGGCGTGCAGTATCCGCACTGCACCGCCCCGTGGTCCATGAAGGCCTGTTGCAGCGGGTGCAATCCGCCATCCGCGGCAAGGCCTTCGATCGTCACCACCCGGCGGCCGCCCACGCGCACTGCCAGCACCAGGCATGAGTTCACCGGCCGCCCATCGAGCAGCACGGTACATGCCCCACACTCTCCCGTGCCGCATCCTACCTTCGTTCCCGTATGTCCCAGATGATCGCGCAACACGTCGACCAGCAAGGCATGGGGTGCGACCTCGATTTCCACCGGCCGCTCGTTCAGCACGAAGGCCAAGTCAGGCATCCCGATACCCCCCCGGGCCTGCCGACCGTTCCCAGGCCTTCACGATAGCGCGCTTGACCAGGACCCTTGACAAGGCATGGCGGTAGGGGGCAGTCGCCCGCAGGTCGGTGATGGGAGCGGTAGCCCTGGCCGCCTCGACCGCGGCCGCTTCGGCCAGATCTACCGAAAAAACTTGCCCCTGGAGGAGTTGTTCGGCCGCGAGTGCACGAAAGGGCGTGGGGGCGACCGCTCCGAGAGCAATGCGGGCGCCGTCAACGGTCATGGAGTCGGATGCTCTCCGGATGCTCACGGCGACATTGACTACCGCCAGCGACATCGCCTTGCGTCTTCCCGCCTTGAGGAAAGCGGTCCCCGTGTGCGGGCCCGGCAAGGGCACACGTATTTCGGTAACCATCTCCCCCGGTGCGAGTACCGTTCGCCTCGGACCGACGAAGAAGTCTTCAAGGGGCAAACACCTCGTCCCGCCCACCCCGATGATGCAGACTTCAGCTCCCACGGCGAGCAGAGGAGGCGCGGAATCCGCCGAAGGAACGGCATAACAAATGTTGCCCCCGATAGTCGCGAGGTTGCGGACCTGGGGGGAACCGATGCCGGCCAGGGCTTCGGCCAGGGCGGGGAGTCCGGCTCGGACCGTGTCTGACGCCAGGACCTGCGCATGGGTACTCGCAGCCCCGATGACCACGGCCCTGTTGGCCTCATCGAGCCGATCCAGGCCTATACCGGTTACATCCACCATCCACCGGGGAGGGAGAGTTCCCCGCTTGATCGCTACCAGCAAGTCCGTGCCGCCGGCCAGCGGCACCGCCCCTTCGCGGCCGAGCAAATCGACGGCTTCTTCCACCGACCGCGGCGCCAGATAGCCGAAAGCCTTCATGCCTGCACCCCCACTACCACACCTGGAGGTCTTATCACCTGCTTGGCTGTTGTGCATGTGGACAGTCCATTCTTCAGATGACCTGGCATTCCTGCTGCTCGACCGCGAAGCTAGCGCCTGCTCCGCAGTCTCAGAAACGGGGCTGCTCGTTGAGCAACGCCTCATACTCCTCCGGCGTATCGAGATCGACCAGCACCTCTGTTCCCGCCGTCAACTCCACCACGTGCCGGGCATTGAGCCGCAGGATAGACCTGAGGCCTCCCTCGGGCGACGGTCGCCGCAGCACAGAGAACCATCCCGAACTGATGAGTACAGGATGTCCGCGGCGCTCACCGCACCGGAAGACCACTATCGGCCGATCCCCCGCCGCCCCTCGCAGGTTATCGAACGCCGTGACCAGGCGGTCCAGGTGCTGAGCCCGAATCAGGGGCATATCCACGAGCAGGATTACCACCGCGTCTACATCGGCAGGCATCACGAGAAGCCCCGTCTGCATTGACGACCACTGCCCGCCGGACCGGTACCCGGGGTTCTCGACGACCCGCAGGCGCCCGCCGGCCACGGCAGCGACGGGCTCGAGGATGGCTGCAAGAACGTCCTTCCGGTGGCCGAGCACCACCACAATGGGATCGACCCGCGCCGCAAGGGCTTGAGCGGTCACGCGCAGCAGGAGAGGCTCGCCATCCCATAGCAGTTCCTGCTTGGGCCTGCCCATTCGCGTCGACGCGCCTCCCGCCAGGATAACGGCGCCTACCCTGCCTATGGGCGATCAACCCCTCTTCCCCCTGGGGAGGCAACCTGTAGGGCGTCCCGGGACACCACCACGAGGACCGGAAGAACGACGGCAGCAAGAGCAGGGAGATGAGGATCCCCCC
>DBBB01000139.1:13206-27333 GCA_002291985.1 Firmicutes bacterium UBA995
CCCCCCCCCCCCCCCCCGAGGTAGCGCCGCATGTTCGTCACCTGCCCGCAAAATGCTCGAACCTCAAGCGCCCTTGCCGAAGGGACAGGCGGGGTAGGCGCAGGTTTCACAGCCCCAGCATAGACCGCCGTGACCGTACGCCACCAGAGTCCCGGCAGACAACCTGTCTCCTGCCAGCACCCGGGGGAGCAACAGATCGAACAGGCCCCGGGGTCGCGCGATGGCGCACGCCGGTACCCCCATGACAACGGTGTCGCCCGCGTACCCCACCAGGGTCATCGCTCCGGGGGAGACGGGCATGCCGTGGAGCATGACCTCCACGCCGGCCCGGCGGATGGCCTCGGCGGTGCCGTCGTCCGGCGACATGCCACCTGTCACCAGGAGCAAATCGATGCCCCGCTGCAACATGTCGCGGATTGCCTCCGTCAGCCCATCGACACCGTCGGGGACGACCCGAGAACAAGTGACCTGACTGCCGTACTCCGCCAATCGGCGCTGCAGGAGGGGCGAGAACGCATCTTCCACCACGCCGCGGAATACCTCGCGGCCGGTAATGAGCAGGCCGGCTCGCATGGATCGATAGGCTACGACCGATAACAGCGGGCGGTCGGCCACGATGCGGGCGGCCGCAGCCAGACGGCTCTCCTCGACGGCCAGACCCAGTACCTTGGCTCGGCCGACGAGGTCGTCCTCGCGCACCGGAGACCTGTCGTGGCGTGACGCGACCAGCAGTTCCCCCAGGCGGTTCAGTTCCAATAGCCGCCGGGAGTCAACCTTCAACAACCCCCGATGCCGGGCTCGCAGGTCCGCCCAGGCCTCGCCCGCCGCCGATATCTCTATACCCGACCCCGCGATCGTGGCGGCCAGGGTGAGGGCCCCGTCATCTTCGTGGACCTCCCCCGGTTCAAATTCCAGGATCCGGATGCTATCCTTCCCTATCCGGGAAAGCAGGTCCAGGTCCTCCAGCCGCAGGACGTGACCGCGACGCAGCACCGCCCCCTTGCCGATCCCCGGCCCCATCCCCGTCACATCGTAATCCAGGCGGAGCCCAATCGCATCCTGGATGGGCACTTCCCGCCACTTCACGCGCGCCCCGCCTCCCTTCGCGCGGTACGTAGGCTCAGGGGGCGGCCCGTACCCCCGCGCCTGGCCATGATCGCCTCCGCCGCGATGGCCACGGCGACTTCCCCCGGGGTCTCCGCACCGATGTCGAGACCGATGGGAGCGCGCAAACAGCCAAGCAGGTCCTCGTCGAATCCTTCCTCCTCCAGCAACTTCCTCACGCCGGCCACCCGCCGGCGGCTGCCGATCATGCCGAGATAGCCGGGACGGCGGCCTAGCAGGTTGCGGACGCACTCAAGGTCATCCCGGTGGCCGCGGGTCACCACTACCGCGATGGTCCTTTCGTCCACGGCCAGCCCTTCGATACCGGAACGAAAGGGACCACACACCACCCGGTCAGCGTGAGGGAAGCGCGCGTGATTGGCAAATGCCTCGCGGTCATCGAGGACAACCACCTCCCAGTCGAGGAGTTTACCCAGTCGGCTCAAGGGGACGGCAATGTGTCCGCCACCGCACACCAACAATCGCAGGCCCGGACCGACTTCCTCCCACAACACCGACCAGGTCTCTCCCGCCACGGGTATCTCGAGTAGCTGCGTTCGACATCCGGGAACCCGGGCTGCTGCCACAAGCTCGCCTGGCGCCGTCAGGGCCGCCCATAATCGCCCGGCTTCGCCTTCGTCCAGCCCCACGTGGGCGAGCAGGGCGTCCGATCCCACCGCCACGGCCCCCAGGACCCGGGACGGCGCCAGGCAGGTGGCCAACTTCATGCCCGCCCGCTTCGACCCGATATCTCCCGCCGCCCGGGCCACGGGCAGGTACTCCCGACCGGCGGGAGCCACGAGGACTTCCATGGTACCGCCGCACGCGGCATCGGTGTCGTCGGTGACGGCATCCGTCAGGTCCACTCGCAGCAGCCGCGCCCGCCCCTCGTCGAGAGCCGTCAGGCCTTCCGACACGACCTGCGCTTCCGCGCATCCTCCGCCCACCGTGCCGAGATGGCTGCCCTCACGGCGGATCACCATACGGGTTCCCCGTCCGCGGGGTGTCGACCCCCAGGTTCTCACGACGGTGGCCAGTGCCACCGGCTCGCCGGTTGCCAGCAGTCTCTCAAGGACCGGAGCGAACTCCAACACAGCCACACTTCCCCTTGACCGTCAAGCGAAGGCCGGTCTGCACCCCGCGATCCTCGCCCTCGCGAGGTCAGCCTTCGACCACCCACCGGGCGAGGGTCGCGAACTCCTCCCTGGTCAACAGGCCCTTCTTCGCCAGCGACATGTCTTTGACCATGGCGATCAAGCGGGTGACCTGTTCCGGTGTGGCTTTGATCGCGCCTTCTTCGAGCCAGTCCCGTACCGATTCCTCGCCGCTCCCTTTCCCCATGACGATTTCCGCGTCGGGCTGCCCCATCAATCGCGGGTGCATGGGGAATACCTCCGTCAGCAATGGTCCTCGGCAGCGCCGCAGCCACGTGGCCGGAATGCCCGACTCCACGTGAAACAGGGCTTCTCCTGCCGCCGACTTGTTGGCGGGGATCCTGTGGCCGGTACGCTCGAGGACCATCCGGCACAATCCATACAACCGGTCGGGACGAACGGACGTCTCCACGCCGTACAGGGTCTTCAAGGCCAATACGACATCTTCCAGCGCGGCCCCGCCGGCCCGTTCGCCGATCCCCAGGACGGACACGTGAGCGACCTGGGCCCCGGAGGCCAGCGCCTCGAGAGTATTGGCCGTGGCCAGCCCGTAGTCATCATGGAAATGGGCCTCGAGTTGCGTCTCGGGGAAGGCACGCCGCACCTCGCGCACGAAGTAGCGAATGGTTCCCGGAGAGCAGCACCCCATGGTGTCGACCAGGGCGATGGCATCCATGTGCCCTTCCGATGCCACTTGACCCAACAGCTTCAGGAGCCAGCGCAGGTCGGCCCGCGACGCGTCGATGGTGAAGAAGACGGTGAAGAGACCTGCCTCTTTGGCCGCCTGCGTGGCCTTGATGGAGAGATCGATGGCCCGTTCCATGGGCCAGCCGTAAGCGTGCTGGATGATGTGCTCGCTGCTCGGAATCTCGATGACGATGCCGTCGACCCCGCAGTCCTGGGCTCGCTTCACGTCGTCCACCAGGCAGCGGGCGAACGCCAAGATCTTGGGCCCGAGTTTACGCCGGACGATCTCGCGAATGGCGCGCTCGTCATCCCGGGACACCGCCGGCATGCCGGCCTCGATGCGGTCGACCCCCGCTTCGGCCAGCTTTTCCGCGATCGCGATCTTGTCTTCCGCTCGGAGCACGATCCCCGCCTGCTGCTCGCCATCGCGGAGCGTGATGTCATGCAGCTGCACCCGGGAGGCGAACTTCTGCTCGCGGGTCACCGGTTCTTCGAAATTCCACGGACTGGTGAACCACAAATCGGTCTTCCACGGATCCGCCATCAAGGGATCCTCCTCTGCCGTTTCTTCGGTCGGCCGCCCATTCAGGGTACGACTACCGCGCGCCCCGGGATACGATTCGCAGCCAGTTCGGTCATCGCCTCGTTCACGGCTTCCAGCGCAAAGCGGCGGGTGACCACCGGCCGCACCAGCCCCCGGGCTACCAGCCGAATCACCGCCCGCACGTCCTCCCGGGTGCAAGCCCGAGAGCCGATGATCGAGAGTTCGTCCAACACCACCCGCGTGGGATCAAGCTCCAGGAACTCCCCGGGGTGGTAGCCGACCGCGACCAGACACCCCCCCGGACGCACCAGGCGCACTGCCGCCTCCAACACCTCGCTCTTGCCGACAGAGTCGAAGACGACATGTGCTCCCTGATCCCCCAGGTGCCCCTTCACTTCCGCCTCAAACCGGTCGCCGAACGCCACCGCCGCGTCGGCGCCGCAACGGAGGGCCATCTCCAGGCGATCGGGTGCCACATCCACCGCTACCGTTCGCGCGCCCATCGCCCTTGCCACCTGAACGGCATGAATGCCCACGCCCCCGACGCCCACAATCACCGCCGTATCCCCCGGCGCCAGCCGCGCCCGGCGATGCAGGGCATGGAACGCCGTCCCTACCGCATCGCCGAGCAAGGCCCCTTCCTCGAATCCCACCGATTCCCCGAGCTGGAGGAGGCACTCGGCCGGGAGGCACAAGTACTCGGCGAAGCCGCCATCGACCTGGAACCCCAACCGCCCTGCCAGGTGCTGGCACAGCGTCTCCCGGGCCGAGCGGCAGTACTCGCACTGGCCGCAGGTGAGGTAGAGGTGAGCGACGACGCGGTCACCGATCTCCACACCCCGGACCCCTGCACTCACGGCGACCACTTCCCCCGCGGGCTCGTGGCCCATGACCACGGGGAGCCGGGTACCCCCGATCCGGCCAGAGGCGATTTTCAGGTCGGTCCCGCACAGTCCGCACGCCCGGACCCGAATCACCGCTTCGCCGGGGCCAGGATGGGGCACCGGCCGATTCTCGAGCACCAGAGGGGCGTTGTACTCCCTCAAGACCATCGCCCGCATCGGCGAACTCCTCCCCGTCGTTACGCCAGGAAGTCCTCCTCGAAGGGGCACCGCGTCAGGAGTTCGACGCCCTTGTCGGTGACCACCAGGTTCTCTTCGAGCCGGACGGTCTGCTCTAGCTCGGGGTGACCGGCGAAGGTCTCGACCGCAAAACACATGTTCTGCTTGAGTTCCGCCGGGTACTTCAGGGAGTACGCGCGGGAGATCCACATGCCCTCATACAGCGAAAGACCAATGCTGTGGGCGAACTGCTGGAGGCTGACACTGCCGTACTTGTCGTCGTCGTACACGGGGAACTTGGCGGCGACCTTGTCGGAAGTCGTGCCGGGGCGGAATTCGGCGATCGCCGCCTGCAGCGACCCATAGCACTCCTTGTACAACTCTTTCTCCTTGGGCGTAGGTTTGCCGCGCACCTTGAAGCAGCGCACGAAGTCGACGTAGTAACCCCCCGGCCCGATGGCGTTGATATCCACGATGACCAGGTCGCCCTGCCGCATGACCTTGTCGGTGTGCCACCGGCGGTAAGGTGAAGTGTTGCCGCCGGAGGCGACAATGATGTCATATACGAAGTCGAATCCTTCCTGGTAGAGATACTCATTGACCTTGGCGCAGACGTATGATTCCTTCACGCCGGGTTTGGCCCACTCGTGAATCGCTTGCCACATCGCGCCGTCGCCGAACGCGGAGGATATCTTGAGACACTCGATCTCGTCAGGCGTCTTGACTACCCGCGCCTCGGACATGGCAGGCCAGCAGTTCACCACGTTGAGGCCGAGACCGGTCAGGGCGTGGTAGGCACGCATGTCCATCACGTCGATGCCAATGCGCTCCCGCTCGACCCCGCTTTCCTTCAAGACATCCATGATGCTCTGGGCCATGCGTCCTGCCATGAACTCCTCGGCTGCTTCCGCCCACTTCCAGGTGATCGCGGGGCGTACCCTCCCTTCCATCCAGGGCGCGTCCATCCGCGCCACGTGCAAGTCCGACCCGACCGTCTCGAAGAGAATGGGGTCTCCCCCGCGCGGCAGCACGCAGTAGCGGATGAAGATATTGTACTTCCAGTTACCCTGGTACACGCCGGTCACGTAGCGGACGTTCTCGCCGGCAAACAAGATCACCGCACCGAGGTCATGCTTCTCCAGCATGGCCTTGGCCCGTTGCAGCCGCTGGCGGCGCAACCGGTCGAAATTGACTCGCTCCTGCCAGTCAGTGGCAGTGGTGCTGTACACCCTCCGGGCCATGTACTCGTGGGGCCGACCGATGAAGCTGGTGTCCATCCTCCGGTTCATGTCAAGTTCAACACACACGGGGCTCAACCTCCATTTGTCTTGGGTTCCCGTACCAGTACTTCCGGGTTCACCGGGTTCAGGGGCAGTCCCCCCGTCAGCACACGCACGACATCGCCTACGGCCCGAGTCTGCAACTCCTCCGTGGCTTCCTCGGAGAAAAAGGCGGCATGAGGACTGACCAGCACGCCGGGGAACGCCAGCAAGGGATGATCCGCCCTCGGATTGGCGATGACATCGAGCCCGGCCGCCGCCAGCCGACCGGAAGCCAGGGTTTGCGCCAGGGCCCCTTCATCCACGACCTCGGCGCGGGCGGTGTTGACCAACACGCCGCCCTGCTTCATCAAACCAAACTCGGCTTCTCCGAGCAACCCTCTCGTTTCCGCTCCCAGGGGCACGTGAACGGATACGAAGTCCGATTCCCCCAGGAGTTCCGCGAGGGACCGCATCGGCACCACACCCTGGCTGCGGACGATGTCCGGGGCGACGTAGGGATCGAAGGCGGCCACTTGCATGCCCAGGCCATGACACTTCCGGGCCATCGCGCGCGCGATCTTCCCGAACCCGATCAGCCCGACTACCTTGCCCCGCAAGCGAGGTATGGGCCGGTACGGCCGGAAATCCCACTGTCCGGCGCGCACGGACTGGTCCAGTTGCCTCAACCGCCGCACGCATCCCAGAAGCAGCGCCAGCGCGTGGTCGGAAACCTCGTCCACGCAGTAGTCGGGAACATTGGTGACGACGATCCCCCGGGCCGTCGCCGCCGCCACGTCCACGTTGTCAAGACCGATGCCCATCCGGGCGACAATCTTGCACCGCGCGAGGGAGTCGATGACCTGACGGGTGACGGGAGCATAGGTCACGAGCACCGCATCAGCGTCCCGGGCCAACCCGATCACCTCTGCCGCTTCCCGGCACCTGCCAACCTCCAGTTCCGCCCCGATCGCCGCCAGTGCCTCGCGCTCAATATCCGCCGAGGGAAACGGGTGATCGGTGATCACAACTTTCAATGACCTGCACCTCCCGGCGCGGATACCTGCCGCCCAAAGCCAGTCGCCGCGCACCACCTCGCGCCCAGTCGTCCATAATTATGGTCTGACCACCAGACACGCTGGCTTTCACTCCATCCGTTCGACGCCCGATCCGGCAACTCCTCCTCCCCGGCCCGGGAAGACGTCCCGGCAAGACGGACGCTCCCGCGGGATGGCTTGCCGGATATGCGGCACATGTTGTATGCTCGCCTCAGAGGGGGCACGGCCACTGAACCGGACCATCACCGCCGTTCCCGGTATCCGCGCCGGGCACTTCACCGACACCCGGGGTCTGACGGGATGCACGGTGATCCTCGCCGCCGGGGGTGCGGTGGCGGGAGTGGACGTGCGCGGCTCGGCGCCCGGCACCCGGGAGACCGACCTCTTGCGCCCGATCAACCTGGTAGAAAAGGCTCATGCCGTGCTGCTCACCGGCGGCAGCGCTTTCGGCCTGGCGGCGGCGGACGGCGTGATGGCCTATCTCGAGGGACAGGGCGAGGGTTTCGCCACGGGAGTTGCGCGAGTGCCGATCGTCGCGGCTGCGGTGCTATTCGATCTGGCCATCGGCGATACGGCGGCGCGACCCGGTCCGATGGAAGGACGGGGGGCGTGCACCGCGGCGAACTCGGGCCCGCTGGCCCAGGGCAACGTGGGCGCCGGCACCGGTTGCACGGTCGGCAAGGCGCTGGGCATGGGCCGGGCCATGCGCGGAGGACTCGCCAGCTCGGTCTGCGAGAGCGCGAGGGGGCTCAAGGTCGGCGCCGTCGTGGCCGTCAATTGCTTCGGCGAGGTGGTGTGCCCGGAGACCGGTCGCATCCTGGCGGGACCGCGTGACCCCGTCAGCGGCCGGCCGGTTTCCACGACCATGCTCCTCGGCGGCGCGGCCGAATGCCCAGCCGCCGGTAACACGACGCTCGCCGTGGTGGCCACGGATGCCGCTCTCACCAAGGAAGAGGCGAACAAGGTGGCGCAGATGGCCCATGACGGCCTGGCGCGGGTCATTCGTCCCTGCCACACCATGTACGATGGCGATACCGTCTTCACCCTGGCAACCGGCCGGGTACGGGGCGACGTCAACCTGGTCGGTGCGCTGGCGGCGGACATGGTCGCGGCGGCGGTGGCGAGCGCCGTCCGGTGCGCGGCCGCAGGGGGAGACATACCTGCCTGGCAGGACCTCGAGAGGAGGTGACGGCGGACCGACATTCGGCCCGAAAGTGCCGGGAGCCTGATGGCCCCGGACACGTTGGCAGGATCGACCGCGAACGATTTCGTCCGGTATCCTCGCGGAACCGGAACGGAGGTGTCCCCGGTGCACTTGAACGTTCGACGCATCGCCGTTGTGGGTCTGCTCGGTAGTCTGACCGTTGCCCTTGGCCTGGCGCCCGTCGGCGGGTTCATCCCCGTACCCACTCCCGCCGGTAGCGCGACCACCATGCACCTTCCTGCCATCCTGGCGGGAGTGCTGGAAGGACCCCTTGCCGGCGCCGGAGTGGGTTTCATCTTCGGCGCCTTCAGCTTCTGGCGCGCTCAGTTTTCGCCTAATCCCGTGGCTCGGCTGATGTTCACCGACCCGCTGGTGGCTTTCCTCCCTCGCATCTTGATCGGCGTCATTGCCGCTTACGCCTTCCGGATGGCCGCCGCCCGCTGGACCCGCCCCCTGCTCGCCGTGGCCGTGGCGGGCATTGTCGCCCATAGCTGCTACATCAGCCTTGCCGCCCATCCCGCCCTGGTAGCGGTGTTCTCCTTGGCGGCCGGCGGCGCCGCGGGGTACGCCACCCATCGCGTGGCGCGGCACCAGCACGCTGCGCCCATGCTGGCGGCCATGACGGGTACTCTGACCAACACCGTGGGCGTCCTCGGTCTGGTGACCTGGCGCGGATACCTCCCCCCGGCGGCAGCCGTGGGAGTCGGGGTATTGCACGGCCTGCCGGAGGTCTTCGTCGCGATGGTCCTGGTCGCCGCCGTGCACCGGGCGATCGCCCGAAGCCTGGTGCGGTACCAGGTCCCTTCAAGGCTCGAGGTGAAACGCTCGTGATCCTGGCAATGGACATCGGCAATACCAATATCGTGGTCGGCGTATTCCAGGGCACCCGGCTGGAGGCATGCTGGCGGCTGAGCACGACCCAGCCGCGAACCGCCGATGAACTGGGCATCGTGCTCCACGAGTTGTTCGATTACCAGCACATGGACCCCCATCAAGTGGGCGCGGCGGTCGTGGCATCGGTGGTCCCCCCGCTTACGCCGACGGTGGAACAGATGCTGGAGAAGTACTTCGACATCCGCCCGCTGGTGGTGGGGCCCGGCATGCGTACGGGCATCGACATCCGGTACGATCACCCCCGCGAGGTGGGAGCCGACCGCATCGTCAACGCCGTGGCTGCCTTCGAGCACTACGGCGGCCCGTGCATCGTGGTGGACTTCGGCACGGCCACTACCTTTGACGCCATCGCCCCTGACGGTGGCTACCTGGGAGGGGCAATCGCGCCCGGCATAGGTATCTCCACCGAGGCTTTATTCCAGAGGGCGGCCAAGCTGCCCCGGGTAGAACTCGTTCGACCTCCCCGGGCCATCGGCAAGAACACCGTGGCCAGCATGCAGGCGGGGATCGTGATCGGTTTCGCGGGTCAGGTGGACGAGTTGGTGCGGCGCATATCCGCGGAGCTGGGCGGACGCCCCACGGTAGTCGCTACCGGCGGTCTGGCCTCACTGATCGCGGGCGAGACCACCACCATCGACCACGTCGATGAGCTGTTGACGCTGAAAGGGCTCCTGATCCTGCACCAGCGCAACGAGGCAGCGGAACCGGTTCAGCACTGACCGTCGCCCGAGGGAAGGCAGGGATCGGGGGCGGGTGGGACGAGGACCTCCGTCTCGCCCGCCCCCAGCAGTCCGCGCACCCGGTCCCACACGGCGTGGGCCACGGCCCGCTTGTCCTGAAGGGGCACTTCCAGCACGCCCCCTGACCGGTCGATCAGGGTGAGGGCGTTGGTGTCAGTGCCGAACCCCTGGCCGGCCCGGTCCACCCAGTTGGCGCAGACCAGGTCGAGGTTCTTGGCTGCGAGCTTGGCCCGGGCGTTGATGACGAGGTCGTCGGTTTCGGCCGCGAACCCCACGAGAAGCCGCTTGCCCTTGGTCCGTCCGAGTTCACCGATGATGTCGGGGTTGGGCACAAGGCGGATGACCAGGTCGCCGGAACCCCGTTTGAGCTTGGCGGTAGCCGCTTCGGCTGCCCGGTAGTCGGCCACGGCCGCCGCCATCACCACCACCTGCGCCGCGGCCGCCCGTCGCCATACCTCCTCGGCCATCTCGACCGCGCTATCCACCCGCACCACTTCCACGCCGGGCGGCGAGGGCAGGTCGACCGGGCCGGAAACGAGCGTCACCCGGGCGCCCCGCTCGGCGGCTGCCGCCGCAAGGCTGTAGCCCATCTTGCCGGACGAGAAATTGGACAGGTAGCGCACGGGATCGATGCGTTCCCGGGTGGGACCGGCGGTGACGAGTACCGGCACGCCCGCGAGATCCTTGGGCCGAAACATCGCCTGGACGACTACCTCCACTACCGATTCGGGATCGGGCAGTCGCCCTTGCCCCAGGGCGCCTGAGGCCAGACGCCCGTATTCCGGCTCGATGATGGCGAAACCGGCGCGCCGCAAGCGCTCCGCGTTGGCCTGGACGATGGGATTGCGCCACATCCGGTCGTGCATGGCGGGCGCGAGGATGACGGGCGCCTCTGTCGCCAGGATGGTCGTGGTCAGGAAGTCATCGGCTATTCCCGCCGCCAGTTTTCCCATCACGTTCGCGGTTGCCGGCGCGACCAGCACGAGCTGGGCGCGATCCGCCAGGGCGATGTGTTCGATGTTCCAGCGTCTTGGCTCGGCGAAGAGATCGGTCGCGACGGGGTTGCCCGAAACCCCCTGAAAGGTCATCGGGCCGACCAGCCGGGTGGCGGCGGCGGTCATGATGACATGGACATCCGCGCCAAGCCGGGTCAACCGGCTTACGATTTCCGCGGCTTTATAAGCGGCAATGCCCCCGCTGACCCCCACAACGATTGTCTTGCCCCGTAGCGCCAGCCTCGAACACCGCCCCGTCCCCGGCTCATCCGCGGCCCGGCAGGCTTCTGCACAGGGCGAGGCATCTCCTCCCGGCGATCGTCCGTTCGGCAGGATACCTCACTCCGGCAGCATCCGGGCCAGGGCGTAACCGGAAGCGCCCGTCACGGCCGGTTCAGGCCCGTTCGACGTACATTCCCGACCGCGTGTCCACGCGGAGCACATCGCCCACCCCGATGAAAAACGGCACCTGTACTGTCAGTCCCGTCTCCAGCTTGGCGGGTTTCCCTCCACCCGCCGCCGTATCGCCCCGCACGCCCGGATCCGTCTCCACCACCGCGAGTTCCACCACGTTAGGTAACTCGACTCCCAGCGACCTGCCCTCATGGAACACCACGTGGAGGGTCAAATTCTCCTTCAGGTAACGCAGAGCTTCTCCGAGCTGGTCGCGCGTCAGGGCGAACTGCTCATAGGTCTCGGTGTCCATGAAGGTGAACTCGTCGTCCATCCCGTAGAGGTACTGCACTTCTCGCCGGTCCAGGCGGGCGCGGGGCACTTTCTCGCCCGCCCGGAAGGTCTTCTCCATGACCTGCCCCGTGCGCACGTTCTTGAGGCGCGTCCGCACGAAGGCTGAACCCTTGCCGGGCTTGACGTGCTGAAAGTCTACCACCGACCATACGGCGCCCTCGAACTCGATGGTGACACCGGTGCGCAAGTCGTTGGTCGAGATCATCGGCGAGCCCTCCCGCGGAGCGATGAGGTCACAACATTTTGAGTTCCCGCGGGAAGCTGGACAGCCGCTCCGCGCCGTCCGACCGCAGTATGACCAGGTCCTCGATGCGCACACCGCCCCACCCGGGCAGGTAGACGCCAGGTTCCAGGGTGACCACGCAACCTTCGGGCAAGGGCGCGTCCCCGGCGAGAGAAAGCCTCGGGCCCTCGTGGACGGCCAGCCCCACGCCGTGCCCCAGGCCGTGACCGAAGTGCTCGCCGAAGCCCCGCGCGGCTATTACCGTCCTGGCCAGGGCATCGGCCTCCTTGCCTGTCATGCCCGGACGCAGGCCCTCGAGCGCGGCCGTCTGGGCCGCCAACACCACTTCATATACCTCGCGCTGCCGCGAGTCCGAGCGCCCGAGGACGAAGGTACGGGTGAGGTCACTGCAATATCCCTGGAACTGGGTTCCCAGGTCCACGGTCACCAGGTCGCCCGCCTCCATGACCCGGGGGGAGGGGCGCCCGTGGGGAAGGGAGGAGCGCGGCCCGGACACCACGATGATCTCGAAGGCGGCGCCCGCCCCCCGTCGCTTCATCTCGAACTCGAGTGCTATCGCCACTTCGCGCTCGGTGGCGCCAGGATGGATCAGGTGCAGGCTATCGGCCAGAACCTGATCGGTCATGGCGGCGGCATGCCGGATCAAGTCAAGTTCCTCTGCTTCCTTGACGAGGCGGACCCCCTCCACCAGCCCCTCGGTCGGCACGAGGGCGATCCCTTCCAGGGCCGATTGCAGTCGCTCCCGCAGCCCGACGGTCACGTTTTCCTTCTCGAACCCGATCCGGGCAGCGCCTGAGGCCTGTACGACTTCCTTCACCGCCGGCAACGGATCGGTCCCGTGGCGGACAATCCGGCTGCCCTGAGCTTCTGCGGTAGCTTGTTCCACGTAACGGCCGTCGGTAATCAACACCAGTTCCGTGGCCGTCAAGAGGGCCATGCCCCACGAACCCGTGAACCCGGTCAGATAGCGCCGGTTCTCGGGGGTGGTGACCAGCAGCGCCTCCACTTCCGGCCGGTGGGCGAGGATCTTGTCAAAGACGCGCGACCGACGCCCCGCGGGAATCTCAGTCATTCCCCAAAACCTCCCTCTGAATCACGGCAAGCTGCTTTCGGGGCGGCATCGGCCATCTCCTTCCCGCCTCAACTCCGCCGGGCCATGTGGATGGCCTCGCCCGACAAGCCGTGCGCCGCCTCCAGGATCGCCTCCGAGAAGGTGGGATGGGCGAACCCGGCATCTTGCAGGTCCTCGGCGCGAGCCCCCAGTTGCAGGGCGATGGCCGCTTCATGAATCAGGTCCGTGGCATGCGGTCCGAGGATATGGCAGCCGAGCAGCTTGCCGCTACCGGCATCGGCTACGAGCTTCACCATCCCCTCCGTCTCGCCCGAGGCCACCGCCCGGCCGTTGGCCGCGAAGGCAAAGCGCGACAGCTTGATCTCGCCCTGTGCGCGGGCCTCGGCCTCGGACAGGCCGACGCTGGCGGCTTCGGGGATGGAGAAGACGGCGGCGGGGACCACCCGGTAATTCATCTCCCGGAGTCGCCCGAAGATGTTATCCATCGCCACCAGTCCCTGGGCGGAGGCAACCGAGGCCAGAAAGTAACGGCCGGTCACGTCGCCGATAGCCCATATACCCGGCGCCGAGGTCTGCATGCGCGCGTTCACTTCGATGCCGCCGGGGCCATGCTTCACTCCCAGGGCGTCGAGGTCAATACCCCCGAAGTCGGGAACCCGGCCCATGGCCACCAGCACCTCGTCCGCCGCGAACTCCACCGGACCGCCCTCCCCGTCCGCGTGCACCACCTTCTGCCCGCCCGACTCGCGGATGTCCTTTATGAACACCCCGGTAGTCACGGTGATGCCCTTGCGCCTGAGGATGGGCAGAAGACGTTTGCCGAGTTCCTCGTCGACGGGAGGCAAGATCTTGGGCGTCCGCTTGATCATCTGCACCTTGCTGCCGAACTCGCAGTAAATGCAGGCAAACTCCACGCCCAGCACGCCGCCACCGATGATCAGCAGGCGTTCGGGAATCCGCCGGGGCGACAGGGCATCGTCGCTGGAGATGGTCAACGACAGCGCCCCCGGCGGTATGGGGGGCAATTGCGGTCGAGAACCCGTGGCCAGAACCACGTTGCGGGCGACAAGCGTCTCCCGGCCTCCGCCGTTCAACTCCACCTCGACTTGAAGTCCCGGCAATACCCTGGCCCGACCGGCCAACACCTCTATCCCGTTGGCCTTGAGTAAGGCGTTCACGCCCTCGGTGAGACGGAGCACCGCCGCCTCCTTGTGGGCCAGTACTCCCTGCAGGTCAAGCGAGACCTCGGGGATGCGCACGCCGAACGCCTCCGCCCGTCGCGCTTGCCCGTAGACCTCCGCGCTCTTCACCAGCGCCTTGGTGGGAATGCAGCCCCGGTTCAGACAGCAGCCACCGAGCCGATC
>DBBB01000186.1 GCA_002291985.1 Firmicutes bacterium UBA995
CATCGCCGCCAGGGCGATGGCGATAGCCTTTCCGATGCCCCGCGACGCCCCCGTGACCAGCGCCACGCGATCACCTGGACCCATCTTAGCAACCCCCCTCCAACTTGGCAAGCGCAGTTTCCAGGGACTGGAGGTCGCTGACGGAGTGGACTGTCGCCCCTTCCAGGGTACGCGCGACCATCCCCGCCAGGCTATTCCCCGGCCCGAGTTCCAGGAACAGCCGGGCGCCCATGGCCTGCATGCGGCCGAGCCCGTCTTCCCAGAGTACCGGCGCCGATACCTGGCTCGCCAGCGAGCGGCGGAGCGACGCCGCATCCGCCGGCACGGTCGCGGTCGCGTTGGCCACCACGGGGAAGGCGCCCTCCCGCACCGAGATCCGTTCCAGGGCTTCCGCCAGCCGTACCCCGGCCGGCTGCATCAGTCGGCTGTGAAAGGGGCCGCTGACCGTGAGTTTCACCACCTTGCGAGCCCCCGCCGTCCTCGCCAGCTTCATGGCCCGCTCGATGGCGGCGTCGTGACCGGATATCACGATCTGGCCAGGGCAGTTGTAGTTCGCGGGTTCGACGATCTCGGAGCCGGAGGCTTCGGCGCAAACGTCATCAACCGTCTTCCGGTCAAGGCCGATGATCGCCGCCATGGACCCGACGCCCCGGGGCACCGCGTCTTCCATCAGCGATCCCCGGAGGCGCACCAGCCGGGCCGTCTCCTGAAGGTCAAGGGCGCCGCTGGCCACCAGCGCGGTGTATTCCCCCAGGCTCAGCCCGGCGCCCACCAGCGGCGCCCACCAGTGCCGCTTCAAGACCTCCGCCACCGCCAGGCCGGCTGCCAGGAGCGCAGGTTGGGCGTTGACGGTACGGGTGAGTTCTACCTCGGGACCGTCGGCGGCCAGTCGCAACAAGTCGTGCCCCACGGCTTCGGATACCCTCTCCCAGGCTGACCGCGCCTCCGGTCTGGCCGCGGCGAGTTTCACTCCCATCCCCACGTGCTGCGCGCCCTGTCCCGGAAACAACAGGGCCACCCCCATGGGCTGTGCCACCTTCCATCCCTCCCCTATCGGTCTAGCTCCAACGAAGGAGAACCGCTCCCCAGGTGAGGCCGGCGCCGAAGGCTACCAGCAGCACCACATCGTCCCGCTTGAGCCTGCCTTCGCGAACCGCCTCGTCAAGGGCAACGGGAACCGAGGCGGACGACATGTTGCCGCAGCGGTCAATGTTGACCATCACCCTTTCGTGCCCCACCCGCAGGCGAGAGGCCACGGCCTCCACGATGCGCAGGTTGGCTTGATGGGGGACGAGCAGATCGATGTCCGCCAGACCCAGTCCGGCCAACTCCAGGACGCGGGCCGCCGCATCCTCCATGCCCCGCACGGCTTGTTTGAACACCTCGCTGCCATTCATGTGCACGTAATGGAGCCGCTGATCCACGCTCTCCCGGGTAGCGGGCCGGCGCGAGCCGCCGCCGGGCTGAAACAGGAGTTGGCTGCCCGACCCGTCGCTGCCGAGATAACCGGCGAGGATGCCGTAGCCCGGCTCAGCCGCCCGCAACAGGGCGGCGCCCGCCCCGTCGCCGAACAACACGCAAGTATTCCGATCCTGGTAGTCGGTGATCCGCGACAAGGTCTCGGCGCCCACCACCAGGACGCTGTCCGCCGCTCCCGACGCGACGAACCGCTCGCCTACCACCAGTCCGTAAAGGAACCCACTGCAGGCTGCCTGCAGGTCAAAAGCGATAGCCCTTGACGCCCCCAGACGTTCCTGCACCAGGCAAGCGGTGGAGGGGAAAGGGTAGTCCGGGGTGACGGTCGCCACGACCAGCATGTCCAGATCGGATGCCGCCAGGCCCGCCCGGGTGAGGGCGAGCCGCGAGGCGTCGAGCGCCATGTCCGAGGTGGCCCGGCCCGGTGTAAGTATGGGGCGTTGCACGATGCCCGTGCGCTCGCGGATCCAGGCGTCGCTCGTGTCTACCATCTGCTCGAGGTCGGCATTGGTGAGTATCTGCTCGCCCAGGCAAGACCCGAGCGCAGCCACGCCCACCGGTCGCAAGGATGTGGTCAACCTGCGCCTCCGGACGGAGTCTCGAGTTGTTCGGCGATCAAGCGAGGGACATCGGCGGCAGCAAAGGCAGCCGCCACCCGTATGCCGTTCTTGACCGCCACCGCCCGGGAGCTGCCGTGACACTTGATCACCGCGCCGCGGATCCCCAGCAAGGGAGCGCCTCCGTGTTCGCTCGGGTCCATCCGGCCTTTCACCCTCCGAAAAGCGGGCAGCGAGAGCATGGCCCCAAGTTTCGACCGGGTGTCGCGACGCAACTCCTCCTTGATCATCGCCAGCAACGCTCCCGCAAGTCCTTCCGTGTACTTCAATACTATGTTCCCGACAAAGCCGTCCCATATCAGCACGTCCACCGGTCCGAGGGGGATGTCGCGACCTTCCACATTTCCCACGAAATTGAGTCGACTCCCCGTCAGCAGCTGATGTGCTCGCCGTGTCGCCTCGTTTCCCTTGGAGGGCTCGGCGCCGATGTTTGCCAGCCCCACCCGGGGCGCGTTGATCCCCATGACCCGTTCCGCATAGATCGCCCCCACCACCGCCCACTGGTAGAGGTGCTCGGCGCGGGCATCGGTGTGCGCCCCCAGGTCGAGCATGAGCATGCCCCGGCCTCCGGGGGTGGGCATGACTCCCGCCAGGGCGGGGCGGTCGATGCCGGGCGTACGACCGAGCATGAGGAGTCCGG
>DBBB01000164.1 GCA_002291985.1 Firmicutes bacterium UBA995
CGGCCAGCGCCCCCGCCGCCCCCAGGGAGATGACCCCGACCACGGCCACCAGCAACGCCATCAGGAGGGCCGACCCGCGGTCATCCTCCAGCCTGCGCCGCCGCCGAACCATGCCTCCCCCACCTCCTCGCACGACGTCTTCCCCGTGTCCCGGCACGAAACGGACCCGATTACCGATAGTCCCGTGCCCGGTAATCGAGCTGAGCCTGGACCGGCCAGCCGATATTGGTCATCCGGGGATCGGCCACCAGCACGGCACTGCCGGTGATGTTCTGGGTGGCCACCACCACGCCTCCCACCAGGCTAGACGTACCGCTCATCTCGAGATGGGAGTGGGGCGCGTAGATGCCCCCGTGGAACTCGGTGTTGCCGGCCATGTCGATGCGGATGGTGATGTTGCCCGGCACCCAGATCACGAGGTTGCGCGGGTCCCCGGCGACCCAGTTTGAGCCACTCCGGACAATGTTGAGCCGGGAGCCGCCTTTCAGATCGATGTCGGGCTCTATAGTGGGATGACCGACCACGTAGAGATGGACGGGGCCCCGCAGGACCAGCCGTGCCTGGCTGCGGGCAATGATCGCCGTGAAGGAGTATGCCTTGGGGGTGCCATCGGCATTGCCCAGGTAATAGGTTTGGTTCCCCGACAGGTCCAGGACCCCCATGGGAGCAAGGCCGGCGGGAGCAAGGACTGTCGGGTGAGCGCTCCCCGTACCCCCGCCAAAGGGGGTGGCCTGCGCCGGGGAGGCCACGATTTGCAGGTGATGGCGCACCCCGCCCCGGCGCCCGATGGCCACGACATGGCGGTACAGGGGATTGGCAGCGTCCCGCCACACCCACACTTCATAGCCGGCACCCGTTCCCACCCGTTCGGCGCCGGCGCTGAAAGAAGGCGGATCCTGGGGATAGGTTCGCAGCAGCAGACCGGCGGGGTTGAACTTCAGCTTGAATAGTGCCGCGTTGACACCTGACTCCGCCACGTACAGGGCGGAACCCATCTCTCGCCAGCGATCGGCCGATCTGGCGGTGCCTTGGGCCAGAGCGCCGGCGGTCCCCAGGGCGATGGTGCCCACCACCGCCAGCAGCAGCGCCATTACCAGGGCCGCGCCCTTTTCCGTCATGAGTAAACTGCGCAAGTGCATCCCTCCCCGAAGTGGCATATGGAGGAAACCAATTATTTTTCGACTTCTTGTCGCTTAATCCTCCTCAGCGGGCAAGAAAATTCGTCATCTCCGTCCCTCTGCGTCAAGGTGTTGCAGCAGCCGCCGCGCATCCGCGTGGCCCGGCACAAGTTGCAACGCCTCCTCGGCGAGCAGCCGGGCTTCTCCGAGGTCACCGGCGGTCCGTCGGCCCAGGGCCGCCAGCACCCGTATATCGGCGAACAGCGCGTCGGCCCGGGCTCGCTCCCCGGGGGGGATGGGCCGGCGGAAATCGGCTTCCTCTTCGAGTACCCGTTCGAGTTCTGCGAGGGCCACCGCCCCATCCCCCTGGCGCCATCGCACGTAAGCCAGGGAGTAACGATACTCCGCCCACCAGGGGAACAACTCCACCGCCCGGCCCAGTTCCTCGCGGGCGCGCTGTCGGTCGCGGGCACTTCCCGACACGACCGCCCGCTCGGCGTACATCAGGCCGAGCTGATTCCTGGCCGGGGAATTGTGAGGGTCAAGGCGCACCGACTTTTCGGCCAATTGCACCGCCCGTTCGAGCCGTTGCCGATGGCCCGTGGACCGCCAGGCCAGCAAGTGAGCGTGGGCTTCGAATGCCCGGGACACGGGATCCAGCGGGTTCAGGCGACTTGCCGTCTCGAAATGGCCGAGGGCGGCGGGGAGATCCCCGGCGGCCAGCGCGGTCTGCCCCGCCTCCAGCCGCAGCGAACCGAGGTAGGGCAAGGCGCTGAGGCAAGCGAGGCCGGCCACGGCGGCCAGCGTCCAGGGCCGGCGGCGACCGGGCGCAGGGGGGGGGGACTCGCCCCGGATGACGGCCAGTCCGCCCCAGAAAAGGAGCATGACCGCGGGGATTTCCCAGTTGATATCGACCGCCAGGTGTAAGGCCAGCGCCACCAGTCCTCCCGCCGACCCGGCGAGCAAGCCCTCCGCCCGGCCGATGCGCCGCCAGAGCGCAAGGCATGCCACCCCGCCCAGCACCGCCAGCGCCGCGACCCCCGGCAATCCCGTCTCCGCCCACCACTGCAGGTAATGGTTGTGGGCGGAGACGCTGAAGAAGGCGGGGTCGGCCTGGTAAGCAGGGTAGACACGGGGGAAGCTCCCCAGGCCGAAGCCGAGCCAGGGCCGGGCGGCGATCATCCGCAGGGCGGTAACCCAAAAGCTCAGGCGGCCGGCCACGCTGGGAGCGACGACCACCGCCCCCCCGGGGGCGGCGATCACCGCCCGGGGGAGCGCGGGGGCAGCCGGATCTTCGAGCCGGAAGGCCTGAAGGTGCTGTACAGTGCCGTGGGCGATGGCCAGGGCCCGACCTTCATCCCGGCGGGCCGCCGGCTGCCCGACGAGCAACGCCCCGGCCAGCACCAGGCCGCCAAGGAAGGTGACCCCCACGAAGCGGGCAAATCGCCCCCGTGCGGCCGGGGGCAAGAGCAGCCAGGTAGCCATCAAACCCGGCACCAGCGTGTACTGAGAACCTCGCGACAGGGTGAGCAGCCACGACCCGAATAAGATGGCGGCGGCGGGTGCCAGCCACCGCCATCGGCCCCCGGCCGCCGCCACGCCCGCCGCCCCCAGGTACAGGAACAGCACCTGCTGGGCGAAGGCATTCGGATACTCGAAGGTGCCCGCCGGGCGGTGAAAGGGCAAGGAGTCAGGGCTGACCCAGTAGCTCACCAGGCCGATGACCGCCCCCAGCACCCCCCCCGCCAGCGCCCATCCCGCCACCCGGAGGCGT
>DBBB01000072.1 GCA_002291985.1 Firmicutes bacterium UBA995
AACGGACGGAAAAGAAGATGGCGCGAGCAACTCGACGGCGCCCGTCCGGCGCAACGGCTCCAGCCCGCGGGTCAACTCCGACAGCTTACCGGGATTGCCGGTCGCAAGTACCAGGACGCGAGCCAACGCCCTGCTCTCCTCCTTGCAGCCACGTCTCCAGACCGGGTATGCCGGTCAGAGCCTCCCGTTGGCGAGCGAACAGCCCCGAGATTCCCGCCCGCACCAGGGCGACCAGTTCCTGCATCTGCCCGAACTCGAAAGGGCCCGACTCCCCGGTACCCTGGATCTCCACCAGCAGCCCGCCGCCGGTCATGACCACGTTCAGGTCGACGGCGGCGCCCGCGTCTTCAACATACGCGAGATCCAAAAGCAACTTCCCATCCACCACTCCTGCGCTGACCGCTGCTACCAGATCCCGCACCGGCCACTGCGCAATGCGTCCTTCGCTTTTCAGGCGGGCCACCGCTTCCACCAGGGCAACACAAGCGGCGCTGACCGCCGCCGTCCGCGTGCCCCCATCGGCCTGCAAGACATCGCAGTCGATCCAGAGAGTGCGCTCGCCTAACACGGGGAGGTCGACCACCGCCCTCAGCGACCGCCCGATCAACCGCTGAATCTCCTGGATCCTCCCTGACGTGCGGCCCCCACTCCCCGGCCGGGGCTGTCGTTCGACCGTCGCGCGGGGGAGCATGCCGTACTCCGCCGTCACCCAACCCCGGCCGGTGCCCCGCAAGAAGGCAGGCACCCGTTCTTCCACGGACGCGGTGCAGATCACCCTCGTGTCCCCGAGAACAATCAATGCCGACCCCTCGGGATGCTTGAGCACACTCCGGCTGATGCAGCACGGTCTCAGCGTATCCGGTTCCCGTCCATCCAGCCTGATCGCCGACACCCCCGATTCGAGTCACGCAGATCATAGCAAGCTGGCGCCTCCCCCGTCAACGACCC
This sequence comes from Firmicutes bacterium UBA995, assembly GCA_002291985.1. Taxonomy (GTDB): domain Bacteria; phylum Bacillota; class Sulfobacillia; order UBA995; family UBA995; genus UBA995. The sequence goes on from DBBB01000072.1 coordinate 949, forward strand.
GCGGTTCCGTGAAGGCTTCTGGTTTGCGCCAGGAAACGGACGGCTCCGGGGGAATCCCCGGAGCCGTCAAGTTGGTGGAGGCGCCGCCGAGCTGCCCGGCGGGTCCGCCGGCCCACTCCCAGGAGTTTCTACAGGCTTATCCCTTGCTTTACTTGTGTCACCCTGCCCGGCTCCCAAGGGAAGGATCCGTTCGGGTCAGGCCGGCGAGTTTCCCGAGGGGGGTGCCGGCCGGCTTCCCCATCGGTATCCTGCTAGTTTGACGCCCCTGGCGGACCCGCAGGCGTGGAACCGGAGGGACGTGGCCGCACTAGGCGGCCAGAGCTAGACGCTCGTTGGCTCTTTTTGTTTTTCCAGGTTGATGCGAGGACCTGGACCCCGGCCTGCTACTCCTGTCAGTGCTGCCGCCGTCGAATCTGATTCGCCCCCAAGACCTCCCTATAAGGATCGGGTTACCGTGGAATTTCATTTTAGCAGACGGACCGCTCGCTGACAATGGGCCCGATAGCCAGCTGTGGCCGCGATAGCCAGTTGAAGACGGCAGCGCCCGCCTGGCGCGGGCACGCAAATTACTATAGACTTGAGCCAGAACCGGACATCCGGCCATACCGCCCGACCCAATTCCGGCCCGCAGGGGGAGCAGGTCGATGGAGAAGTTCGCTTTCGCCGGCCAACCCAGGCTGAAGCTGCTGACTGCCGACCAGGTGACCATGGTCCACGACCGGGCGCTGCGCATCCTGGATGGATGCGGGGTGCAGTTCGAGTCGGACGAAGCCCTGAGCATCCTTAAGGATCATGGGGCGACGGTGGACTTCCAGCGCAAGGTGGCCCGGCTCAAACCGGAACTGGTGTTGGAGGCGATCGAGAGCGCCCCGTCTTGCATTCGTCTTCACTCGCGCGATGGGCGCCCCGTGGCCGACCTCGGCGGTGACAATGCGTATTTTGACCCCGGGTCGGCCGCCATCCGTTTTCTCGAGTCGGACGGCAGGACCGTTCGCCCTTCTCAGGCCGCCGACCTCGCAGCCGTTTCCGTGGTGAATGATGCTCTCCCTCACGTCGCCCTGCAGTCCACAGCGCTGGTGTGCTACGACGTGCCCAAGTCGGTCGGGGACAGCTACCGTCTATACCTGCTGCTGAAAAACTCTCCCAAGCCGATCATCACCGGCGCCTTCAGCATCCCCGGCGTCGGTCACATGCACGGACTGCTGGCTGCGGTGACGGGTGGCGCGGAAGCCCTCCGGGAACGGCCGGTGGCGGTGTTCGACGTCTGCCCATCGCCTCCCCTGAAGTGGACGCAGATCAGTTCCCAGAACATCATCGACTGCGCCCGCAACTGGCTGCCGATGGAGACCGTCTCCATGCCCATGCCGGGCGCGGCCTCGCCCGCCACCATCGCCGGTTCAATTCTCCTGCACACGGTGGAGACGCTTAGCGGCCTCACCCTGGCTCAATGCGCCTGCCGGGGCGCCCCCGTGGTATACGGCGGGGCGCCCGTTCACTTCGACATGCGGCACGGGACGACGGCGCTCAGTGCGGTGGAGGCAACAATGATCGCCGCGGGCTATGCGCAGATGGGGAAGTTCTACGGCCTGCCCACCCACACTTACGCCTGCTTGAGCGACTCGAAACTGGTGGATGCCCAGGCCGGCCTCGAGACGGCGATGAGTGCCATCATCGCCATGCTGGCCGGGTTGAATGTCATCTCCGGTCCGGGCATCCTGGAATTCGTCAGTTGCCTCAGCCTGGAGAAGCTCGTGATCGACAATGAGATATGCGGACAGGCCCTGCGTCTTCACCGGGGACTGGAGTGCTCGGAAGAGACCATGGCGGCCGACCTGATTGACGCGCTCGGCCCGGGGGGCAACTACCTGACGGCACCCCACACGGCTGCCTGGTTCCGCCGAGAACTGCACTTTCCCACCATGATCATCGACCGCCGCGACCGCAATCGGTGGCAAGCGGAAGGGGGCACCGACAGCTTCCAGCGCGCCCGCCTGAAGGTGAAGGAGATCCTCGATGGTCACCGGCCAGCGCCGCTCGGGCAAGACCGGGAGCAGGCCCTCGACCGGGTGGTTACCCGGATCATGGATGAAGCCGGCGTTTCCCATCTGCCGCTGGGTCCACGGTGACGGCGGGCAGGCAGGGTGCCGGCTTCCGCCGACGCCCTGCTAGACAAGGATGACCTCAGTACTCAATGTTATTGTCGCAATGCGGTGGCAATTATCCTGCTTTAGCTTCGCTCCTTGAGCGCGCGCTGGATCGCCCGCTGCGCATCTCGTTCGGCGATATCTCGACGCCGGTCATAAACTTTCTTGCCCCGCGCCAGGGCGAGTTCCACCTTGGCCCGTCCCCGACGGAAGTACAGGCGGAGGGGTATCACCGTGTAGCCGCGCTGGGTCACCTTGCCCAGGAGCCGCCGGATCTCCGCCTTGTGCAAGAGCAATTTCCGGGTCCGCTTGGGCTCGTGGTTGAACTGGTTAGCCTGTTCATAGGGGCTGATGTGCAGGTTGAAGAGATGCGCCTCTCCCCCCTCGAATCGCGCATAGCTATCGGCAAGACTCGCGCGTCCCAGGCGAAGCGACTTCACCTCGGACCCCACGAGGACGATGCCGGCTTCGACCGTCTCTTCGACGTGGTATTCGTGTCGTGCCTTCCGATTCGTCGCTACTACCTTGAGTTCGTCGTCCACTGCCGATCGCTCCTGAAAAGACGGTGGCCTCAGATGAACAGGTTCGTCCCTGCGCTCTCGCTAGCCTGCAAGTAGGTGGCAACCCCCGCCACCTCGATGCCTTCTGCGAGTTTCTCGCGACGGATGCCCATCACATCCATGGACATCTGGCAAGCCACCAGGCGCACTCCCGCCGCCCGTGCTTGACCGATCAGCTCTTCGAGGGACATGACTCCTTTCCTGCGCATGACCCGGCGGATCATGGGCGGCCCAATCCCCGCCAGATTCATCCGGGACAGCTTCAACCCCGATGGACCCCGGGGCAACATGGCCCTGCCCGGCAAGTCACCCATTCGACGGTTGACCTCGCCGTCAGTCGTCTACCCGGCGGGTTTGGCCAACCCGCGGTAGGTGCGATAGCCGCCGTTCAGGTTGCGCACCTTTCGGAACCCATGCTGCCGCAAGATCCGGCAGGCATTGTAGGACCGCTGGCCCACGGCGCAAACCGAGACCACCTCTTGATCGGGGTCGAGTTCTCCCAGGCGCGAACGCAACTCGCCCAGCGGGATGTTCACCGCCCCCGGTACGTGCCCGGCCGCGAACTCGGCCGGCTCTGACACATCCACCACTTGCCGGTCTGGCCTGGCCATCAGGTCGGCCGCGTCTACCACGTCCAGGTCGCCGGCCAGGATGTTCCTTCCCATGAGCCCCGCGACATTCACGGGATCACGGGCATGGCCGAAGGGCGGCGCATAGCTGAGGTCGAGACCGGCCAGGTCGCCGACCCGCCCCCCGAGCTGGATGGCGGTGGCGATGACGTCGATCCGTTTGTCCACTCCCTCGCTCCCCACTGCCTGGGCGCCGAGAATCTCTCCGGCGGGAGAGAACTGGAGCTTCAGGGTCAAGGCTTCCGCCCCCGGATAATAGGGGGCGTGGGAGGTGGAGTGGATGATCACGCTGCGGTGGTCGATGCCCGCCCGTTCGAGCTGTTGCCGGCCGAGCCCGGTGAATCCCGCCGCCAGATCGAATACCTTCACTATGGCCGTCCCGGCGCTACCCGAATACTCTTCAGTCCTGCCGGCGATATTCGCCGCGGCCACCCTCGCCTGCCGGTTGGCCGGCCCGGCCAGCGGCAACAGCACCTTGCGCCCGCTGACCCGGTGTTCCACCTCGATGGCATCCCCTACCGCAAAGATGTCTGGATCCGATGTCCGTAGGTGTCGGTCGACGGCGATGCCACCCGTTGGCCCGAGCGTGAGTCCAGCTTTCCGCGCCAGTTCCCCTTCGGGCCGCACGCCCAGGGCCAACACGACCAGGCCGGCTTCAACTCGGCGACCATCCGCCAGGGTGGCGCGAACCGACTCCCCACTCTCCTCAAGGGCGGCGACCGCGAACCCAAGCTCCAGAGTCACGCCCCTGGCGCGCAGGTGCTCGTGGAGGGGCCATGCCATGTCGGCGTCCAATCCCGGCAGGACCTGGGGAGCCATCTCGACCAGCGTGACCGACAAACCCCGGGCGATCAGGTTTTCGGCCATTTCCAGCCCCAGGAATCCCCCGCCGGCGATGAGTGCTGAGGCCGGCCGCTCGTCCGCCAGGAAAGACTGCAAGCGATCGAGATCCGCCACCGAGCGGAACGCGAATACCCGGGATCCTTCCATCCCCCGGGGCCGGATGGGCACGGCGCCCGGCGCCAGCAGTACCCGATCATAGGCTTCGCGGTAGGTGCGACCGGTGTCGAGGTCCCTGACCTCCAGCTCGCGGTCGCCCCGGTGAATCGCGACCACCTCGTGACCCGTCCGCACTTCCACGGCGAAGCGACGCCGGAAGTCGGCCGGCGCCAACACGAAAAGCCTTCGCCGATTAGCGATCTTCCCTCCCAGGTGATAAGGCAGGCCGCAGTTGGCGTAGGATATGTGTTCGCCCCGCTCCAGGATGGTGATGGTCGCGTGCTCGTCCAGACGCCGCAGGCGTGCCGCAGCGGTCGCGCCGCCGGCCACCCCACCGACGATCAGTACTTTCATCCTCTCGTGCCCCCTCATCAGGTTTATTCCTCGGGTTCCTTATCTCGGGCACCGGATCCGGCAAGCGCCTCCACCACCCGCTGCGCCTCCCGGCTCACTACCCGGTAGAAGACTTCAGCGCCCCGGCGGTGTCGGCTACGATGCCCATATCCCTGAGCTTGCCCAGGTGCTGCGAGACGGTGGACTGAGGGAGTTCCAGGCAGCCTTGGATGTGGGACACGTTCCCCTCTCCCCGTTCCAGGAGTCTCTTGACCATGCACAGCCGCGCGGGATGCCCCAGGGTGCGTAAGAGGCAGGCATGGCGGGTGACGGCATCGGTAATTTGCAGGTTCTGGTCACCTCCATCCGAATATTAGTATATCGCGACAAGCTGTTCAACGCTAGCTCGGGTGTCATGGGGCCTGTTGGAGAAGGGACGGCATCGGGTCGGGCATAGAAGGTGAAGCTCCGGCCGTGGTCGAATGAGCAGGTATCCGAAACGCGGTCGGAGGCGGTATGCGGCTCAGTCGCGAACGGCTTCGGGGCCCACTGGCCGGCAAGGTCGAGACGATCAGCGGTCAAACGCTGTCGTCCTGTTATCAGTGCGGCAAGTGTTCGGCCGGCTGCCCCCTGGAAGACGCCATGGACGTGCTCCCTCACCAGGTAATCCGCGACCTCCAACTCGGTCGTGAAGAACAGGCTCTGGCGGCCGGCGCCATCTGGCTTTGTGCCGCTTGTCATACTTGCGCTGCCCGGTGCCCCCGGGGCGTTGACCTGTCTCGAATCATGGAAGCTTTGCGGGCGGTCCGCCTGCGGCGGGGACTGGGTCCCCCCGACCAGACCGCACTGCCGGGCGAGGCGCCCCAGCAGTTGCTGGTCAGCTTCCTTCGCAAGTACGTCGGATAGGCGGAGGGTTGGGCTACGGATACGCGGTATAGTTACTTCCCCGGTTGCACGCTACATGAACAGGCCCGCGCCTTCGACCTGACGGCCCGCGACAGCTCAGCCCGACTTGGCATCTCCCTGGTCGAGCTGGAAAGCTGGCAGTGCTGCGGAGCGGTGTTCCCCCTGGCCGGCGACTCCCATGTCAACCTCCTATCCCCCTACCGCGCCCTGGCCGCCGCCCACCGTCAGGGCCAAGACCTCGTCACCCTGTGCTCGGGGTGTCTGAACGTGCTGAGGCGGACCAATCGCCGGGTTGCTGCCGACGCCGAGGTCAGGGAGAAGCTTCGCGCCTCGGTGGAACTGGACTACCAGGGCGAGCGGCAGGTGTACCACCTGCTGGAGGTACTCCGCGACCAGATTACCTGGGCCAAACTGCGGGCCAACGTCACTCGACCGCTTACCGGGCTCAAGGTCGCGGCCTACTACGGATGCCTGCTGCTGCGTCCGGAACGAGAGATGGAGTTCGACGATCCGGAATCTCCTTCCCTTTTGCACGATTTGCTGCGCGCCCTGGGGGCGGAGACGGCGG
>DBBB01000020.1 GCA_002291985.1 Firmicutes bacterium UBA995
GATCCTCGACCTCAACTTCCTCCGCGAGCTGGGCGAGGTCTGCAAGGATCTCCGATTCCGCTTCATGGCAGGTGTGCAGGAGGCCATCTTCGACAGCCACCGTTTTGCCTTCGTGGCGGACAGCATTCGCCGGGTTAAGGACCGTTTCGAACAGCTCCTCATCGCCCGCAAGGACGTGAAGTTCGTAGTCGCCGAGCGCCTGCTCAAGAAGACCGGCGAGCAGCAGGCCAAGATCCGCGAATACCTCAAGCCGTTCGCTAAGTTCTACGGCCACATGAACGAGCGGATGGACGAGTTCGTCCGCCTCTTCCCGGTCCATCCCGACTACATCGACACCTTCGAGCGCGTCACGGTGGCGGAGAAGCGTGAGGTGCTCAGGACCCTGTCGCTGGCCATGAAGAAGCTGCTCGACCAGAGTGTGCCCGAGGACCGGCCTGGTCTCATCGCCTACGATAGCTACTGGACGAACCTGCGCGAGAATCCAGCCTTCCGCGCCGTCCCGGATATCAAGGCGGTGATCGATTGCAGCCAGGTACTGGAGTCCCGAGTCGAGCAGGCTTTCACCAGGCCGGCGTACAAGCCCATGGGACTTCGCATTATTCACGCACTCTCGGTTCACCGGCTGACGACCGGAGACATCTACGCGCCTCTGGGCGCCACGGCCGAGGAGTTGCGTGACGCGCTGTGTCTCTACCAGCCCGGCATCGAGGGACTGGGCGGAGAGCCAGCTGACGATCTCCTTTCCCAGGTAGAAACGGTCCTGCGCGAGATACACAAGACCGTCAGCGGCCAGTTCATCTCCTCCAACCCCGACAACGGGCAATACTACCTCGATCTCAAGAAGACCGACGACTTCGACGCGCTCATCGAGAAGCGCGCCGAGAGCCTCGATGACTCCCAGCTCGATCGCTACTACTACGAGGCCTTGAAGAGGGTTATGGAGTGCACCGACCAGACCTACGTCACCGGCTACAAGATCTGGCAGCACGAACTGGAGTGGTTGGAGCACAAGGCGGCAAGACAAGGTTACTTGTTCTTCGGCGCTCCCAATGAGCGCTCGACCGCCGTGCCGCCCCGTGATTTCTACCTCTACTTTATCCAGCCCTTCGATCCGCCGCACTTCAAGGACGAGATGAAGGCCGACGAACTGTTCTTTCGCCTGACACACACAGGCGAAGGATTCCGGGCCACACTCGCAGACTACGCTGCGGCCCTAGACCTCGCGTCTACCTCAAGTGGCCACGCCAAGGCTGTTTACGAATCCAAGGCCGCCGGATTCCTGCGGGACCTGGTGGGCTGGTTGCAGAAACACATGTCCGATGCCTTCGAGGTGACCTACCAGGGACGCACCAAGCCGCTAGTCGAATGGGCTAAGGGCAAGTCGATCCGTGAGCTGTCCGGAATCGCCTCCCATGAACGGATCAACTTCCGCGACTTGGTGAACACCATCGCCGGCATCGTCCTGTCGGCATGCTTTCACGACCAAGCGTCCGAGTACCCCTACTTCTCGGTGCTCATTACAAGCCGAAACCTGGAGCAGGCAGCCCAGGACGCCTTGGATGCCATTGCTGGACAGAATCGCACCAAGCAGGGGACCGCCGTGCTCGATGCCCTGGAACTCCTCGACGGCGAGAGACTCGAGCCGTGCCGCTCCAAGTACGCGGAGTACATCCTGAGCATTCTCAAGAAGAAGGGTCATGGCCAAGTAGTCAACCGCTCGGAGCTGGTTCAGGAGATCTATGGCGTCGAGTACTTCGCGGCGGAGAAGGGCTACCGCTTGGAGGCCGAATGGGCTGTCGTGGTCCTCGCTGCGCTAGTCTACTCTGGTGACTTGGTGCTCTCGATTCCCGGAAAGAAGTTCGATGGCTCCGGGTTGCCGCAGTTGGCGGCGACGACGATCGGCGAACTGGCCCAATTCAAGCACATCGAGCGACCCAAGGAGTGGAACCTCCCCGCCCTCAAGGCGCTCTTCGAGCTGCTCGGACTCACGCCGGGCATGGCCCAACTCGTCACCCAGGGCAAGGAAGAACCGGTCCGGCAGCTCCAAAAAGCCATCGCCGAGGTGGTGGAGAAACTGGTTCTGGCTCAGGAGAGTTTGCAGAGCGGCCTGCTGTTCTGGGGCAGGAACCTGCTCGCAGCGGACGAAGCAGCCCTGCTGCGTGACCGCCTCGACCAGACCAAGACCTTCCTCGAATCTCTCCAGGCCTACTCATCGCCCGGAAAGCTTAAGAACTTCCTCTATGACGCCCAGGAGGTAAGGCGTCACGAAGATGGCCTGAAGGCCCTCTCGGAGATCGAGTCGCTGCAGGACCTCGTAAGCGACCTAACCCCGGTGGCCTCCTATCTCTCCACCGCCGAGGCGGTGCTGCCCACGGACCACGAGTGGGTGGAGCGGATGAAGACGACACGGGACGTGGTGAACGCACAAGTGTCAGACCCGGCCCAACGCACGCCCAGCGCTTTTCGCCAGCAGACCCTGCGGAAGCTCACCGACCTCAGGAAGTCCTACGTGCAGGCCTATCTCGGTATGCATACCCGGGCCCGGCTGGGCGTGAACGAGGACAAGCGCAAGAGTGCCCTGATGGGGGACGAGCGGCTCAAAACCCTCTTGAGGCTCTCTACCATCGACCTGATGCCGCGCCAGCACCTGACCGACTTCCAGAACCGCCTGGCTGGACTGAAGAGCTGCTTCGCGCTCACCGATCAGGAACTCGACGCATCGCCAGTTTGCCTGCACTGCTCCTTCCGGCCCGGCGCGGAGGTGCCTGCCGCACCTGCATCGACCGTGCTTGATCACCTGGATACGGAACTGGACAAACTCCTCGAGGATTGGACCCAGACTCTGCTGGCCAACCTGGAGGACCCGACCACCCGAGGGAACCTCGACTTGCTCAAACCCGAGCCCAGAAAGCTGGTGGACGCCTACCTCAAGGAGCGGAAGCTGCCCAATAAGTTGGGCCAAGACTTCGTGCACGCCCTGCAGGAGGTGCTTTCCGGGCT
>DBBB01000074.1 GCA_002291985.1 Firmicutes bacterium UBA995
TGCCGCTCTTACCCCTGCCCTGTGGATCGAAGGCAGGCAGTTCCGTCCGGACGTGCCTCCCGCCGTGGTAGACGGCCACACCCTCGTGCCGGTACGAGCGGTGGCCGAAGCGCTGGGGGCGAGGGTGGACTGGGTTCCCGAGCGGCAGGAAGTCAACGTGGTCCACCGCTCCCGGCAAATCCGATTGCGGGTGGGGGTCGGGGAGGCGCTCATCGACGGCCGAGTCATCCGACTGGCGGCGGCGCCGCAAGTGGTCGGTGAACGGGTCGTGGTGCCGCTTCGTTTCATGGCCGAAGCCATTGGCGCATTCGTGGCCTGGGATCCTCGAGGACCGTCCATACACATCAGCTCCAATCCCCATCACCTGCCTGCGGGCGGCGTCGTGCTGGCTGCCGTCTCCCCGGGCCAGGTGGCCAACGCACGTAGCCTGGTGCACCTCGTCGAACCGGGTGGAGGACTGCTCGGCGCCGACTTGCGCCTGCGTATGGCCGGCGGAGTACCTGACCCGACCTATGTCAAGGTGCAGGTATGCCTCTATCCCGTGGCGCCGGCTTTCGCCGCCGGCCGAGTGCCCGACCCGCAAGCGCTGGCCTCACTCATGGATGGGCAAGAGCCCGCGGTCTCACGGCTTGTGCCCCTGACGGAAGGCCGATTCGAGTTCGATGTGTGGTTCGAGGAACCCGGCGAATACGTGGTGCTCCTCTCGGTGGTCAGCGACTACCGGGAGTTCGGCGCGCACGTATCCTGGAAGTGGACGCTGGCCCACTGGTTCCGGGTGGTTAACTGGTCCCGCGAAGCCCGCTACCTGGTGCCCACCTCCTACGACATCGACTCCGACCATCCCGATGTGTACGGGTTGGCCCACCGGCTGACCGTTGACCGGCAAGGCCGGGATGCGGTGTTGGCCGTTCACGACTGGGTCGCCAGAAACGTGCAGTACGACATGGATCGGTTGGCCGGCATCCGCGGACAGGGCGAGTCGGGGGTTCCCATCTTACGGGCTTCCGACATCTTGCGATTACGCCGGGGCGTATGCCAGGACTATGCCGTACTCGCCGCTGCCCTCCTGCGGGCGGCCGGTTTCCGGGCCAGGGTGGTGACGGGCATCGCCCGCCCGCCCGGCGGCCAAGACGAACTGCACGCCTGGAACCAGGTGTGGGTGGATGGCCGCTGGCTGAGCTTCGACGCCACCTGGAACTCCGGTCATATCGAAAACGGCCGCTTCGTGGCCAAGTTCAGCCGCGACTACTTCGACTTGCCGGAAGAGGTCTTCGCCCGCACCCACCGGGCCGACACGGCCCCGCGACCGATAGCTCCGTGAGCTAGCGGACCACCTCCTGGCGATTCGCCTGTCGCCGATGTACTGACTCGGCAATATCGTCGAGTCCCAGCAATGCCAGGCGATCATGGCCGGGCCGTCCCCGCTCGTCGAAGCCCCGCAGGCCGCGCCACTCGGCCAACATCCGGGAAAGGTCGGGCGCACTGCCGCGGGTAGGCCCCTCGCCAAGCCGGAGGAGCAGTCGCGGAGGCAGCATATCGTCGTCGCCGCCGTCCCCCAGCAGGATGTTCAGGCAGCGCTTCAGCACGAACACCCGCTCGCCCGTCTCCCTGAGCCGGCCGGGTTCCCACTCCTCGCCTGTCACGGCCCGGAGCGCCTGACCCAACCCGGTGACGCTCATGCCCATGCCGCCGTTGACGCAGACGATGGCGCACGATCCCATGACCTGGCCGATGTCCTGCGCGAACATAACCAGCCTGGCCTTGCCGTCGGCCGTGCCCATCGTGAACGGCCCTTCCAGGCCGAACTCGGGCAAGGACGAGGCACTCTGTTCCAGCCACAGCGTACTGCTATCCACGTGACACGCACCCCGCGTGGACGTGGCGTAGGCCAGTCCGAGGCCATGGAGGGCGCGCGGGTCGTGCATGGGCGCCTCCAGCCGCCGTACGGTGGTGAGGAAACTCCGGGAGGCTTCGCCCAGCTCATCGGCCATGGAGGCCGAACCCAGGGCAAGCAGGGCCCCAAGGCCTTCCCGCCGGGCGATCAGGGGCAACACCTTCTCCAAGGGAGCGGGGTCGCCCCAGCGAAGAGGGATTCCCTCGGCATGTTCCCGGGGGAGGAGACCTGCCTCCCGGCACTCGATGGCAAAAGCCAGAGTGGCACCGCAGCTTATCGTATCCATGCCCAGCCGGTTACACCGGTCATTGATCCGGGCGATGGCCGCGAGATCGTCGATCAGCAGGAGAGAGCCGAAGGCGGCCACCGTCTCGTACTCGGGACCGGGCACTGCCAAGCCGTCGAGGAGTATCCGGCGCTTGCAGCCGATAGGGCAACCGTAGCAGGTGCCCCGGCCCTCGCCCAGCACCTCCTGGTAGCCCGAGGCGGTGAGTTTCTCGAATCCGGCATCCCAGCTTCCCTGAGACCAGTTGCGGAGGGGGATGTCGCCGATCAGGCAACCCGAATCCAGCGAGGCCAGGGTACCGAAAATGCTCAACGCCTGCACCAAGAGGTTCTCCCGGGCGGCGTCAATCAGCTGGCGGCGAAGGGCAACGACCATCCCTTTGTCGACAACCGGTGGCCGGCGAGAGCCCTTGACGACAACGGCCTTGAGCCGCTTCGACCCCATCACCGCGCCCAGGCCGGTTCGTCCGGCCACGTGACCCTTGTCCGTCACCACGGCAGCGTAAGCTACCTGGCTCTCTCCGGCGGGACCGATGGCCAACACCCGGCCTTGTCGGCCAAGTGCATCCGTCACCTCGTAGGTATCCCGTCCCCATAGACGGCAAGCATCGACCAGTTCGGCCTCGCCCTCCCTGACCTGCAGATAGCAGGGAGATGCTGCCGTGCCCCGGAACTCGATCCCGTCGAATCCCGCGCGGCGAAGCTCGGAACCGAACCACCCGCCGAAGTTGGCTTCGCCCCATCGGCCCGTCAGGGGCGATCGGCCGGCGATCACCGCGCGGGGGGTGAAGGGGATGGCCGTGCCGGTGAGGGGACCGGTCATGATGTACAGGGGATC
>DBBB01000144.1:0-1180 GCA_002291985.1 Firmicutes bacterium UBA995
CGCAGCCTCCTCCCGGGTCAACCGAGCACGCGTTCCGAGGTCGGTTGTCAGTGGTCTACTCGATCTCCACCCCACCCATGAAGGCGGTCGCCCGAATCAGCAGGCGCTTATCAGGGGAGGTCTCGGCGGCCGCCCGGTTCACAACCCGCGAGCCGAGCACGCCCCCGACCGACTGCCCAAAACACTCGGCGCCTCCCAGGAAGGCGGTGGCCCGGCATTCAACGGCCACGTCCGCCGGCACTTTCACGTCGATGCCCCCCATTATGGCAGTGAGGTTGAGCACCGTCTCATGGTCGGGAAACTCGGCGCGTGACAGGTCGAGTTCGACGCCCCCGCACAGGGCAATGAAGCCCCCGCTATTGGGCATCTTACCTTCATGCTCCTGTTCGATGCCGCTCATGATGGCCCACTGCGTACCGCCAGGCGACAGGGCGCTGCGCAGGATGGACGCGCCCAGCAAGATGATGGCAATCGCCCCCACGAGCGTCCACAGAATGTCGGGGTCGATGGTCACCAGGTCCAGGTTGGCGGCCAGGTAGACGGCGCCCACGAACAGTAGCAATCCCCCCGACCAGCGCGTGCCGGCCCGGCCGGTGAGGAAGTCCAGCCCGACGACGATGAGGATCAGGGGCCAATAGGTCGCGATCAGTTGGCCAAAATCCCACTCGATGAGGTCGAGGTTGCCCAGGAGCCACAGTCCGCCCAGGACGATGAGCAGCGTTCCCAGGAACAGGGGCAGCAGGCGCAGTCGGGGCACGGTACGTCACTCCTGTCCGCATGGACTCAAGATGCTCGCCAACAGCCGGCAGGAATTCGGCGCCTGGAGGTTGATTCCTGCCGCCCAAGGCCGACGCCAATGCCCTTGTCACCTACTACCTGCGGCGCCGCATGTGGCCACGCAAGAAAGCGATGAGTTTGGCTTCCGCCAGCAGCGTGCCCCGGTTTGCGGCGTGGACCGGGGGATGACTTCGCGCGCCCTTCCTGCCCCGGCGCCGACAGCAAACGTATCGGCTCAAGGCCAACTGTTGGCGGTCAGCAGGAAGCCATTGCCTCCCTCTCGAACGCTACAGCAGCCACCATGGCGCTGTGGACTTATGCAGATCAGTCTAGTTATTGTTAGACAGTCAGAGTAATCGCGACGAGGCAAGGAACGGAGAACGACAGGTGAACCGAGCATGAT
>DBBB01000144.1:1594-3438 GCA_002291985.1 Firmicutes bacterium UBA995
TGGCAAGCTTCAGCTTCCGGACTTTCAGCGCGGCTGGGTCTGGGACGACGACCGCATCCGGAGCCTCCTCGCGAGTGTGTCGGTCTCGTTTCCGATCGGCGCCGTGATGCTGTTCGAAACGGGCGGCGAGCATGTCCGCTTCAAGCCGCGCCCGCTCCAAGGCACGCACGCACGGCTGCGCGAGATCGCACCGGAGACGCTGATCCTCGACGGCCAGCAGCGCCTGACCTCGCTCTACCAGGCGCTCATGAGTCTGGTCGTCGTCGAGACCAAGGACGCCAAGGGCAAGCCGATCCGCCGCTGGTACTACCTCGACATGAAGAAGGCAGTGACCAACGACGACGACCGCGAGGACGCGGTGCTGAGCGTCCCAGAAGACCGCCAGGTCAAAACCTTCGGTGGTGCGACCACACTGGACGTGACCACCCCGGAGCGGGAGCACGCTGCCGACCTCTTTCCGGTGAACCGAATCTTTCAGAGCGCCGAGTGGCGCCAGGCCTATAACAGGCACTGGCACTACGCCCCCGAGAAGATCCAGCTCTACGACATCTTCGAGCACGAGGTCATCAAGCGCTTCGAGCAGTACCAGGTGCCGGTCATCGAGCTGAAGAAGCAGACCCCCAAGGAAGCGGTGTGCCTGGTTTTCGAGCGCGTGAACACCGGCGGCGTGTCACTCAACGTGTTCGAACTCTTGACCGCCTCCTTTGCCGCCGACGACTTCCAGCTCCGCGACGACTGGAACGCCCGCGAGCAGCGCCTGAAGGCCCAGCACCCCGTCCTGCGCGGACTCCAGAGCGACGACTTCCTCCAGGCCATCTCGCTGCTCGTGACCCAGACCCGTCGGCGCGAGGCACTGGCCTCCGGAACCACCACCGACAACGTACCCGGCATTAGCTGCAAGCGCAAGGATATCTTGAAGCTCGAGGTGGGCGACTGGCAGGCATGGGCGGACAACGTCGAGGCCGGCTTCGTGCGCGCCGCACGATTCCTCTACGGGCAGAAGATCTTCAAGGCGCGGGATCTGCCCTACCGCACCCAGCTCGTCCCGCTCGCCGCGATGTTCGTGGACCTTGGCAAGGAAGGGGAAACCGAAGGCGCGCGCCGGAGGATCGCCCGCTGGTACTGGTGCGGCGTGCTGGGCGAACTCTACGCCGGCGCTATCGAGAGCCGTTTCGCACGCGACCTGCCGGAGGTCGTGGCCATGGTGCGCGGCGAGGCGACCGAGCCGATCACGATTCAGGAGTCGAGTTTCCAGCCGAACCGGCTACTCACCCTGCGCACGCGCAACAGCTCGGCCTACAAAGGGCTCTACGCGCTCCTCATGCGCGACGGCGGACGCGACTTCCGCACCGGCGAGCCGATCGAGGCTCAGACCTTCTTCGACGACAAGGTCGACATCCACCATATCTTTCCCGAGAAGTGGTGCAAGGCGGGTAGGATCGAGCCCGGCACCTATAACAGTGTGATCAACAAGACGGCGCTCGCCGCCCGCAGCAACCGGCAGATCGGCGGCCGCGCGCCGTCGGAGTACCTGCCCGCGATTGAAAGGGCAGCCGGCGTCGGCGCGGCGCGCATGGACGAGATCCTGCGCTCGCACTGCATCGCGCCGGCGGATCTGCGCGCCGATCGCTTCTGGGAGTTCTATGCCGCACGCGCCGATGAGCTACTCCAGCGCATCGAGTTTGCAACGGGCAAGACAATCACCCGAGAGCCGGAGCTATTCCGCGCTGGGGGCGTGGCCGAGACCTACGACGAGGGGCCAGAGGAATGGGACGCCGAGGAGCCGATCGAGGAGGCGGTGTCGTGACAGCGGACGATGGCTGTCTAACAACCGGTTGCAGCGG
>DBBB01000095.1:0-504 GCA_002291985.1 Firmicutes bacterium UBA995
GGGGGGTGCGTTTTGGGGTTGAAACAGCCCGGGCATCCCAGCGAGCAACCCTGGACCCAGACCACGGCGCGCGCCCCGGGGCCGTTGGCCAGACTCACGGGCAGAAACCCGTGGACCCGGAGGAAGGAATGGCCCACCCGCGCCACTACCGGCTTCTCTCGCGCTGCCGGTCGGCAACATCTTCTTGTGTCTCGTGGACCCCGGCGGTCATCTCGCGGGCCTCGATCTGGCCACCGAGAGCCTCCTCAAGGGCCCGCGTCAGGTCAAGGCACTCCCTCCCTTTCACTCCCAGCACCTGGATGCTCACCCGTCCGCGACTGTCAATGAAGACCTCTATCTCCTGCAGTTGCACGTCCGGTACCCTCCCAGTCCCGCGGGTCGTCTTTCACCTACGGTCACAGGGCCCGCCGGAGAACCAGATGAATGCGGCCGTCCTCGGACACCTGTTCCCTCACCACGGCGAAGCCCTGCTTGGTCAGTTCCGACTGTGTGGCTTGGTAGGCG
>DBBB01000095.1:827-1622 GCA_002291985.1 Firmicutes bacterium UBA995
GACTGTGTGGCTTGGTAGGCGTAACGTTGGGCGACCTTCTGAAGGAACTTCTCCTGGCTCACGTCGTTGATGCCCCACCAGTCGGCAACACACTCGTAGGCCTCGCCCCGCCTGCAAAAGCCGATGTCGTATCCCGGGCTTCTGGTGGTGACCCTGATCTCCACGCGGGTACGCCGGCCGTCGAAACCGAGGACCTCCTCATCGCCTTCCGTGTAAGCGTAGCCCAGATCGCGCAGGGCGCCGATCAGATACTCTCTTTTCACCATTTTCGTCCTGATGCGGGTGAAATGAGACACGGTGCACCCCCCTCCCCATCCCGGCTTGCAGTCTCGTTTTACAGACAACCTCACTCGGAGCAACTCCAGGGTCGAGCCGAGCCGGATGGCCGTGGCCCGCGTAGGCTGGTCCCACGTCATTCGCTGCGCCGAGGGCCTGGCCGATGAACGGGAGCAGCACCACCGTCCGGACCGTTACTCGCCGGCGTTGCCGAGAAGGAAGACCGCTCGTGGTGCTGTATGGAACATTTCGCCAGGCAACGGCAGCTTCCTCCCGGGCAGCCTGGCACCGGCTATTCAGACCTCGGCGCACACTGCTTTGCCTATTACCGCAAGACAAGACTGGTCGCGGCGCGATTGACCAGTCGGTCAACGTGGTCTACGAGCCGCGCCGAGCCGGCTGCGCGCCTCGTCGATGCCGCGGCGCACGGCCGGGTAAACCTCGGCCAAGCGTGAGGCCTCGGCCATCTCAGCCGGCCGTATAACGACGTGCTCGAGACTCCAAGAGGGCCCTCTCCTC
>DBBB01000095.1:2018-4235 GCA_002291985.1 Firmicutes bacterium UBA995
CCTGCCAGCGGCGTGTGATCCGGGTTATGGTGAGTGTGGGGAAGCGGCGTCACCGTCTGTCGCCGCGGGATTTGACCGGTCCCCGGAAGGGGGTTTTCGGTAGTGGGCATCGATGTTCTTGCCCAGCGGATTGAAATCAACCCGAAGGTGATGACGGGAAAGCCAGTCATCAAGGGCACGCGGATACCGGTTGAGCTGATCTTGCGGAAGCTTGGCGAGGGCGCCACGGTGGAAGATCTGCTGGACGGGTATCACAAGCCTCAGCCGGAAGGATATCCAGGCCGCGCTTGCGTACGCCGCCAAGTCTTTGGCCGGCGAAGAGATAGTCGCTACATGAACGGCCTCCGTTTTCTTGCCAACGGAAGCTGCGACTTCGCTCTGGTCAGGGCCTTGCGCGGCGAGGGTCATGACGTGCTCGCCGTGGGGGAGGTTCGCCGGGACGCTGAAGACGAGCAGGTGGACGGGTTGGCGGGCCGGGAAGGGTCATCTGGTCGCACGGCGAGAAGCTGATGGGGTCCTTCGTAGTCATACAGCCTGGCCTGCTTCGAGTGCGCCAGTTGCAGACCTGGCTTTTTCAAGCAATTGTTCAACCCGTCCGCAATATTCCCAACCTGCAGGTCTTGTCGCCCATTATATGGTTTCCAGCTAATAGGCAACGTTGGCGCTCGTAGCTGGTCTGTGCTTGATGGTGCAGGCCAGAGTTGATTCACCAGACACCGCATGTTCTGTCAACGGGCAAATTGCCGCCAGCCCTCAGGCTGATGATGCCCTTGCAGCGGAGAGTTTCCGACAACCGACCACCGCTCAACCCGAGGCCAGACCACGGAAGGCTGCGGTCAACCCAGCCGCGGGTTGGCGTGGTCCGTGAGGGTAAGGGCTTTGTCCCGGTACCGGGCCTCCGCTCTCGCCTGCCAGAAGACCCCGTGCAAAACGTGACTGCACACCACGACCACCACCCCCGCCCGCCCCAGCGCCGCATCGAGACCCTCCTCGTCCTGCCAGTGAACCATGTCGCACGGCCTATCCCCGTCGGGAAACCGGCTCCAAGGCTCGCCGCGTTGCGTTCCGTCGGCTTCCTCCTCTCCGGCTCGGCCATCGCACCGTCATCGGGACCGTGTCAGCTGCATCCGCTTGCTGTCCGGCGCTTCGCGTCTGGCCATCAAGCGGATGGTAATACGCCGCCCCGATGGCACGGCACGAAGCGCCCGTACCATCGTCTCGCCCATAAGCTGCAGGCACCGCAGGCGACCGGCACTTTATCGGCTTGTTAGACCGCTGGCGGCAAAAGGCCCTTGTTCTCACGCGAGCACCTCTCTAACCACGCGACCATGCTCTGATTGATGCGGTGCGCGGCAGATTCCGCCTCGATTGAGGACTCTGCGAGGTTGAAACGCCAGAGATGGAGCGTTCTGACAATTACGGCCGACGGTACCGCCAGCGGCTTCTCTGTGACTTCGGTTACAGCACGTAGGCCAAGCCAAAGCTGAAACTGCCAATTCTCTACCTTATTCGCATCGGCCCGGTGGGGAAGGGTGTCCAAAGGTAGCGACGCGATTGCGCTGACAGGCACGTCATTGACCGACTCACGCTTCGGAGACACTCCGAAGATCGTCGCGGAACCTATGAGTTGAATAATCTGGCTCTGCTCCTCCTGAAGGACTTGAGCAAACCGCGCGAGTTCCTTGTGAAGTCGGATGCCGAGACTAGGATTCCGAAAACGGCGGCGTACCTCTGGCGGTTGGCCTAGGGCGAGCATCCGAAGCCCCTTCGCCAGCGGACCAGCCGCGGCATACGTATACAGTCTTCCGAGCCATTGCCTGGTGCAAAGTGTGTCAAGAAATGCGGGGACCAAATCTCCAGCGGTTGGAGGCGCATGCCACAGCAACCACGCAACGTTTGCCAGGGCCATGCCCTGCGGCGGGAAGTCCTGCGGGTTCGCTCGTCGAAGTAGTGTGGTAACTAGCGCCGCCTTAAGATCCTGACGGCCGACTTCCCCGCACCGAGCAGCCACCCAGGTTGCGCCGGACAATGGCTCCGAAATCGGGGTTTCGTCCCATTGCGTCGTTTGGTAGTTGGCGAGTGCGATCTGTACCAAACTGTCTGGTGCATAGTGGCAGAAACCGGCGAGGTTGGCCACCGAAGTCTGCTTAGCCGCTGCGGAAAGCCTCTCCGGTTCGGCTTCCAAGGCCTCTACCAGCCGCGCGGTGTCCCTGCCGT
>DBBB01000027.1 GCA_002291985.1 Firmicutes bacterium UBA995
GCCCAGATCTGCTGCCTGTTCTTGTCGGCCATGGTTCCCCCGCCCCGTGACGCCCCGGCTCACCTTGACCCGCTGTCACAAACAGATTCCAGACCGGCCGAGTAGGTCAAACTCAGTCGCCGAAGCTGTCTGCGAAATTCACCCGCCTACCCGACTTGGAAGCTCGCCCCACCGGCCAGCACCAAGGCCAGCAACGCCAGGATTGCTCTCAAGAGGCGCGCCATTTCGAGTTGTCCCCCGTTTCCCCTTCGAATCCAGCCGCTTCCGCTAGCCGCCGCCGGACGCTCCGCTCCTCTGGAGACCGCTCATTCGGGTGCTGGGTGACTTGTGCTTGTTTCGGGAAGTCGCCGGTCTGGAATGGATTTTTCTCGCGCCAACTTGTTTCTTGCCTCGTCTTGCCTCATCCTCCTTCCACCCCATCTGCCTTGAACGGCTCCTCTTTCGGTACGCCGGGCGCATCTTCCGCCGGCAGGCGTGTCCGGCGGCCCAGGCGGCGGTTCACCGCATCCAGCGCCGCGCGGACCATCGCCTCCTGTTCGTCCCCGCGCACCAGCGAACACCCTACCAGGGTCTGCTCGCCTTCGCGTCCCAGAATGCTCGCACTGACCAGAGCGACTGTTTGCTGGCCGATCTGGCACAGGGCCGCGTCCTCCAGGACCAGGGCATCGCCAACCCGAAAGCGCTGCTCGAGAGCAGCGAAGGTCGCGGCTGCGGGCAGGGATCGCCGGTTGGCCGTGGAGGCCGGTCCTTCCACCTCGCCGGCAAACACCTGGCCTTCCCCTTCGAGTTCCACCCGGCACACGGCTCTGACCCCGTCCACGGCGAGCCGTACTCCTTTGACTTTCAGGCGGCCCTCGGCCGCGCCTTCGCCGGGACCGCGCAGATGGGCAACGCTGACCCGCTTGTGATCTATATTCACCCCGAACTGGGCAGCCATGGCCGACTCCACGTCACGCACGATCTGCTTGGCGCCCCGGCCAGGGCCTGCCAGGACGTGAATCTCGTCGACCTCGCCCGAGGGCGAGACCACGACCTGGGCTCCCAGCACGCCCCTTATCTGCCGCAGGATATTCTCATAAGCGGCGACATCGGCGCTGCGGGCCATGGTCGGCCTCCCCTCACCGTCCTCCTCTTTAACTTTCGTCACCCCGTGGGCAAATCCTTCCAAAGCCGCCGGCGCTTTGCTCCCCTCATTATCTTTCGAGACTTGCCTCGGCGAGCGCCCACAATCCACCATATACCAGAGTGTGTCCTCCCAGCACCACGGGTATAGGGGCTTCGAGGGCCGCCCGCGTCAGTTCTCGCACGACGGGGTGGGCGATGCGGTCGGACTGGCCGAGGTCGGAGTGAAACCGGTCTGCCTCGCCGATCCCCGGCGCCAACTGCGCCAGGACGGGTCGGGTGTCGAAGAGGACGCCCGAGCACACCCGGGCGAGGAAGGCGAAGAACTCGGTCGGACCCAGCCGGTCGATGACCAGGCCGATCAGCGACATCACTTCCCCCCGTTCGAGGCGCCCGAGCGCTTTCATCCCCCGCTCCTCGGAGAAGACCCGCACCCTGACCTCGAAATGCTGGTTCAGGAAACTGACTACCACCGGGCTCACCCGGCCGATCAGCCCCAGTTCCGCCCCCTTTACTGCCAGGAGCTGCTGAAAGCGCTTCAACCGGCCGAGGTCAAGCCCGAGTCCCCGGAGCCCTGCCGCGGCCCGCGGCCCCGCACGGGGAAGGAGCGCCATCACCATCAAGTCGGCGGGGGTGTCGAGATCGAAGTTGACGGAGGCCGAGTTGGGCAGGAGGATGCATTCCAGCCCGGCTTCCCTTAGCAGATGCCCGAGGAAGTTGTCGTCGCGCGGCGGCTCAATGCGATCGATCGCGCCTGCGGGGGTGAACCCGATGATATCGGCCGACTGGGGGTTATTGACGACCACTATGTTCCTGCCTTGTTTCAGCAGGCCGGCAAGGTTGCCGAACTCCCGCGGCGAGACCAGGGGCGCGGACGCTCCCCCCATGCAGATTACGTGAGTCAGCGCGCGCCCGTGAATCAGCGCCTGCAGGACGCGGCCGAAGTGAAAGGGACCCGGGGGCGAGGTCACAACCGCGACGGCCATCTCTGCGGCCTCAACGGCGAGATCGGGGTAGTTCGTGACCAGCAATACCTGGTCGATCTCCGGCACCCGGGTGAGCTTCTCCAGGTTGTCCAGCACTACCAGTTTGCGAAAGTCGGCCAGCACCTGATCCGGGCCGCGACGGGGTTGACCCCCCTCAAAGAGGATGGCCGTGACCGGCTCGGAGAGGATGGCGGCCCGTCGCCCTGACATGGGATTTGCTCAGCGCCATTCGGGGACGATCAGGCCGTAGGCGCCGTCCTTGCGCCGGTAGACCACATTGATGCTGTCGCCGTCCGCGTTGGCAAACACGAAGAAGTCGTGGCCCAGCAGGTTCATCTGGAGCAGAGCCTCTTCGACGGTCATGGGCTTGATGGCGAAGCGCTTGACCTTGACCACCTGCTCCTCCGGCTCGGAAGGGGCCGGCGCTTCATCGGGCAGCGTCACCTTGCGTCCGTGGCGGTTGAGGCGGGTCTTATACTTGCGAATCTGGCGTTCGAGCTTCTCGACGACCAGGTCCACGGAGCTGAACATGTCGCCGGCAGCCTCTTCCCCTCGTAAGATGATGCCGTCAAGGACCATGGTGACTTCGATGATGTGACGGTCGCGTTCGATGGCCAGCGTGACCTGGCAACCCAACCCGTCCTCGAAATAACGTTCGAGTCTACCCACCTTCTTCCTCACATACTGCCGGAGTTCCGGTGTCACTTCGAGGTTCCTTCCGCTGATGCGGATCTGCATCTTGACTCACCTCTCTCCATCCCTTGGCGATCGCCCTCATCGGCGAGTATTCCCTTGCCACGGCAGGAATCCTTCGGACATCAAGACCCCCGGGCAGATTTGCCCGGGGGTCCTGGGGGATGCGATGGGCTCCGGTAACTTGCCGTCAGCTAGCGGCAGCGCGCATCACGTTCGACGCCTGGGGCCCGCGTGCCCCGTCGACGATCTCGAACGAGACTTCGTCTCCTTCGTTGAGGGTCTTGAAACCCTCCATCTGGATGGCCGAGAAGTGAACGAATACATCTCCCCCGCCGTCCTCGCGCTCGATGAAGCCGTACCCCTTCTCCGGGTTGAACCATTTCACACGACCGAGCATTTGCTGCCATTCCTCCTGCCCTTCACAGTACTGCGCCGCGCCCTTCAGGCACTGCACAGGCTGAATATAGCATGCATTCTGCCGGCTGTCAACGCGAGGAAGTCCCGGGTCCGTGTCAACCCATTGTAGGTGATCCCCGCATGATCTTCCTCGTCCGGTCTGCCGACATGATTCCCCACCTGGGGACTGCCCGACCTGTTGGCATTGGGGATAAGTCTGTTGATAACCGCCACGGAAGGGCTTTGTCTTGTGGATAAACCTGGGGAATGTCGAAGGGTGTCAGGCATGTCCGGGGGAGTGTCGAAAGGCGACCGGAGGCCGGCCGGTCCCGGCGGTCCGCCCCCGCACTGCCAGGACCGCCACATGCACCTGAAAGGCGCCTGCCTTACGCAACGCGGCAGCGCATCCGGCGGCAGTGGCCCCCGTGGTCAAAACGTCATCCACGAGCAAGACCCGCCGCCCACCCACGTCGTCCGGGTTGGCCTGAAAAGCCCCGGCCAGGTTGGCCAGGCGTCGCCCCCGGGTCAGGCCCGCCTGGGGAGGAGTGCTGCGGATACGGGTGAGCGCAAGGGGGCGGTGGGGCGCCTCGAGGACGCGGGCAACGTGGCAAGCGAGCAGGGCCGCGGGGTTGAAGCCCCGCCGTCGCAAGCGGGCGGGGTGCGCGGGCACGGGCACGACCACCTCGAAGCCGCGCCCGGGAACGAGTCCAAAACCGCGGCCGTCCAGCCAGGGCAAGAACTGTCGGGCCGCCACTGCCCGACCGAGGCGCTCACCGAGGGGGCGTGCCAGGTAGGTCTCACGCCGATATTTAAGGCGGTGGACCGCATGGCGAAGACGTCCTCGATACACGCCGAGGCTCCGGGCAAGACCCAGGGATGAAGGCGTCAGAAGACAGTCGCGACAGAGGGCGGGCGAACGGAGCACCGGGCGGTCGCGACCTCTCGACCCTGCGGCGACCAGCGGTCGACTACAACGGGCGCACCTGTCCCCGGCGGACCACGAGATGTCGAGACTGCACAACCGGCATAGCCCGGGCGTGGGGATCGAGCACAGGGGGCAACCGGAAGGAGGATAAACCAGGTCGACCAGTCCCCGCAGGAGGTTCACCGTCGGGGTGCCGCCAGCCGGGTGGCCAAACGAGAGAAACGCTGGTCAACGCGGGAGTTGCGGACGGCGATGGCCATCGCCTTGTGCGTTCCGACCAGCGTTACCAGCCGGCGCGCGCGAGTGATGCCCGTGTACAGCAGATTGCGTTGCAGCATCACGTAGTGCTGGGTGGACATCGGCATGACCACGGCAGGGTACTCGCTGCCCTGGCTCTTGTGGACGGATATCGCATAAGCCAGCACGACTTCCTCGAGATCGCTCCGATCATAGCGGACCTCCCGCGTACCGGCTGCATCGGGGAAACTCACCATCAGTTCTCCCGACTCGAGGTCGACCATGACTATCTGCCCTATGTCGCCGTTGAACACGCCTTTCTCGTAATCGTTCCGGATCTGCATGACCTTGTCGTGCAGCCGGTAAGTTGTACCTCCCTGCGTCAGCTCCTGGTCATCGGACCGCCGGGGATTGAGGACCTTCTGCAGTTCCTGGTTGAGATGGTCCACGCCGATAAGCGTCCGGCGCATGGGCGTGATCACCTGGATATCGGACACGGGATCGAGCCCGAGTTTGCCCGGCAATCGCTCGGAACAAAGGGCGATAATCTCCTTGAGGATCGCCTCGGGCGCATCGCGCGGGACGAAGAAGAAGTCTCCGTCTTTGGCGTTCACCAGGGGCATCTCCCCCCGGTTGACCCGGTGGGCGTTTACGACGATCAGGCTTTCTCTTGCCTGGCGGAAGATATGGGTCAGCGTGGCCACCGGTACCATGCCGGAACGGATGATGTCCCGAAGCGCATTTCCCGGTCCGACCGGGGGTAACTGGTCCGCGTCGCCTACCAGCACCAGTCTCGTTCCCGGCCGCAAAGCCTGCAGCAGGTGATTCAGGAGGGGCAGATCGACCATCGACATCTCGTCAACGATGACGGCCTGGGCGTCAAGGGGGTCGTCGGCGTCACGCCCGAAGTGCAGGGTCAAGGTATCAGGGGAGTACGCGTACTCGAGCAACCGGTGGATGGTGCGGGCCTCGCGGCCCGTGGCCTCGGCCAGGCGCTTGGCCGCTCGCCCGGTGGGAGCGGCGAGCACCGCCCGCAATCCCCGTCCCTCGATCAACCTCAGCAAGCAGTTAACACAAGTTGTCTTGCCCGTGCCGGGGCCGCCGGTGATCACGGCTACCCCCGAGGTAAAGGCGAGTTCGACGGCGTCGGCTTGCTCGGGCCCCAGCTGCAAACCTTCCCCGGCCGTCAAATGCCCGATCTCTGCCCGGATCGCCTCGGGATCGTCGAGCCCGGAACACTCGGACACGAGGGTGGTCAGGCAGGCCGCCACCCCCCGCTCCGCCTCATACAGATGGCCCAGGTACACCGCGGCAGACGGGGAATCGTCCTCGCTCGGCCAGGGACTGTGGGGCGCTTCCTCGATGACCACGCCGGCGTCATCGGCCATGGCCGTCAGCACGTTGTCCACCTGCAGGGCATCGATTCCCAGCGTGGAACAAGTCTGCTCCACCAGGGCCTCTCTTGGCAGGTAGACATGGCCCTCGGCGGAGGCTTCACCCAGCACGTAGCGCAGTCCCGCCCGTACCCGATAGGGCGAGGTGGTCTCCACGCCGAGACTCGAGGCAAGTCGATCGGCGGTACGAAAGCCGATGCCATGGACTTCATCGGCCAGGCGATAGGGATTCTCACGGATGACGCCAACCGTCTGGCGGCCGTAATGCCGATAGATCCTGCCCGCAAAGCCCGGCGTCACCCCGTGGGATTGCAGGAAGATCATGATGTCGCGGGTGTCGCGGTGTTCGGCCATGGCCCGGACAATCGTTTCCGCCCGAACCGAACCGATGCCCTCGATCTCGGTCAGTCGCTCGGGCGAGGACTCGACCACGGTCAGCGCATCCACCCCGAACGCCTGAACGATCCGCCGCGCGGTCACCGGTCCCACTCCCCGGACCGCTCCCGACGCGAGATAGCGCTCGATGCCTTCCGCGGTCGTAGGGGCGAGCAACTCATGGGCCTGAACTTTAAACTGCCGGCCGTACTCGGGGTGGACGACCCACTCACCCATGAGGCGGAGAGCTTCCCCTACCCCCAGCGTGGGGAAGTAGCCGACAATCGTGATGGCGCCAGGTTGCGTTCGAGCCTGGCGCCGGCCGCCGCCCGGAGGCGAGGTGGGCATCAGCCGGGCCACGGCGTAGTAACTGGTGGGATGGTGGTAGGTCACCCGTTCCACGATGCCCTGGAGGGTCTCGAGCACGCACGAACCTCCCCTTGGCCCGGGCCACTGGTCAGCCTTGCAGCTTCCGGTTTCTACCGCTCGCCGGGGTTCTCCTCCATCCGCGGCTTGCCCATCCCGGGCCACCATCAAACCCGGTAGCAAGATCGCCGGGTGCCAAACCGACATGGCCCAAATTGGCCACCTCCTCCCCCCTTCCCAGGATATGAGTCAGGGGGAGACCCGGGCTACCTGCCGCCCGCCGCTTGCTCCCCACCAGACGCCACCCCGGGATCGACCGGCAAGCCCGCCGCCCGTCGCAGAGCCGCCACCCGATCCAGCCTCTCCCAGGGCAGATCGAGGTCGGTCCGCCCGAAGTGGCCGTAACATGCGGTTGCACGGTAGATGGGCCTCCACAAGTCAAGATCGCGGATGATCCCCCCGGGCGTGAGGTCGAACACTTCCCGAATCACTCGGTCGAGGTCGCGATCGGGGAGGCGTCCCGTGCCGAAACTGTCTCCTTCGATGGTCACCGGTTGGGCCACGCCGATCACATAGGCGAGCCGCAGTTCGAGGACGTCGGCGAGGCCGGCGGCCACCACATTCTTGGCCACCCAGCGAGCCGCGTAGGCGCCAGACCGGTCCACTTTGGTGGGATCCTTGCCGGAGAAACAACCTCCGCCGTGTCGGGCATAGCCCCCGTACGTATCCACGATGATCTTGCGGCCGGTCAGTCCCGTATCCCCCATGGGCCCGCCGATGACAAAACGTCCGGTGGGGTTGATGAGGATGCGCGTTTGGAGGTCAAGCAAGTGCTCGGGCACCACCGGTTTCACCACGGTCTCGATGATCGCTTCGCGCAGCTCCGCCAGGTTCACGGCCGGCGAATGCTGGGCCGAGACTACCACGGTGGTCGCTCGCCGCGGCTGGCGGCCGCGATACTCGATACTCACCTGCGTCTTCCCGTCAGGGCGGAGGAAGGGCAACAGCCTCGTCTTGCGTACTTCGGCCAGCCGACGGGCGAGGCGATGGGATAGCACTATGGGGAGCGGCATCAGTTCCGGGGTCTCCCGGCACGCGAACCCGAACATCATGCCTTGATCCCCCGCGCCAAGCCGGCAGAGGGCATCGTTGCCGGCGTCCGCGCCATCCTTGGCTTCCAGCGACCGGTCCACGCCGGCGGCGATGTCCGGCGACTGGGGATCGATGGCCATCAGCACCGCGCAGGTATCGGCATCGAAGCCGAACTTGGCGCGGACGTAGCCGATGTCGGTCACCGTATCCCTGATCACCCGGCGAATGTCCGCCCAGGCGGTGGTCGTGATCTCCCCCGCGACCATCACCAGGCCGCGCGTGATCAGCGTCTCGCAGGCCACCCGGGCGTCGGGGTCATCGGCCAGGATGACATCCAGGATGGCATCGGAGATCTGGTCGGCCATCTTGTCCGGGTGCCCCTCGGTGACTGACTCCGACGTGAAGATACGCTCTTCTTCCACGATCATACCTCCCTGTCCAAGTGGTGTCGGTCGCGGAGGATGGCGGAGACGCGGGCAGTGAGCGCAAGCGCCCTCTCGGCGACATCCTCATCGAGCGAAGCAAGGCCGCAGGAGGGGGTGACCAGGGACTGCTCGAGCAGCGCCTGCCGGTCCACGCCCTCTGCCGCGACCCGGTCGATCGCCGCCTCCAGGCGGTCGGCAGCCTCCCTGTCGGTCAATGAAGCCGACTCCTCTGCGGCGGGGACTATTCCCCAGGCCAGACGGCCTCCTCGGCCCAGCAACTCACGGATCGCGCGGGTGTGCAATGCCAGGTCATCGACGAATCCCCAGGCATCGAAGGAAACGATGTCGACAGGACATTTCATGACGAAACTCCAGTCGGTACCGCCACAGCAGTGGATGCCCTTCAGCCCCTGGAAGGCTTCCAGCACTTCGCCAAGCCAGCCCGCCACCCGCTCCCGATCGTAAGCGACGAAGCCCGATCCGTAGGTAGACAGGGCGGGTTCATCCAGAAAGACGATGGTGCGAGGATTGAGCCGGGCGAGAAAGCGCTCCTGCCAGCGAGCCCGCCTGGCCAGCACCTTGACCAGCGAATCCATCACTGCCTCCCGGTGTAGTAGCGGCAGCCCGGAAGGGTCGATCAGGGATAACCCCAGGGTAAGCGGGCCCGTGATTTGCCCTTTCACCGCCACCGCCTGGAGGGAAAGCTGTGGGGCCTCGGCCAGGGCATACAGGCCGGCAGCCCGTTCGCGACCGATTGGCATTACCGCTTCCGGGTCTTCGCGGTGAAGCCCGAGGATGGCCCCCTCCGAGAATGCGTGCTCAGCCTCCGGGTCGAAACGCACCTCCCCTTCACCTTCAACGAGACCGGGGATGCCTTCACTGAACTGCGCGTTCATCTGCTCTCGCCAGTCGCGCCGGGGCAGCTGGGGCCAGGCGGGACAGGCGCGCAGGTGCCGGTGGATGGCAGCCATCGCCGCCTCCGGATCGCGGTGGGGCAGGCTGCCTATGGCGGTAGGCAACATACTGGGCAGAGCGATTCCCATCGTTCACCCCCCTCAAAGAACCCGGCCTCCTCCAACCCTGGAGGAGGCCGCGTAAGCTGCATTCTCATCTTCCAGAACTGGAAACGCGGGCTTGTAGCCCGAATAACCACCTTCTGACTGGAATTGGCACCGATGCCGCACAGGCCGGTTGCCGGGGGGTCATGAGGCCAGTCCCTCGCCCCGCTCTTGATAAGAAACAGTGGTCTTATGCAATTGTCAAAAGCAGCATATCACCCGCCAACTCGGCG
>DBBB01000127.1 GCA_002291985.1 Firmicutes bacterium UBA995
CCCCATGCCACGCTTGGCGCAGAGGCGCATTAGCATCATGTCGAAGCAGAAAATCTGCATGTTCTTGATGCCCTTGCTACGGGACCCCTGCATAGGAAATTGAAATGCAGGCCCGTTGGAGGTTTCCTCCACGGTCATGCTGCCGGCGGATTCGTACAGCCGCTTGGACGTCTCCTCGAACGCGAGAATGGCCTCGGACAAACGCGCCCTCTGCTCGGCAAAGTCGCGCCGCAGGCGTAGCGCCAGACGGTTTCGTTCGATCTCAAGCTCGTTCTTGGTTCCCTCCAGTTGTTCGGCGGCCTCGAAGCGTTGCCGCAGCGACTCTACCGCTGCTTCCATGCGCCCGACCTCACCTTGTAGTTGGGAAAACTGATCCAGCGCACCATGACTCCGTAGAACTCCCATCACGGTAGCCCGCCTTGTGTCGAGCCGAAGCATCTCCTGCTCGCGTTCGGAAACGCGCTGTTTGGCTGCGTCCAGTTCTCCGGCGAGGTAATCTCGCCGATTCCGAATGACTGACTCGTGGAAACTCCGTACGTCGTCATAGCGCTTGATGGCTACGCCCGGCAACGCGATGCCCGCTTCTGCGTAGATGCTCTGAAGATCCGTGAGCGACGGGGGCACCTCCGTCTGCATCGTGCGCTCCAGGTCACCGATCGTTGCCGTGTCAATCACGTTGGCGTTCGACAAATCGTTGATTGCGCGCGTGAGCTCATCGGCCTCTGCCTCCAGTTCGGCGTACTGAGGCAGTACACGGAATGAACCAACCTGGGATTTGAGAACTGTGAGTCTGGCTTCCGCCACCGTCAGTTCGGTGCGCAGGTCAGACGCCTTTCCGACGATACTGCCAAACGCGCCGGCACCCGCCGCCTTCTTCAGCTCCGCCAGGGTCTTCTCTCGATCCCGCACTTTCTGCCAATCGCTGGCAATCCTCCAATCCAGGCCCAGTAGGAACAGCAGAGCGACCTGATAGTCGCCCGTTTGCTGCATGGTTGCTTGCCTCTCAGGAGTCGTGAATGCGCCGCTCAGTTGCCGACGCACGAAGTAGGCGAACAGGGAACGAAAGGTGGTGACACGCCCATCGTTCTCAGGCACCTCATGCAACCGGAAAACCTTGTCGCCGAGGAGTTCCACCCACTCGGAATTCAAGAGGGTAGCCTTCCCATTTAGGAAGCTCGCACCTTCAAGGTGAACTTTAGATTTCTGGTGTCCCGAACGCTCAACACGAAGCTTCTCGCCACCGAGATCGAACGTCATGCCAAACGATTCGTTAGCGAGCGCTTCCGTGCAACACAGAGAACCCTTGTCTGCCTTCGAGCCGGTCAGGAAGTGAACGATCTCGATCAGGCTGGTCTTGCCCGCCCGGTTGCGGGTTTGCTTTTCGGAGGCCCCCGCTTCCTTCTGTGCAATCAGCACGTTCAGCCCGGGCTCGAAATCCTGCGTCTTAAAAGTCGCGAGACTGCTGTAGATGCGGTGGATCATAGTGCCCCCCGGACAAGCAGCCCCTCATGCAGTTCGATCGCCCCGATGAGAAAAAGCAGGTCGAGTGCGAGCACGAATCCGTCGTAGCGCATGGGTGATGATGCCTGCTGAGCAACGACAGCGCGCGGCATCTGCTCCCACAAGGCCGATACGGTGACGGGATGCGACAGGTGCCGCAGGATGGCGGCTCCGACGCTCAGCAGGGCGCGGTCCTGGGGGAGATGCTTGGAAGGGAGAATCATCGCACGGTGCTCCGCGGTTCTTCAAAGATATCGCACCGCTCGAAGTAGTACACGATGACGGTCAGTACCGCCAACTCGTGTTCCGGCGTTCCCCGATCCCTGCCGCCGGCCCACGACTGGAGTTCAGCAAAGATCTCGTTCGGACTATAGCTCTCGCGCAACCGCCGATACTCGGTCTTGAAGGCCTCCGCCAATCGCCCCCCGAACGTCTCATCATGCCATTGGTTGAGGAAGTCGGCGACCAAAGGCGACTTGACCATGCCTTCCTTGAGCAAGCGCGCCACGGCCTCGGACAAGGCGTTTGCCTCGATCTTTCCGGCCGGCACGTCCTTCACATCGGTGGTTGGAGGTGCGGGGAACGCAGCGATCCTCTCCAGCACGACCTTCAAGTCGCCGAAGCCCAACTTCATCCTGGTCGCGTCAGTCAGGGCAGGCCCGAACCACGTCGCCTTATCCTCGACGGAGAGCGCTCGGAAGACCACTCGAAGTTCCTCGAGACACCACAGCTGCAACTGAATTCCAGGGTGTGCAGCCTCGAAGTCGAGTAACAGTTTCTGAACATGCGGCGGCAGTCCATCCGTCGCGTTATGAACGAACGTCCAGGTGCGGAAATGCTTGCCCCAGTGCTCCCTCGCACCGGCGAAGTCCTCGGTGATCTTGGCCTTTACCTTGGCAGCGTCCATCTGGTTCGGCGCGTAGACCTGGAATAGCCGACCCTCCGATTTGAGGAAGCCGTCGTTCTTGCGGTCGCCCTGATTTCCCCACGGCCGGCAGGGCATGAAGTCAGCCTTGTATGCCAAGCCCATCAGCCGCTCGAAGAAAGCCTGAAACGCATCTCCCTTCGCGCGGAGAAATTCAATCTCGAACTTCTGTTCGTAGTAGGCATCCTGCAGGTTCATACCCTAGCCTCCGTCGAGACCGCCTTGCGCCGCACCCCTATACTTGGACACTGTTCTTGCTTAATCCTGCCCATCATGCTGCTACCCCCCGGGTAGCCAAGAAGGCGGCCTAGGCTTCCCTGGGGGAGCGGTAGGCGAGACGCTCCACCAGCCACTCCCGGTTGAAGCGGTCCACGAACGCGCGGACGGCCTGCCGGG
>DBBB01000096.1 GCA_002291985.1 Firmicutes bacterium UBA995
GCGGGGGGGGGCCGGTGCCCTTTGCGGCCATGAGTTCCGGGCTGGCGGCGGGCACATCGGCGGGCGAGGGTTCGAAGGTGATGCTCGCCCCCCGCTCTCATAACCGCCGATTCCCCCGAAGTGGATCGTCGTGCCCCAGTTTGCAGCCAGGGACCAGTCCAGTGCGTTGTCCCGGATCGCCGGCAAGTCCGTCAATGCCGCCTCTCCCGCCGGAGCGTCTTCCCGGCGCCGGACCCTATTGCGCCCTTGCGGACGTGGACGCCTCGCCTCCGTCCAGCCTCCGGATGATCCGCGCAGGCATCCCTCCGGCCAGCACTCCCGGCGGCAAGTCCCGGTTGACCAGTGATCCGGCGGAGACGATGGTGCGATCTCCCACGCTCACGCCGGGCAGGACGGTGACGTTGGCGCCGATCACCACCTCACGACCGATGGTCACCTTTCCCGTCCGGCACTGGTCGATCAGGAACTCATGGGCCAGTATGGTGGCCGCGTACCCGACCATACTATTCTCCCCCAGTTCAATGAGTTCGGGGAAGAACACGTCGAACATGGCCATTAGACCCACCGAACTGCCGCGACCCACCCGCATCCCCGTGAGCCGATACATGAGACGCTTGAGTCTCAGGGAAGGCGAGAAGCGGGCCGGATAGATCAGGAGGAAGTTCCGGATCGGACGCCACCAGGGCACGAAGCGGCGCCACTGCGCGAGCGAATTGGGACCGCGCACGGGGATGATGGTGAGACGCCTTCGGCCCTGATCGAGAGCAGCCAAGCTATCCCTCCCTGGGTTCGGCAAACCTGCTGGAAGATGGGGATATCCACAGTTTCCACAGGCTTATCCCCAGGCGAACCACCATTCTAGCTCAGGTTTTCGTGCTTGTCCCCACGTTTCCCGGGATCGCTATCCCCGTGATCCCCAACCCGGCCGAGGGGCAGGTTCGGATCCACGGTCGGATTGTACCAGGCCACGGAGCGGTCCAGGGCATGCCAGGCAGCACAAGCGACCACTGCCGCATTGTCCGTGCACAGGGCCGGCTCGGGGAACCAGGCAGCCAGACCCGCCATCCGGGCGCGGTCGGCCACCTCCCGCCGCAAGACGGTGTTCGCCGCCACCCCTCCACAAATGCCGATCCCCTTCACTCCCTCGCGACAGGCCGCCCTGACCAGCTTGGCAGCGAGCACCTCGACACATGCCTGCTGAAAGGAGGCGGCAACGTCGGCCAGGCGAAAGGAGGGCCCGCTATGCCGCAGGAAGGTCGCGACTGCCGTCTTCAGTCCGGAGAAGCTGAAGTCATCCCCATCGTCGAGGTAGGCACGGGGAAAGGGGATGGCGGCAGGGTCTCCCTGACGAGCCAGTCGCTCAACCTCCGGCCCGCCCGGGTAACCGAGCCCCAGGAGACGGGCCGTCTTGTCGAACGCTTCACCCGCCGCATCATCGCGGGTCCTGCCCATCACCTTGAGTCGGCCGTGATCTTCCCAGAGCACCAGATCGGTATGGCCGCCGGAGACGATCAGGCAGACGGCCGGAAGCCTGAACCCCCGGGTCTGGGCTCCCGGCAGAAAGTGAGCATACAGATGGGCTTCAAGATGATTGACGCCGAGCACGGGGAGGCCGTGGGCGAAGGCCAGCGCCCGGGCGGTAGTCGCTCCTACCAGCAAGGAACCCACCAGCCCGGGACCGGCGGTGAAAGCGATGGCCGACATGTCGGACAAGGGTATCCCCGCCCTGGCCAACACCTCGTCGATCAGGGGGAGGACCAGCTCGAGATGGCGTCGAGAAGCCATCTCGGGCACGACACCCCCGAACCGGCCATGCATGGCCGCCTGAGAGGCCAGCAGATCGGCCAACAAAGTACCGTCCCCGTCGATGACCGCTGCGGCCGTCTCATCGCAGCTGGTCTCGATGGCGAGAACCGGACCTGCTCTACCGGCGGACAGTCCGCAGACCCTCCTTCACCATAACCAGTGCGTCCTCCTGGGTATCGGCATAGTAGTTGCGGCGCACCCCGCATACGACGAAGCCGTGCCGGATATATAGCGTCTGGGCGGCCTGGTTGGAGCGGCGGACTTCCAGGGTGAGGCGATCCGCTCCCACGGCCGTTGCCAGCTCAATCAGGGCCGAGAGGAGACGTCCGCCATAGCCCTGGCGACGGCAGGCCGGAGCGACGGCCAGATTGGTGACATGCGCCTCGTCGAGGACGACCCACATGCCGCCGTAACCGACGATTTCCCCTCCAGCGGACATCACAAGATAGTGGGCGTAGCTGTTGTCGGCAATCTCGCGCCGATAGGCTTCGCGGGACCAGGGACTGGGGAAGGCCGCCACCTCAATGTCCATCACCTGGTCGAGGTCGGCGACTCTCATCCGCCGGATCTCCTCGCCACCGGTCAATCTCGGGGACTCCTGAGCCACGCCTGCTCCGCCTCCGACCGTCGCAAGTAAAGGGGTACCAGGGTAAGGGGGTCCGTCGTTTCTCCTGCCTCGAGTCTTTCCCTGCCAAGGCGGGCGAGCACCAGCCCCCGCGGGTAAGCCCATTCTTCCGCCGCGATCCACGCCCGCTCCCCCAGGCGTTCGGCAATTTGCCGCCGATTGCGCAGGGCGCCGTCGCCCAAGAAGGCCGCCGGCCCATCGCCAAGCAGATCCAGGAATCCGGTCAAGGACATGTTGACGTAGCCACCCGGGGGGCAGCCGTCATGGGGGTTCGGGTACACGGCCCCGTACACCTCCTCGCGCCTGGCATCCAGCAGGGGACAAACACGGCGCCCCGGCGCGGGCAGTCCCGCCGCCAGCACATCCAGGGTAGAGACGGCAACCAGCGGGAGGCTACGGGCGTAAGCTAACCCCTTGGCCGCAGCCACGGCGATGCGGGTGCCGGTGAAGGAGCCGGGCCCGGCGCCAACCACCACCGCCCCGAGTTCGGCCGGGCGCATCCCGGCGTCCTGAAAGAGCCGATGGACGGCGGCGAAGACGGACTCGGCCCGGACCTTCGCTCCCCTGTGCCCCATCTCTATGTGAAACCCGTCGTCTCTTGTCAGGGCGAGGCTCAAGCAAGCGGTCGATGCGTCCATCGCCAGTAACAGCAAGGCTGTCATCACCTGCCCAGGTCAAGAGCAGCGATGAGGACTTGATGCTGGCAGCCGGCGGCGGTCAGGGAAATCCGTCGCCCGTCAGCCTGACCGACCACCGGTTCCAGTTCCACTTCCAGACGGTCCGGGGGCAGGAGGGCGGTTACCCGGTCGGACCATTCAAGGATGACCACGGCGGGGGCGGACAGCAGTTCTTCGAACCCCACCTCGAGCAGCTCTTCCGGACCCTTCAGCCGGTAGGCATCGAGGTGATACACGGGGACCCGCCCTTCATACTCGTACATCAGGATGAAGGTGGGACTCCGTCCCCCTCCCCTCACCCCCAGGCCCGCAAGAAGGCCCTGGGCAAAACAGGTCTTGCCCGCTCCGAGCGGTCCCCGCAAGGCGACGAAGTGTCCGATTGCCAGGCGACGACCCACCGTCATGCCGAGCGAGGTGGTCGCGTCAGCGCTCGGGCTCATCACCGTCAGGCGATGCGTGGGAGTGGCTTTCATCACGGGGGATCCTTTCTTCATCCCCTTGCGGACTCGAGGTAACGCGATCGCACCAGGCAGAAGTCTTCCCACACCGGGCGGCGCTTGCCCGGGTCGCGGAGTACGGCTGCGGGATGGTAAGTGGCGAGGACGAGGGATCCGTCTCGCTGCAGCCAGCGACCTCTCGCCCGGCCGACGGCCAACCCCGGCTCCACCAGCGTGTGCAGGGCCAGGGCGCCCAGGCAAAGGATGATCTCCGGGTGGATGATGGCCAGCTTGCGCTCGAGCCACGGGCGGCAAGCAGCGACCTCTTCGGGCAAGGGGACGCGGTTGCCGGGCGGACGACACATGACCACGTTGGTGATGAATACCTCCTCGCGGCGAAAGCCCGCTGCCAGCAAGATGCGATCGAGGAGCTGCCCTGCGGGCCCGACAAAGGGTCGGGCCTGCTCGTCCTCAACCTGTCCGGGGCCTTCGCCCACCAGCAACAGCCGGGCGTGCGGATCTCCTTCCCCGAACACCACGCTCCGGCATCCGGCGCGGAGAGAGCATGCCCGACATGCGTGAGCCGAATCGGCGAGGGCACCGAGCAACTCAGGCTTTCCGGCCTGCTCACGCTGACTTGCGGAGAATAACGCGAGTTGCGAGCCATCCGGCGGGTGGCCCATGGCGCATCTCCTCATCCCGGTCACGGCGCCCACCGGGCGCTATCCGCGACGCCGGGAACCGGCTACTGCTTCGCGCCACGTCCGGCAATACCCTTTCCCTGACCGGCGCCTGGCAGTTGCCGTTTCACCCCGAGAATAGGGATGCTGGCGATGACCACGACCGAGTCTCCCCTCCGGGAAAGGCTCACCTCCATTGCCGGTCGATCGATGTCCATGTAGGTGGAGTCTGCCAGAAGCTGGATAGTAGGTCCGGGGGCCCCTCCTGCTCCTCCCGGTGGCGCCGGCGGTGGAGCGACGTTCGTGGCGCATTTTCCGGGAAATGAAGACAGGAGACGGTTGCCTTCGACGGTATGCTTCGCTATCAGTCTCCCGCGCCGGGCGGCAAGTCCCGGGGGAGTTCGGGCACATCCGCACCCAGTCGGAAGTACTGGTTGACGATCGCCCTGGCCACAGGTGCGGCCGCCAGACTGCCGCTGCCCCCCTCTTCCACTACGATGGCCATGGCAATCACGGGGTTATCGGCGGGCGCGAAGGCTACAAACCAGGCGTAGTGATCTCTGCCCGATCCGGGAGGGGCTTCCGCCGTCCCAGTCTTGCCCGCCACGTCGAAACCGTGGCGTTGCCGGAACGCGGGGCCGAACTGCCAGGCGGCAGTACCGTGGGTGGTCGTCAGTTGCATGCCCTCGCGGACCCTGGCCAGCGTCTCATCGGAAATAGGGGTCCGGTGAGTGAGTCTCGGGAGGTTCTCGCGGAGGGTACGGCCGCTCGTCGGGTCGACGATGCGGCCGATCACATAGGGCTGATGTCTTGAACCGCCGTTGGCGAGAGCCGCGACATACACGGCCATTTGCAGGGGAGTGTATTGGTGGAAGCCCTGTCCGATAGCCGCATCCAGTTCTTCGGCCAACCAGAAAGTCGGGTCATGGGGAAAGCGGGCCCGCTTCCACTCGCGGTCGGGGACGGTTCCCCCCTCGTCCGAAGGGCGTAACTCGATGCCGGTGGGACTGCCCAGACCCAGCGCCCGGGCATGATAAGCTATCAAGTCCACCCCCACGCGCCGCCCCATCTCATAGAAGAAGGAGTTGCAGGAGACGGCTATGGCCTGGACGATATTCACCCGACCATGGCCTCCCGGCCTCCAGCATCGCTTGACGTGGCCGGCGGTCACCCGGAACACCCCGGTACACAGCACGGTCTCGTCCGGAGTGACAAGTCCGGCCTCGAGGGCAGCGATGGCCGTCACCATCTTGAACGCTGACCCCGGTGAGTACAGGCCGGATGTGACCCGGTTGAGGAAAGGACTGAAGGGATTCGCCCGCAGCGCCCGCAGGTAATCAGCGGGCATGCGACTGGCAAACTGGTTGGGATCGAAACCCGGGTAACTCACCATCGCCAGCACTTCTCCCGTGTCCACTTTGAGCACCACTGCGGCGCCGGAGGTGGCGCGATAGGGTTTGACCCGGTGGGCACGTACGGCGCCCATGGTGTCGGCCAGCGCCTGCTCGACGACCTGCTGCAGCTCGGCATCGATGGTCAGGAAGACGTCGTGGCCGGGGACCGGATCCAGTTGCCCCAGCACGCGTATTGGTCGGTGGCGGGCGTCCGTCTCGACCTGCCGTCCCCCATCCCGGCCCCTGAGTTCGCGGTCGAGAATTGCCTCGACGCCGGTCTTGCCCAGGATATCGCCGAGGCGATATCCTGCGAGCATCTCGAGTTCCCAGGGGTCGATCTCCCCCACGAATCCCAGGAGGTGTGCCGCCAGATCTCCGTACGGGTAGTGC
>DBBB01000102.1 GCA_002291985.1 Firmicutes bacterium UBA995
GTACTGCCGGGCGATTGCCCCGGCGTCCGACAGCAGCGCCTCTTCATAGAACACAGCAGCCAGTTCCAGGGCCTGGTGAATCCGGTCACGTTCCGCCGACCGGCGGCGCTGTTCGGGCGTGTCCACGGGTTCGGGGATCATCACTCCCGCCCGTTCTGCCAGGGTCCGGAGCGCATCGGGGAAACTCACGCCTTCCCGCAACATGAGGAAGTTGAAGACCGATCCCCCGGCCTGGCAGCCGAAGCAGTAGAAAATGCCCTTGTCCGGGTTCACCGTGAACGACGGGGTCTTCTCGGCATGGAAAGGGCACAGCCCCAGGTAGTTCTTGCCTTTGCGGCGGAGGCTGACGTAGGCCGAAATGACCTGTACGATGTCGGTACGATTGCGAACCTCCTCGACGATCTCTCCGGGAACACGCGAGCCTGCCATCATCCTCACCTCCGCGGAAGCCGCAAGTCATCGGCGTGTCTCCAGGGCAGGGGAAGGAAGTGACACGTGTAAGTGGCAATGGCATAGCGGTCGGTCATACCTGCCACGTGATCGCAGGCGCCCCTCCAGGGAGGGTCATCGACCGACGTGACGGCGTCTCCATGCAGCAACAGCGCCGGCTCGCGGCAGTACAGTTCATACAGGGCGACAACGACCCCCTTGGCCCGCCCTTCTTCTTCCTTGGCCGCAGAACGGACATATACCTGCTGAAAGAGGAATTCCCGGAGTTCCTGACCGGCGGCCGCGACCGCTTCGCCCATCGCGATCTCGCCGTCGCGGCTCCGGGCGATGATGTCGAAAACCATGGTGTGAATCCGGCGGGAGTAGCCGGTCCCCAGGAGCTTCATGGGGCCATGGGGCAGGGCATCCTGTCGGAGGATTCCTCCCCGGATGGCATCGTCGATATCGTGGTTGATGTAAGCCACCCGATCGCAGAGTTGTGCGAGTCGGCCCTCGGCAGTTGCGGGCTTTCCCTCGCTGCCGTGGGTGCCGATGCCATCCCGGACTTCCCAGGTCAGGTTCAATCCGGGGCGCTCGCGACTGCCCCGTTCTAGCAGGTCGACTACCCGCAAGCTCTGTTCGGCATGGCGGAACCCACCGGGAACGACTCCGTCCAGGGCTTGTTCTCCCGAGTGACCGAAGGGGGTGTGCCCGAGATCATGTCCGAGGGCTATGGCTTCCGTCAGGTCTTCATTGAGACGCAGGGCCTTGGCCACCGTGCGCGCGATCTGTGCCACTTCCAGGGAGTGAGTCAGGCGGGTCCGATAGTGGTCGCCGAAAGGCACAAGGAATACCTGGGTCTTGTCCTTGAGTCGCCGGAACGCTTTGGAATGGATGATGCGATCGCGGTCGCGCTGGAAAGCTGTGCGGATATCGCACTCGGGTTCAGGCCAGGCACGACCGCGGCTGCCGGCGGCCCGGGCGGCAAACGGCGCCAGTTCCCTGCCTTCTCGCTCTTCCGTCTCCCGCCGGACGTTCAATTGCTTCCCTCGCTCTCCCCCGGGACAATTAGCCGCAGGAGCAGTACTTCCTGCCGGGGGCGGGAAGACCCGGAGATGCGACCGAAGTGCGGTGATGAAGGTTTGCGCAGCTAAGCGCTGGACGAGGCGGAAGGAGGGCCGCCGGCGGATAGCGCGGCCTGGGCGGCTGCCAGGCGGGCGATGGGCACCCGGTAAGGCGAACAACTGATGTAGTCCAGCCCGACCTCATGAAAGAAGGATATGGACGCGGGGTCGCCACCGTGTTCCCCGCATATCCCGATCTTCAGACCTTGCCGGACTTGACGGCCTCCCGCAACCGCCAGCTTCACCAGCACCCCCACTCCGTCGCGGTCTATGGTCACGAAGGGGTTGGCGGGCAGTATCCGGGAATCGAGGTAGCGGGCAAGGAACTTGGCCTCGGCATCATCTCGGCTGAACCCGAAGGTCGTCTGCGTGAGATCGTTGGTGCCGAAAGAGAAGAACTCGGCATGTTCCGCGATCGCGCCGGCCACCAGGCAAGCACGGGGGATCTCGATCATCGTGCCGACGGGGCAATCGAGGTCGAGCCCGCACGCCGCCTCGACTTCCCCTGCCACCCTTGCGATCAGGTCGCGGCAGAAGGCCAGTTCACTTGGGAGTCCTACCAGGGGGATCATGATCTCCGGCCGGGCGTCCACCCCCCGGCTCATGAGGTCGGCGGTCGCCTCGAGGACGGCGCGGACCTGCATCTCGTAGACTTCGGGATGGGAGATGCCCAGACGAACCCCCCGGTGGCCGAGCATGGGGTTCGACTCGTGCAGGGCACGAGCGCGCAGCAGTAACCCTTGTTCCCGGCAACCCGGAGGCGAGCCCCGGACCACTTCGGCGAGTTCCTCGACGTCCGGCAGAAACTCGTGCAAGGGCGGGTCCAGCAACCGGATGGTCACGGGGAGTCCCGCCATGGCCTCGAGGATACCCGCGAAATCGGCCCGCTGCATGGGAAGAAGCTGCCGGAGACATTGGCGGCGCTCCTGTTCGGTTTCGGCGAGGATCATCCCCTGCACGATCGGCAGCCGGTCCCGGGCCATGAACATGTGCTCGGTGCGGCATAAACCTATGCCCTCGGCGCCGAACTCCCTGGCCCGGGCCGCGTCGGCGGGCGTGTCGGCGTTGGCCCGTACGCCGAGTCGTCGAACATCGTCTGCCCAGGCGAGCAAGGTGCGGAAGTAAGGCGATAGTTCCGGCTGCGCCAGGGGAACTTCCCCGAGGACTACCCTGCCGGTACCTCCGTCGATGGACAGGGTGTCCCCCGCTCGCAACACGCGCGCGCCGATCTGCACGCTGTCTCCCCGGGGATCAAAACGAAGAGCGTCGCAGCCCACGACGCATGGCTTGCCCATGCCCCGGGCCACGATCGCGGCGTGGCAGGTCATGCCCCCCCGCGCCGTGAGCACGCCTTGAGCGGCGGCGATGCCGTGGATATCGTCGGGAGTAGTCTCCGGGCGAACCAGCAGCACTCGCTCGCCCGCGTCGGCTCGGTCGCTGGCCGAGTCGGCATCGAGGGCAATACGGCCGGTGGCGGCGCCCGGCGACGCGGGAAGCCCGGTCGCGAGCACGTTGAGGACGGCGCCGGCGTCGATAGTCGGGTGAAGCAGGTGCGCCAGTGCTTCCGGCTCCACCCGCGAAAGGGTCTCGCGGCGACTGATGATGCCTTCTTCCGCAAGGTCGACCGCCACCCGGATGGATGCGGCCACGCTGCGCTTGCCGGAACGGGTCTGCAGGATGTAAAGCCGCTCCTGCTCGCAGGTGAACTCGATGTCCTGCATGTCCCGGTAGTGGCGCTCCAGCATCCGGGCATATTGCCCGAGCTGCGCATGGACCGAGGGAAGCTCGGCCGCCATGTCGTCGATAGGCCGGGGTGTACGGTGACCCGCGACGACGTCCTCTCCTTGGGCGTTAAGCAGGTACTCCCCGTAAAGCCGCGCTGCGCCGGTCGAAGGATCGCGGCTGAAGACGACGCCGGTCGCCGACCGGGGCCCCCGGTTCCCGAAAACCATGGCCTGCACGGTGACGGCCGTCCCCAGATCGTGAGGGATGCCGTACATCTCGCGATAGGCGATCGCCCGCCGGTTGTTCCAGGAGTCGAACACGGCGCGAATCGCCATCCGCAGTTGCTCGTGGGGGCTGATGGGGAAAGGATGACCCGTGTGCTCGGCTACAAGCTGGAGGTACTGCTGGACCACCTCCTGTAAGGCCTCCTCATCGAGTTCCCCGTCGCCACGCACACCCCGGCGCCTTCGCGCCGACTCCCATACGTCCTCGAAACGCCGGTGGGGGATGCCGAGCACGACATCGCCGAACATCTGGACGAAACGGCGGTAGCAGTCCAGGGCAAAGACCCGGTCCCCCGCACGGCGGGCGAGCCCTTCGGCGGACCGGGAGTTCAGGCCGAGGTTGAGGATGGTGTCCATCATGCCGGGCATGGAGGCAGCCCCACCGGAACGTACCGAGACCAGCAGCGGGTCATGGTTTGCTCCCAGTGTCCTCCCGGAATCGGCTTCGAGTGCCGCCAGTGCCCCTGCCACCTGTTCTTCCAGACCTGCGGGCCAGGTCTTCCCCAACCGGTAGTAGTCCTGGCAAGCCTCGGTGCATAT
This sequence comes from Firmicutes bacterium UBA995, assembly GCA_002291985.1. Lineage (GTDB taxonomy): Bacteria > Bacillota > Sulfobacillia > UBA995 > UBA995 > UBA995. Next base: position 4,103 of record DBBB01000102.1, read on the forward strand.
GATGAATCCGGGGGGGACGGGCAGCCCCAGCCGCACCATCTCGGCAAGATTGGCCCCTTTCCCCCCCAGGAGATCGCGCATGTCGGCCCGTCCATCGGCGAAACGGTAAACGTATCGGGCGCTCACCTCGAACCCTCCCCTTGCCGCAGCAACTCGAGGATACGGGAGGCCGTCTCCTCTACCGCCATCCGGGTCACATCGATCACCTTGCACCCGAGACTTCGGAAGACCGAGTCGGCATAGTCGAGTTCGCGGGTGATCCGGTCCAGTTCGGCATAGTCGGCGCCGGGCTTCAGGCCGATCACCTTGAGTCGCTGGCGTCGGATCTCGAGGATGTACTGCGGTTCAGCCGTGAGACCCACCAGCCGGAAAGCAGGGATGGCGGTCAATTCGGGCGGCGGCTCCAGCTCGGGCACGAGGGGCAAGTTGGCAGCCTTGATCCTCCGGTGCGCCAGGTACATCGAGACGGGAGTCTTGGATACCCGCGAGACCCCGAGCAGCACGCAGTCCGCGGCCAGCAGGCCCCGGGATTGCTTGCCGTCGTCGTGCTTGACGGCGAACTCGACCGCCTCGACCCGCCGAAAATACTCCTCATCCAGGCGGCGGCTGAGTCCCGGCTCGAGCCGCGGGGGAACCTCGCTCACCTGAGCGATGGCCTCGATCACCGGGCCCATGATGTCGACGGCGGGGATGCCAAGCTTCCGGGCGGCGTCGCTCACAAGAGACCGGAGTTGCGGCTGGACCAGCGTGTACACGATCGCGCTCCGGCCGGCTGCAGCCTGTTCGATGATGGCCGTCACCGACGGAGCATCGTTCACGAAGGGGAAGCGGCGAACGTCGAAACGGCCGCTGTCGAACTGACTGGCAGCCGCCCGTGCCACCAGTTCCGCCGTCTCGCCGATCGAGTCGGACACGATGAAGATTGACCCCAGTTGACGCTGTTCGGCATCCGTTCCCGGCTCCATGCCTGCCTGTCCGCTCCTTCCGCCGGCCACGAAACAGGGTCATGTTTCTCCCATCGGGCTCTGGTTCCTGCTCCGGCTAGTTTGCCAGGTGCCCAAGGTCCGCCGGCAGCGATATGAGGTCGAGGATGGCCCGGAGGAGGGCCAGCCGGTTGGCGCGAAGCGCTTCCTCGCCGGTCATGACCAGGACGGCATCGAAGAAAGCGTCGACGGGTTGTCGCAGCTGTGCCGCGCCGGTCCAGAAGGCTTCATAGTCTCCGGCCTGCAGTTGAGCCATGGCCTGGCACCGGATGGCCGCCAGCGCATCGTGCAGTTCTCGCTCTGCCGGTTCCCGGAAGTCCTCCGGTCTCACCGTCTGTCCCCGGGCCACCCGCCCGGCCAGCCCACTCACGCGAACCTGTACTGCCAGCAAGTCGACGAAGGCGGGCGTGTCCCGGAACCGGGCCAGCGCCTGTGCCCGCGCCCTGGCGACATCCAGTCGATCGACCCCCACAGCCAGGACCGCCTGCACCACGTCCCCGTCCAGCCCCTGTTCCGCCACCAGCCCCCGGAAGCGGGCCAGCAAGAAGTCGGTCAGCCTGCCCTCCCACGCCCCGGGCGGCAACGCCTGCACCTCCCGGACCCTGGCGATAGCGCGGCGCAGTGCCATTCCGGGAAGGACCGACGCGAGCAGGCGGACGATCGCGTGGGCCATGCGCCGTTGGCCCAAGGGGTCCTGCGACCCGGTGGCCTCAATGCCTGCGGAGTGGAAAGCTACCAGCGCGTCCAGGCGATCGGCCAGGCCGACCAGTGCTCCGGACGGGGATGAGGGCAGGTCATCGTCGGCGGTGCGGGGCAGATAGTGATCGTGGATGGCTTCGGCCACCGCCCGCTGCTCCCCCCATCCGGCAGCGTACTCCTTTCCCATGATCCCGGCAAGTTCGGGATATTCGTACACCATCCGCGTGGCGAGGTCGGCCTTTGCCAGCTCGGCGGCACGGACGGCCACGGCCGTCTCGGCTTCGCTCAGCCCGGCATCGCCGGCGAGCAGGCGAACCACCTTCGCGGTCCGGCGGGCGCGGTCTCCCACGGTGCCGAGACCCTCGCCAAAGCTCATCCCGTCCAGCCGGGGTAGCAGCGCCCCCAGGGGCGTGCGCCGGTCTTCCTCGTAGAAGAACCTCGCATCGGCCAACCGGGCGCGCAGCACCCACTCGTTGCCCTGGATCACCTGGTCGAGGCAGCGGCGATCGCCGCAACGAACGCCAATGAAACGGGGCTGCAGCGCGCCATCCATATCCTCGACGGGGAAGCAGCGCTGATGCTGACGCATCACCGTGGTCAGTAGCGGGTCGGGGAGCAACAGGTACTCCGGGTCGAACCCGCCGGTGAAGGCAGCCGGGTGCTCGACCAGATCGGCCACCTCCTCGAGCAGTCCGGGTACGGAGCGGGGGCGGCCGCCTGCCGCCCGGGCCGCTTCCTGCACGTCTCGCCACACCAGCTCGCGCCGTTGAACGGGATCGAGCACCACCCCGGCCCGGTCGACGATCGACGGATAATCGTCAGCACAAGAGACGGGGTGATCGCCGGGCGCCAGGAAGCGGTGCCCCCGGCTGACACGACCCGCCCTGACGCCGGCGAACTCGAAACTGATGACCTCATCATCCAGCAAGGCCAGGATCCAGCGAACGGGGCGGATGAAGCGGAACTCGCCGGCGCCCCAGCGCATGGGCCGCTCGACCTCGAGGCGAGAGAGGATCCGGGGAAGGACGTGGGCCAGCACGATGGACGCGGGTTCGCCCGCCAGGCGTTGAACGGCGTACACGTAGCCCTCCCTGACGGTCAGGTCGGACATGCCCGCCCCCCGCGTGCGGGCGAAACCCTCGGCCGCCCGGGTCGGTTGCCCTCCGGCGTCGAAGGCGATGGCAGCGGGAGGTCCTTTGACTTCCGTGACCTGATCGGCCTGATGGGACGCGACCGCCTTGACCAGTAATACCAGGCGGCGAGGTGTTCCGAGCGTGCGGAGGGCGCCGTGCGCCAGCCGAGCTTCCTCGAACTGGCGCCTTGCCTGTTCCCCGAGTTGTCCCAGCAGGTCCTCCAGCAGTCTGGCAGGGATCTCCTCGGTACCCACCTCCAGCACCAGGTCTCGTGCAGACACGACCCTCACTCCCCGGCCAGGAGATCGCCCGGTAGCCCGCAGGCGATCTCTGCACGTTGTTGGAGGTAGGTCTGGGCCGAGCGGCGGGCCAGTCGCTGCACTCTCGCCAGCAAGGCCGCACGCTGAGCTACCCCCATCACCCCGCGGGCATCGAGCAGATTGAAGTTGTGAGAACAGCGGAGAACATGATCGTAAGCCGGCAGCACCAGGCACCGGTCCAGGGCCCGGCCGGCTTCGGCTTCATGCAGGTCGAAAAAGGTGTTGAGGGTCAAGGGGTCGGCTTGTTGCAGCGAATAGGTGGAGTGCTCGACTTCCGCCCGGTGAAACAGCTCCCGGTAGGTAAGCCCTTCCGTCCAGACGAGGTCGTAGACATCCTCAACCCCCTGGAGATAGGCGGCAAGACGCTCCAGACCGTACGCCAGCTCGACGGACACCGGGCGGCTGTCCACTCCCCCGACTTGCTGGAAGTAGGTGAACTGGGTGACCTCCATGGCATCCAGCCAGACCTCCCAGCCAAGCCCCCAGGCGGCAAGGGTAGGCGCCTCCCAGTTGTCCTCCACGAAGCGCACATCGTGCTCCGCCAGCGCCAGTCCCAGGCTCTCCAGGCTCTCCAGATAGAGTTGCTGGACATCGTCGGGAGAAGGCTTCAAGATCACCTGGTACTGGTGATGCTGGTAGAGCCGATTGGGATTCTCGCCGAATCGGCCGTCGGCCGGACGCCGGCAAGGTTGCACGTAGGCAACCCGCCAGGGCTCGGGTCCGAGGACCCGCAGGAAAGTGGCGGGACTCATGGTGCCCGCCCCCACTTCGACGTCGTAAGGCTGCACGAGGGCGCATCCTCGATCTGCCCAGAAGCGGTGTAGCCGGGCTATGATCTCCTGGAAGGTCATTCCTCCCCGCCCTTCGTCACGCAAACCTCACGCCGAATCCTAACACATGCCGCGGCGTATCCGCAACCGGCCCTGGCGCCCGTGCCCTGGCGCCCGAGGCTCACCGTCCTCCCTCTTTGCGTAGCGTATCGAGGAAGGTCAGAGAGCGCAGCGGCCGGTCGAGGTGGAACTCGAGATAGACCCTGAGTAGTGCCTCCAGCTCGGCGCGGTCCCGGTTGGACGCAAAAAGCCTGCCTACCTGACGGATGTCGGCATCCTTCAGGTAGAGCATCGCCGCCAGCACCCCCCGGCGCAAGGGCGCGCCGCCCACGGTTCTCCCGCATGTCGCGCAGATCGCCCCGCCCTCGGCGGGGTTGAAGCGCAACTCGCCATGGTCCCCTAACGGACCGCCACATCGACAGCAGACGCTCAACTCGGGCTCGAAACCGGCGGCACTCAGGTGCCGCAACTCGAAAGCCCGGACCGTCAACTCGGGGTCGCCGCCCTCGATCAGCAGGTGCAGTGTCGCCAGCAGCAAGGGGAAAGAGCCACCCTGTTCGCCGTCGCGCGCCGTAGCGTCTACCACCTCGAGAACGTGACTGGCCCAGGTCAGCACCGTCAGGTCTTCTCGCAGCCGGGCGAAAGAGTTGAGGAGTTCCACCTGGCCGATGACATCAAGCTGGCGCCCCCGGGCCACCAGACACCGGAGGTGAGCAAAAGGCTGAAGGGCGCCGGCCCGACGGCTAGACGTGCGGCGAACGCCGCGTGCCACCGCCTGCTTCTTGCCGTCTTCCTTGCTGAAAAGGGTCACCAGCCGATCGGTTTCCCCAAGGTCCCGGCAGCGAAGGACGATTGCCTCCAGATGGTACGTGGCCAGGGGCAGCTTCCCTCCTCGCGGCCGCGATCAGTGATAGCCCAGCGAGCGCAAGGTGGCCGGCCGATCGCGCCAGTCAGGACTCACCTTCACCCGCAATTCCAGGAACACCCGGGTGCCCAGCAGCGCCTCGATCTCCTGGCGGGCCACCTGGCCGACTTGTTTGATCAGGCTGCCGCCATGGCCGATGATGATGCCCTTCTGCGACGGTCGTTCCACGTGAACGATTGCCCGGATGAAGATGAGACCGTCCGGACGCTCCTTCCACTCCTGCACCTCGACCGCCGTGGCGTGAGGCACTTCCTCGCGGGTCAGGTGGAGGATCTGCTCCCGCACCAGTTCCGCAACCACGAAACGCTCCGGCTGATCGGTAAGGGCATCGGGGGGGAAGTAGGCAGGACCTTCCGGTAGACAGTCCAGCACTGCTGAAACCAGCGGCTCCAGGTCGGCGTCGTCTCTCGCCGACAGGAGAAAAGTACGGCGAAAAGCAGCCAGGGTCGCGTACCGGGTGAGAACACCGGCTCCAACATCGGCCGGTACGAGATCGGCCTTGTTCACGACCAGGAAGACGGGCGCGGAGGCGCCGGACAACTCCCTGGCCAGATAGCGATCGCCCGGCCCTGGAGGCGAGTTGGCCTCGACCACCAGCAACAGGGCTTCTACCTCCCGCATCGCCGCCCGGGTGGTCTTGAGCAAGTAGCCGCCGAGCCGATCCCGGGGGCGCTGCACGCCGGGTGTGTCCAGGAATACTGCCTGTCCGCCGGGCCGGTGGACCACGCCGGCAATCCGGTTACGGGTGGTCTGCGGTTTGTCGGACACGACGGCCAGCTTCCGCCCGACCAGACGGTTGAGCAGCGTGGACTTGCCCACGTTGGGCCGTCCCAGGATAACGGCAAAGCCGGAACGAAAACCACCGCTGGCCATCTGCCCTCACCCCGCCCAGTGCCGGCCTCTCGCCCGGGCTGCCATGTCAGCGAACCTCGCCGGGCGAGGGCGGGCCGGTCGCCGACGCGGATGGAGGCACCGGCGCGTCATCGTGGGCCGATGCCGACAGGATGCCGCCGGATATTACCCGCTTGAACCCTTCGCTCACCGGCATGTCCAGGAAGATCACGTCATCCCGGGGCACGAGCAGCAGAAATCCGGAGGTAGGATTGGGGGTGGTCGGCAACAACACGCTCACCATCGGCCTGCCGATCCGGTCGGGCATCTCCCCTTGCAGCTCGCCTGTCACAAAGGCGATAGCCCACATCCCCCGGCGAGGGTACTCCACCAGCACGACCCGTTTGAAAGCTGCGGTATCCTGACGGGAGAATGCGGTCACCATTTGCTTCGACGCATGGTAGATGGTCCGCACGACCGGGGCGCGGTTGATGAGACCCTCGCCGTACGCGACCAGGCGCCGGCCCACCAGGTTGGTGGTCACGAACCCGGCGATGAGCACCACGATGATGGTGGCCACCACTCCTAACCCCGGTACGGCTAACCCCGGTACGGCTCGTCCGAAGATCAGGTGAACCCAGCGTCCGGTGACTCCATCCAGCAGACGAAATAGCCACTCGAAGATCAAAAAAGTCAAGAACACCGGTAGTAAGACGAGCAAGCCGGCCAGGAAGGTGTTGCGTATTCGCTTCATCATCGGCCCAGCCTCCGCGCGATCCGGCCACCGCCCAGCGCCTCACGGGACATCATCAACAGGACCGCCAAGTAGAGTCCCACCTCCAGGGGATGATCGTCCATGAGCGCCTCCGCCCGGGCCGGCATCGCCGACAGGTGGGGGGCGAAGACCAGGACGCCTCCGACGGAGGCGGTGACCGCCGACACCAGCACGGCCGCGGCCGCTACCCGCTTGGCCTCACCTACCAGGACGGAAAACCGGGTACCCGCCTCCACGTCGCCCAGTCGTTCCATGGCTGTGTTGACGAGTTCGGCCACGAGGACCATGCCGACCAGCAAGATCAGATCGACTCCTTCGCCGGCCGTCACTCCCCCCAGGCAGGCCAGACCCAGGACCAGCCACGCCGCCGCCGCATGAACGCGCAGATTGGTCTCCTGGCGGTAGGCGGTGACCAGACCGGACCAGGCGCCCTGGAAACTACGGACCAGGCTGCCATTCGGGGTGGTCATGCCTTTGAGCCCGGTCCCCGCCGCGCCAGGCACTCCCGTTCGGCCATGATTGCCGCACCTTCGGGGTCTTCATGGTCGAAGCCCAGCAGGTGCAGGACACCGTGGATCACCAGTTGCATCAGTTCTTCCTCCAGCGACGTCCCCTGGGCCGCCGCCTGAAGTACGCCGACCGCCACATCTCCGAGGTGGGGCGGCTCGCCCCGCGGAGCCGGCCCCGGTTGGGGGAAAGCGAGCACATCGGTGGGTCCCGCGATTCCCCGGTAACGGCGGTTCAGATCGGCTATCGCCTCGTCATCCATCAGGCACACGCTCAGTTCGGCCGGTCCCCGCCAGTCGCCGGCCGCCAGGGCGGCGAGGGCTGCCCGGCGCAGCACATCCTCCAGTTCGGCGGGTACCTCGCATTCCCCTTGCCGGTTGACGATGTCCACGAGCACGCTCACGCCCGATCGCCCCCGGCCGCGGCAGGCTTCTCTCCTTCCTTCGGCAGGTCCTCCGGGTATTGTACCCTCACATGGAACGTCCCGGTCAGCAATTTGGTGAACTCGTCGGCGATGGCATCGAGGTCGCGCAGGGTGAGGTCGGACTGATTCAGTTGACCGCCGTCCAGCCGCTCGCGGATGACCTTCCGGACCACCGCCTCGATCCGGGAAGGATTCGGCTGGGGCAAGGCGCGCACCGCCGCCTCGCAACCATCCGCGAGCATCACGATGGCGGCTTCTCTCGTCTGAGGGATGGGGCCGTCATAGCGGAAATCTTGCTCGATGACTGTCTCCGCTCGGCCGTCCTCCGTGGCCCGGCTGAAGAAATAAGTGACGAGGCCGGTCCCGTGATGCTGCTGGATGAAGTCGATGAGCGGCTCGGGCAACTTGTGTTCCCTCGCGAGTTCGACTCCGTCGCGCACGTGCGAGGTGATAATCAGGGCCGACAGGTGGGGAGCGATGCGATCGTGGGGGTTCTCGTCGCCAAAGAGTTGATTGTCGATGAAAAAATAGGGGCGTTTGATCTTACCTATATCATGATAGTAGGCGCCTACCCTGGCCAGCAGGGCGTCACCCCCCACGCGCTCGGTGGCAACTTCCGCCAGATTGGCTACCTGCAGTCCATGTTGGTAAGTTCCCGGCGCTTCCAGCAGCAATTTTCGCAGCAGGGGCTGATTGGGGTTGCTGAGTTCCAGTAACTTCAAGGGAGTCACGATCCCGAACAGGTTCTCCAGGAAAGGCAACGACCCCAGGGCCAAGACGGAGGACAGGAAACCGTTGGCCATCCCCCATAGATGGTCCACCCATAATGCCGGCTCGGCGAAAGAACGCCCGCCGACCAGTGACAACCCGAGGATGGCCGCCAGGTTGGCCGCCATCACCAGCATTCCGGAACGTATGAGATCGTTACGCTGACTAACGGTGGCCACACCGTACACCCCGGCGATGCCCCCGGCCAGGCTCAGCACGAGATTGATATCCGCCCCCAGCTCGGCTATCAGCCCCAGCAGGATGGCCGCACCGAGACCGGCGGGCGGTCCTAGCAGGATGGTGGTCAACATGGGTCCGACGGCCAGCGGCGCCAGATAAGGTGAGAAGCGGGCCGTGCCGGCAGCGATGGCCATGGTCCCGACAAGGATCAGTAGAAGGAGGAACGTCCGTCGATCGCTGGCGTACACCCCGGGACAGAAGAGTCTCAGGTAGGTCGCCATACCGGCTACCAGGAGACCTGCCAGTACCAGAACGCCCGCCCGGGCGGGATAGGCCGGGCTGGTCTCGAGCAGTCCGAGATCTTGTAAGATGGTGAGCTGGTGTTCGCTGACCACTTCCCCCGCCCGCACCACTACCTGCCCGGATACGATCTTCACCGGGTCAACCCGGTCCGCCGCCTCCAGGCGCTGCTGCCGGGTCTGGCGCTCATCGAACACGAGGTTAGCCACGAGCGCTTCCTGGGCGAGTTGATCGCCGAAGACGCGCAGTTCCCTGTCCACCTGAATCGCAGCCAGATTGGCCGACGCTTGCCTGCGAGCTTCCTCGAGGTACTCGGCCTTTATGCCCGAACGCAGAAGGCCGATCACCGTCTCCTGGAGACGGGCCTGGAGGGCTGCCCGATCTTCCGGTGTCGAAGCCAGCACGGCCCGGAGGAGGCCGTCGGACGTACCCGGGCCCACCAGCTCGCGAAAACCGCGCAACCGGTCTCCATCGGCCAGCCCCGGATCGGCAAGCAGGGTCTCCAGCCCGGAGAAGATGCCGCTGATGCGCTCTTCGGCCGTGGCTTCTATCGCGGGATCGATCCTGTATACGTCGGGCACGCTGGCCCCGGCCTCTGCCCGCAGTTCTTCGGTCCTGTAGCGGTCGGTGACGGCCCGGGGAGCCCAGATGTCTCGAGGCGCCACCTGGCCCGCATCGATCTGCAAGCGGTTGGGGACGAGAGCCGGAGTCATGAAAGCGGCGGCCAACACGAAAGCCAGGGCGCCCCAGAACATGCGCAGGCCGGTGCCCCGATCATTCCCCCGGAGCAAGTACCGCGGCCATAGATGTCGTTGCTGGCCGGGAGTCGCCTGGGTCACCGCCCGTTCTCCTCGCTCCGAGACGCGGACTTTTCGTGAGCTTCGTAAGCCTTGATGATCTTCTGCACGAGTTCGTGGCGGACAACGTCCCGCTCAGTGAGGTAGATGAACTGGATCCCTTCCACATCAGCCAGCACCAGGCGCACTTCCTCCAGTCCCGAGAAACGCTATCGG
>DBBB01000005.1:0-2386 GCA_002291985.1 Firmicutes bacterium UBA995
AACTGTTAAACTTCCGCTAGCTGCCCGGTTAACCTGCGCCGCTGTCCTCTCGATCCTTGAAGGGTCGTCAGCGAGAGTGCTGAACTGCGGGACAACGGCCTCCATGCCCTCATCGTCCAACCCGAGAGCTTCCTGGATCTTCTCCAGACCAGACAAGGTGGCGACCCTGGAATCCGGTTCGAAGCCATCCTTGGACAGCTCTCTGACTCTCGCGACGTAGGCCATCGCATGCTCTCGGAACTCGCGATCCAAGTCTGCGGCAAGAAACGCGACCCCTTCGATGGACTTGTCCTCGGCGTAACTGTTCAGCCCGTCCCGGCAAGATTCAGTAGTGCGCTTCTTCTGCCCCCCCTCCGGAATTCCTCCTGACACGCTATAGGGGACACGGTGGTGTCACTGTGCCTGGAGGTAACCCTGGTTTTCACTATAACCCACGAGGGTTGACCGGTCTACCGTCGGATCGACGGCGGGCCAGCCCGTCAAGTTCGCCGTTGCCGTCGGCGGCCAAGAGGCGGACGGGGTTGTCGCCCCTCAGCGTGGCTCCACTGGGCCCCACACCGCTTCATCCGCCAGGCCACATGGTGAAACACTTGACCTTCGATCGCCGAGTTGCCCGCAGCCGGGGCAACGAATCGATTCCGCATCATGCTTTCGGGCGCCCGCCCACAGCCATTTTGCTATACTTTTCCTGTCACATGGGATATGATGCGGTTGAGGTGGGCATCTTGAAAAAGGTTCTGGAACTGCGCAGGGAGAGAAACCTTGCTCTTCTCCGCAGTGAGTTGGCCAGAATTCAGGAAGAGTTAAGGGTGCTGGGGGCCAGACGAATCATTCACTTTGGCTCATCCGCCCGCAGTGAGGCAAGACTGAACAGTGACATTGATTTGATTGTAGTAATGGACAGCGAAGACGCTTTCCCTGAGAGAATCGGTGCTTTATATGAGAAAATCAGGCCCCGTGCGGCCGTAGACTTGTTAGTTTATACTCCCGCAGAATTTGAGGAGATGAAAGACAGCAACCCGTTTCTAATCAACGTGTTGCGGGAGGGGATAATTCTTTATGAGGCGGAGTTCTAGGGAGGAAGGGCTGCGCTGGCTGGAACAGTCCGAGGCGGACTTGCTTGGCGCACAGGTATTGTTCGAGAACAAAGTGTATCATTTAGTATGCTTTATCGCCCAGCAGGTAGCAGAGAAGGCCGTCAAGGCTTACCTGTACGCCCGGGGAGAAGAGATCGTTACCGGCCATTCTGTGACAGCTCTGGCTACATGGGCAGAGCAATTTGACCCGGCTTTTGCCACGCTCAGAGAGGAAGTTGCCATTTTAGACGGCTACTACATTCCCACACGTTACCCTAACGGAATCCCCGACAGCATCCCGGCCAAAGTTTATACCAGAAAACCGGCGGAAGAAGCTCTACGGCTGGCAGGCAAGGCTATAGAATTCGTCCGTACACGTATGTAATGCGGGTCAATGCGCTGGGCGTTGCACATTTCTAAGCCTGTGCAACCAAGCCGGGCACGCGCCAATCGGTCCCGGGAGCGTACGGTGGAATCCCCCTGATGCTGCACAAAGCAGCGCCGGCTGCGGGCAGCCGAACCAGTCGTAAACGCGGGTTCACAGCCCGTCCTGCATCAGTTCAGGCGATCGGTGCTTCGATGCGCTTCATGATGGTGGATCCTACACCCCGTCCCCCCGGTCATCTTGGGACTCTACCTTCACGCCCAGCAGTTGGGCCGCCGCCTCTTCTATTCCCGCGGCGTCGATCTTATACAGGTGGTAAAGGTCGTCGGTATAGCCCACCGTCGCGAATACATCAGGGACGCCCAGGCGAACCAGGCGACACGGGATGCCCGACTCGGCGATGACTTCGGCCACGGCGCTCCCCAGGCCGCCGATCAGGCTGTGGTTTTCGGCCGTTATGATCCGGCGGGTTTCCGTGGCGGCTGCCAGCACGGCCTGGCGGTCCAGGGGCTTGACCGTGTGCATGTTGAGTACGCGCACGCCGATCCCCTGGCGGTCCGCCAGGGTTCTCGCCGCCTCGACCGCGTGAAGGACACAGGGTCCGCAGGCGATCACCGTCAGATCACTGCCATCTCGCATGGTCACCGCCCGTCCGATCGCAAAGCCGTAGTCCTCACCCGCGTGGACCGTCTGCTCGAATCCCCGGCCGATGCGGATGTAGACCGGGCCCGGCAGGTCAACAGAGGCACGCACCGCGTTGGCCGTCTCGTAGCCGTCCGCCGGGGCGACCACGGTCATATTCGGGAACGAGCGCATGACGGCAAGATCCTCCGTGCAGTGATGGGTGCTGCCCGCTTGGCCGAAGGAGATGCCCGAATGGGTAGCGATGATCTTGCAGTTGAGGGCCTGGTAGCAGATATCGGTG
>DBBB01000005.1:2783-6781 GCA_002291985.1 Firmicutes bacterium UBA995
CCTGCCAGGGCCAGCCCGGCGGCCATGCCGAACAAATTCTGTTCGGCTATGCCGACGTTGAAGAACCGCTCGGGGAAACGCTCGCCGAACTTGCCGATCTTGGTGGAGCGGGCGAGATCGGCGGTAAGGGCCACTATGTCCCCCCGTTCTTCGCCGAGCCGGGTGACGACCTGGCCGTAAATCTCGGCCGGGGTCATGTGATTGACGTCATAGACGTGATAGGTCAGTCCGGTGCTACCCACAGTACTCTCCTCCCCGGTCAGGCGATGTCGGAATGGCGGTCAATCGACTTCAGGGCAAGCGCTGCCCGTTCAGAATCGAGGCCGCCATAATGCCATGCCGCCTGGTTTTCCATGAAGTCCACGCCCTTGCCCTTCACCGTCCGGGCTATGATAACCGTCGGCCGCTCGGTGGACTGCCGGGCGATCTCAATGGCCCCGGCAAGTTCCCGGAAATCGTGACCGTCCACGCCGGTCACCACCCAGCCGAAGGCTCGCCACTTGTCGGCCAGCGGCTCGAGGGCCATGATTTCCTCGGTCGGCCCGTCGATGCACAGGCGGTTGCGGTCGACGATTGCAGTCAGGGTTCCAAGCCGGAAGTGGCCGGCCGCCATTGCCGCTTCCCACACGCTACCCTCGTTACACTCTCCATCGCCCAGGATGCAGTAGGTCCGCCAGGTCGCCCCCTTCAGCCTCGACCCCAGCGCCATGCCGACCGCCATGGGCAGACCATGGCCCAGCGAGCCCGTGGACGCATCCACCCCCCGTACTTTGAGACGATCGAGGTGCATGCCGAAGGGGGACCCCGTGTGGTTGAACTCCTTCAGCAGTTCTTCCGAGAAGTAGCCCCTGTCGGCGAGCAGCGGGGCGTCCCCGCCCCCGCCGTGACCCTTTGAGAGCACTACCCGGTCGCGGTCCGGCCAGTCCGGGCGTCGCGGGTCGATGTTCAAGAAGTGGTAGTATAGCACGACCAGAATCTCTACCTGGCTGAGAGCGCCTCCCAGGTGGCCTCCACCTGCCCAGACCACCGTCTCGATGGTCTTGCGGCGGATCTGGTGGGCTTTCAGCTTGAGGGCGGCCACTTCGCTATCGCTAAGACCCATCGGTCACAGCTCCCCTGGTCAAAGGACTACCGCCGCAGGTGGCGGGCGTAACCGTCCCGTACCGCCTTGAAGCCTTCCTCGGCATGGTTCAGCGTTTCGGCCACATCATTCCGGGTGTGAGCCGCGGACAGGAACCAGTTGTGGTGAGGATGAAAGAAAGAACCACGCCGCGCGGCAAGATAGCACCCAGGTGGACCCTGGCGAGCAGCAACTCATCGGCGTACATGGCATCGTCCCGCGAGCGGGGGGCAGTAACACCCCCGAATTCGATGGGGAGTACTTCGGGGCGGGTCTCCCCTATCCTCCTGCATGATGCGGACGGGTCCGGCCACCATCCGCTCAGACCGTCCGTAGTGCGCTGGCCAGCATGTCCTCCGTTTCCCGAATATGCTGCAGTGTCACCCGCGCGGCCCCCTCGCCGTCACGACCGGCCACCGCCTCAGCCAACGCCGCGTGCTCGTCCAGGGAGGCAATCGCTCGAGCCCGCACCTTCTCGTCGAGCACCAGGAAGCGGTGGCCGTGCAGTTGAACGGTGGCGATGGCGGTCTTCAGGTAGGGATTCTTGGCGATAACTGCTATTCTCAGATGGAAATCCCGGTCGTGCTTCAGGTAGGTGAGATACTCGCCCGCCGCTACCGATTCCCGCTGGCGGGCCACGTTCTCCCTGAGTTCCGCGGCGTCCTCGGGAGTGCAGTGGGTTGCGGCAAGCCTGGCTGCCTCGGGTTCGAGCAGCTTCCGCATGAAGAACACGTGCTCCATATCCGCCCGTACCAGGCTGGCGACCATGTACCCCTTGCCCGGTATGCTCCTCACCAGGTGCTCGAACTCGAGTTTCTGCAGTGCCGCACGGACCGGAGTCCTGCTGATGCCCAGTTGTTCCGCGAGTTGTTCTTCGTTCAGGAGTTCATGGGGAACGAGTTGCCGGCTGATGATGGCCTCCTTGAGAACCTCGTAGGCCCGATCGGCCAGCGAACCGGGAATGCCGATCCTGGGGAATTTCACGTGGCTGTCGCTCCTCTCTCACCTCGGCGAAAGCACGGCATTGCGAGTGGCCTGCACCTGACGGGTACGTATGCGTATCCTGCCATACTGAATCTAGCACGGTGCTGCCCCGGGGTCAACGCTTCCGGGCGCGCGTGTGGACGGGCGCGGTATCCTGGCGCTCAACCGGGAAGTAGCGGCGCCATTAAGGAAGCACCGGCCTTTGCGTCGAATTTGCGGCATGGTCAGGAAGAAATTCGCTCCCCGGTACGGATGCGGCAAGTGCCAGACGGGTGTCTCCTGTGAGGAAGCAATCCCCGGCCCTTCGGCTTGAGCCGGTCCGGGGAAAAGGCAGAAACTGTCCCTGCTGCAGGCATTCATGCACCGGCCCGAACTGCTGATCCTGGCTGAACCCACCTCGGGACTCGATCCCGTTCAACAGCAGGAATTCCGGCAACTGGGTCAGGCGGCCGCCTGCTGGGGACGGCCTACTCGTAGCGCAGGGCGTCGATGGGGTCGAGCGAGGCGGCCCGCACCGCGGGATAAACGCCGAAAATGATGCCCACCAGCACCGAGAAGCCGATCGCCAGGGTGACGGACCCCGGGGAAATGAGCGAGGGCAGGTTGGCCAGGCGGCCCACGAAGGCAACGAGGCCGGCGCCGACGGCTATGCCCAGCAAGCCGCCGGTAACGGCGATGAACACGGCTTCGACCAGGAATTGCAGCAGGATGTCCGTCCGCCGGGCGCCGATGGCCTTGCGCAATCCCACTTCGCGCGTGCGTTCCACGACCGAGACCAGCATCACGTTCATGATGCCGATGCCGCCTACCAGGAGGGCGATGGCGGCGATGCCCCCGACGACCGTCGTGAGCACGCCGGTCACGTTACGCACGACATCGAGGACCTGCTCGAGCGTTTCCACCTGGAAGCGGTCGCGCCCGTGACGGGTTGCGAGCACGCGCTCGATCTCCGCCTTGGCCGCCGGCACGGCCTCGCCGGTGATTGCCCTCACCCATACCATCGCGATGTCGGTGCGGCCTCGCTGGCGCTGGAGGGTAGTATAGGGGATGAACAGGCTCGCTTCTCCGAATTCGTCACCGAACATGCCCCGGCGAAAGGGTTCCACCACCCCTACGACCAGGTAGGTCACGCCGTCCACCCGGATGGAGGCGCCAAGGGGAGCCTCCAGGGGGAAGATTTCCGACACCAGGCCTGGACTGAGTATGGCCACTCGCGCACCGGCCATGACCTCGGGCTTGCTGAACCACCGGCCGGACCCCAGCCGGACATTACGCACACCGGGAAACGCATGACTGACCCCGTGAACCGATGAGGAACGGGTTTCCCTCCCCCGCTGGACGGGGAGGCTGACGCCGATCTGAGGGGTCAGGCCGTACACGGAAGGGGCCTGCCCCTCGATGGCCTCCAGGTCGTCGATATGCAGACGCTGGGGGCGGGCGAAGGGGTTGGCCTCATCGGGCGGCCGGGGATACACCCAGAGGAGGTCCGACCCCAGGCCCTGGATTTCCCCGAGTACGACCGCCTGTCCCCCCTGGCCAATGGCCACCACCGCTATGACGGCGGCCGTGCCGATGACGATGCCCAGCATGGTGAGCCCGGAGCGCAGGGCGTTCCCCCGGAGGTTCCCGAAAGCGAGGCGTACCGCTTCCACCAGCTTCATGGCGCCGAATCCCCCGTATCTTCAACCACCCGGCCATCGCGCATCCGGATCAGGCGGCCGGCTTGTGCCGCCAGGTCGGCGTTGTGCGTGACCAGTATGACGGTGGTCCCCTCACGATGCAGGTGAAACAGGATCTCCATTACCTCGGCCCCCGAGCGGCTGTCGAGGTTACCCGTGGGTTCGTCGGCCAGGATGAGGGCCGGGCGGTTGATGATGGCCCGGGCGATGGCCAC
>DBBB01000077.1 GCA_002291985.1 Firmicutes bacterium UBA995
GCGCCAGGGGATACCTCCCTCCGGTGTGCCGTCGCCAAAGACTGGACCCGTCGCTCACCCTATCCCGGAGAAGAAGCGCACTACTGGATTTTGCCGGGACGGGCTGAACAGTTACGCCGGGCTTATGTCGAAACCTCAGTGGGTCTGTCTGACCTGGAAGGAACCTAAGCAAGAGGCGGCAAAATATGCCACGAAGGTTCCCTGGTTGGTTAGTCGTGTATCCGATGGGAGTGCTGCGCATGGCCGAGCCCCTTTGTCCCAACTGCGGAGCAGAGATGGTTCTCCGGACCGCGAGACGGGGCAAGTACATCGGGCAATCTTTTTACGGTTGTTCCCGGTACCCCATTTGTAAGGCTATTTCGCGCCCATGGGAGCATAACAGTAAGAATGGAGGTCCGAGTGGGGTCACCACCGATAGGCAGGCTGAGGCTACGCTGCCCCAACTGGTCTTCCCCCGCAGGCTAATGGCCCGGCCACTCCGCGCACGGGCTCAGGTGTGCTTCTTCGAGACTGCCGCTCTCCCCGACTGGGTTCTGAGTGGCCTGTCCAGCACCTTTCCGGAAGGCATCCCAGACCTGTTGGTCCGTGAGTTCTCCCAGTGGAGAGTGGACTTCCCCAAGCCTGCTGCCGTGCCGGCCCTGGACACCCGCAAACGGCAAGTCCTGGCGGTCTGCGACAAGATCTTGACCCGGGGCAGGTTGACTCTCATTTCTCCAGCTGTTCAGCCACAGCTTGAGGCCATGTTCCATGTTTCTGAACGGGACTGGGCCCCCAGGCGTGGGCTCACGCTCGCGCCTGGTTACACGGTTGAGCTTGGCACGGATACCTGGTTTGATAGCCAGGAGGAAGCACTCCTCGCCAGCGAGATCCTACCTCGCATCCTGGGGGACGGTGCTCACCGCTGGGTGATCCCTCAGGTCGAGCTGTCAAGCCTGATATCTGCCACCGATTCCTCGCTGCAGGGCCGGGTGGATTTCCTCGTCCATCACCCCGGGATGGCAGAGACCGTGGTAATTGAAGTGGACGGCGAACAGCACCAGGCGCACGGGGCCCGCGACGCCAGGCGGGACAGGGCCCTTGAGGCTAACGGCTTCCGGGTCTTACGGATTCCGGCCGGCGAGGTAGGTAACGTGCGGCAACCGGCGACAGTTGAGCTTGCACACCTCTGGAATGGGCGGCAAGACCCGGCGCCGGTGCTGGATCCCGACGAACCGGCAAGCAGACTTGTTCTTGCCTGCAAGGCGGTTCACCAGATCCAGCTGGTCATCGTCCAGGCACTCAAGACAGGCTTTCTCGACGTCGCTAACTCCGCGCTCTGGCAGATAACCGCCGACCTCGAACCGCTCTGGTTCCTGGACGGCGAACAGAAGGGGGCACTGTTGCGGATCGCCGTGGACGACTTCCTTGAGTTGGCAAGAAACATCTCTGCGTTGTACTTGGCCGACTTCTTCCGCGGCGCGCCGGCTGTCGGGCAAGGACAACCCTCAAAGAAAAAGCAGGCAATACACATCTCCTATGCGCCGGATGGGCAGCCCAGTAAGACATTTCACGTGCGCGACATACTCGCTCCCTACAGGCTGGCTCAAGACGGCTTCCCGGCCTCCCCGGCAGCACTGGACCGTCCCAGTGAGTCCGTACTCAGATACTTCCTCAAGTATCTGTTCAGGAAGGATGATTTCTGGGAGGGGCAGTACGAAGTCGTATCTCGAGCCCTCCAGGGCCTGGATGTCATTGTCCTTCTGCCAACCGGCGGCGGCAAGTCCATCGCCTTTCAGTTGGCTTCCATGCTCCTCCCCGGCCGGACGATTGTGATCGATCCCATCATCTCTCTCGTTGAGGATCAGATCGACAACCTTGGGAGTTACGGCATTGACCGCTGCATGGGCATCACCAGCCAGATAGTCAACGCTCTTGACCGGGAACAGGCGGCATTTCACTTCGGGCAGGGAGAGTACCTGTTCACGTATGTGACACCGGAGAGGTTCCAGATCGCGTCGTTCAGGGAGTCGCTGGCCACACTGACCGCTCACACCCCGGTGTCGCTAATCACCATCGATGAGGCTCATTGCGTATCCGAATGGGGCCATGACTTTCGTACCGCCTATCTCAATATCGGGCGGATCTCCAGGAGCTACTGCCGGAGGGACAACCGGACCCCTCCCCTGCTGGCCCTCACCGGAACCGCCTCCAAGGCCGTGCTGAAGGACGTCCAGCGGGAGTTGGGCATAGAGGACTTCGACGCCATTATAACACCCAAGTCCTTTGACCGGCCGGAACTACGGTTCCAGGTAGTGCACTGTCGCTCCCATGAGAAAGCGGCGAAGCTGAAAGGGCTGCTAGGCCAGTCTCTCCCGGCAGTCTTCGGCGTGTCCCCGTCGATGTTCTTCCAGCCCAGGGGGCAGGAAACATACTGCGGGTTAGTCTTCTGCCCTCACGTCAAAGGGGACTACGGAGTCGTCTCAGTCGCCGCAACACTTGGCAAGTCGCTTGGCATTCGCGTTCCCTTCTACTCGGGGTCTGCTCCCAGCCGTCAGGATCGTCAGGCCTGGGATCGTGAGAAGAGCGGGGTATCCCGGCAGTTCAAACGGAGCAATACCCCCCTTCTGGTGGCCACCAAGGCGTTTGGCATGGGGATCGACAAGCCCAACATCCGCTACTCGGTTCACTTCGGAATGCCGGCGTCGTTGGAAGCCTTCTACCAGGAGGCTGGACGTGCAGGGCGAGATCGGAGGACAGCTCAGTGTGTTCTGCTGGTTTCGGATGACAACCCCACCGGGAACCGCCGCCTCCTCGAACCCGCCACCGGGGTTGAGGAGATCGAAAGGACGGTAAAGGATCTCCCCCGTGGTGAGAATGATGATGTAACACGGATGCTCTACTTCCACACGCAGGCCTTCAGGGGGATAAGCGAAGAGAGGAAGGTCGTACTCGAGGTTCTCAAGCAACTCCCCGATCTTTCGCGCCAGCGTCGTATCAATGTGATGTTCAAGGACATTGACCGCGATCTGGCGGAGAAGGGCCTTCATCGGCTGATTCTCATCGGTGTGGTCGAGGACTACACCATCGACTACGCTTCGAACGAGTTTGCCGTACAACTCAGCGGCAATGGCAAGGAGGAGATCATCAGAGCCTACGGACGGTATATCGCCGGCTACAATCCGGGGCGGAGCGAAAGTGCTGTGAGGAAGGCGAGGGAGCATTTCCATCTCCCGTACACCAACTTCGTCGTGAATATGGTGGGGCACCTGCTCGCCTTCATCTACGAGGTGGTTGAACAGGGACGGCGAGTCGCCTTGCGCGAAATGCTCCTGGCTTCATCCGAGGGCCAGACGGAGGAGAGACTCAGAGAGCGCCTGCTCCATTACCTCCAAAAAACCGAGTACTCGGAGTTCCTTGACCAGTTGGTCTCGGCCGGAGATGCGGGACTGCAGGCGATCAGCGAGTCATTCGAGAGAGATGTGGTATCACCACGAGTGGCCGAGGAAATTCGGGGACAAGTAGCAAGATACCTGGAATCATATCCCGACCACCCGGGGTTCCTCCTGCTGCGTGCACTCTC
>DBBB01000078.1 GCA_002291985.1 Firmicutes bacterium UBA995
TCGGGGCCGCTTGCGCCGCGCCAGACAGGCTGGCGTTTTGAGGGCCGCGCCCGGTGAGCGCGACCCGGCCGATCGGGAGGTGGGCAATGGAAGGGCTGGTCACGTCCCCGGGGGGACTCGACGACGTGCTCGACAGGATTGGCGGTCAGCGCCTGCTCGGTCTGGACACGGAGTTCGTATCAGAACGCACCTACCGGCCGGTGCTATGCTTGATCAGCCTGGCCTGGCCGGGTGGCTCGGCGTTGCTGGATGTGCCGGCGTTGGGCGATCTTCGCGGGTTAGGCAGCGCCCTGAAGGGAGAAGGAATCACGGTGGTCGTGCACGCCGGTTCCCAGGATTTGCCCCTGCTGGAACGACACCTTGGCGGCAGGCCCGCCCGGGTCTTCGACACGCAGGCGGCGAGCGCGTTCCTGGGCCATGGACAGATCGGCTATCAACGGCTGGTCGGGGAAGTCCTGCGGATCGACCTCGAAGGTGATTCGGGCTTTACCGACTGGACGCGGAGGCCGCTCACCCGGGACCAACTGAACTACGCCCGGGAGGATGCCGTGTATCTGGTGCCGCTGTACCAGGCCCTGTCTGCGGAACTCGAACGGCGGGGACGGCTCGACTGGTGCTGGGAGGAATGCCGTCGACTCAGGGATCGGGAGATGCCGGAGCCGACTCCTGAGGATGCCTGGGCTCATGTGGATGGAGTTCGCCGCCTCGGCCCCCGGTCGCTGGCCGTGCTCAGGGAACTGGCAGCCTGGCGCGAGGGGGAGGCCCGGCAGAGGGACGTGCCCGTGAGTCACGTGGTCAGGGACTCTACGCTGATTGCCCTGGCCCGGCAGGCGCCGCGGGACCGCACAATGCTCGAGCAGGTGCGCGGGGTGACGCCCGGGCAGATGCGGCGATACGGTGGGGACCTGCTGTGGGCAGTCGAACGGGGACTTGCCTGCCGCCGGGAAGCATGGCCCCGTGTCAGGGAATTGCCCGCGGAAGACGCCGCGGTCCGTCTAGCGACCGACCTCCTGGCAAGCTGGGTGCGGAAGCGGGCGGCGGACGAAGATATCAGCGGACCGCTGCTGGCCACCCGCGAGGACATCGCCGACCTCGTGCGCTGGCAAAGAGGGTTGGCGCCGGGGAATCCCGAGCCACGAGTGCTCGCAGGTTGGCGCCGCTCCCTGGTAGGCGGGGCTCTCCTGGAACTACTGGAAGGCAGGCGGGCGCTTGCCTTTCAGCGAGGAGAGCTGCGCCTGGTGGCGCCGGGCTGATGCTTGGGGGCATGGCGGTGATGGCTTACGCGCTGGCGGCCGCGACCAGCATCGGCCTGAGCTTGTTCGAGGCCGCGCCGCCCGGGGAAGGGCGGCTGCTTGGCCGCCTGGCAGGGATGGCCCTGGGCGCGGCCGGGTTTGGACTGGCCGGTTGGGCGGTGGTCGGCCTCGGCCGCGGCGTCCTCGGTGCGGTCAGGCCCGTCGCGGGCTCGCTGATGCAGGGCGGCCCCTATCGCTACGTCCGCCACCCGTTGTACGTGGGGATTGGGCTGGTCCTGATCGGAGTGGCGCTAGGCAGGGGTAGCGGAGGGGGAATGGCAGCGGCCATGTGTCTGTTCGTGCCGAGCGCCATCTGGCGGGCGCGTTGCGAGGAGCGAGCGATGGCAAAGTCCTTCGGCGGGGAGTGGGACTTGTACCGCCGGCGAGTCGGGTTCATGTTCCCTCAGCGAAGGTGGTCAAGAAGCGACGCCTGTAACAGGCGGGCGGATACGGCCAGTGATGCCTGGTAGGCAGACTCGCGGGCTGCCAGGTTGACGGCGACCAGCGCGATGTCCGCGTCCTGTTCCCGGGAAAGGGCCTTGATGTAGCTGTGTCTCATGTCCGCCAACTGCCCGCCGGCCATCTCCAGGTGGGCGGATCGCACGCCTACCGCCGAACGGTGCCACAGCGCCTGCTCCATGTCCCCGTGAAGACTGGCCGCCGCGGCACCTATTGCCGTCTCGTCGTTGGCGACGAGCGCTTGACGCAGTCTCTCCAGGGTCTGCAGCGCCGGCAGGAACACGGCATCGCCGTGCAGGTTCAGGGTAATCGTACGGCCCGGCCCTATCTCGCGGCGGATCTCGCCGTGGTCGCCCACGTAGGCGTACGTCCATGCGCCCGCAGCCCAGGTGCGTTGCAGGGGAGGCGCTTGCGTGCGGTGGCCGGCGTAGAGGTATCGGCCGATCCAGGCGGTGTTCCCGACTTCGAACAGCGCATGGCCGATTTGCTCGATCTTTGCGGCGAGACGCGCCCGGTCCTGGGCGGTGAGAGTGCCGCTCCGGGCGGCGACCGAGAGTTCCCTGGCGCCCTGCAGCAGTTCCGTCAGCGTGGCCAGGGTAGCTTCCAGTACTTCCAGTTGTCCTGAGGATTGCTCGACGCTGCCCTGGAAGCGCTCCACGTGGTCCAGCCGGTTCTGCAGGACCAGGGTTCGCGCCGCGGCGCGGGGTGCCTCCGATGGCCGGCTAAATTGACGGCCTGAGGAGAATTGCGCCTGGAGTCGAGCCATATCCCGTCGGGTCATGCCGAGGTTATCGATTACCTGCTGGGTGAGCATGCCATCGGATACGCGCATCTCCATTTACCTACCTTCCGACGCGCCCGGTCCGGTTGATCAGCGTGTCCAACATCTCGTCCGCCGTGCTGATCAAGCGGGCCGCAGCGGCATAAGCATGCTGGGAGCGGATCAGGTGGGCCGTCTCCTCGTCGAGATTGACTCCCATGATCTCTGCCCGGCGATTATCGGCCTGCCGGGCCAGAATCCGCGTGTTGTCTACATCGCGGGTAACGCTTTCTACTTCCAGGCCGAGGGCGCCCAGCGTCGAAGCCCAGAATTCGGCGGCACCCTGGCCGGCGAAAGTCGGGTTGGTCATGACTCTGGCCAGGGCCAGCGCTCCCTCGCCGTCGCCGGCCGCGCCTCTTGCCGAGGCGGCCAAGGCCAAGGGGCTGGCCGCCACTTCCGGAGCGAGGGTAAGGGTACGGGCCGGGGCCATCGGATCGTAGCGGTACAGGTCAAGACCGGTCGACCTGTCCAGCCCGTGGCCGGACCGGTGAACGGCGTTCAGCGCATCGGCCAGTTGCCGGGCAAACCCGTTCAGCGTGCTCAAGTGCGCCGGGAGTCGAAGGTTGTGCAGGTTGGCCAGGCCGGCGAACTCTCCCCCCGGCGGATCGAGGGGGTTACTGAGGCTGTCCAGGACGCGCAAGACTCCTCCGGTGACGACTGAACTGAGGGGCAGCGCCATATCGCCCTGAACGATGTCCGATCCGGCAACGCTCACGGTGACGCTGCCGTCGAGTTCGCGGCGCGGTACGGCGCCGATGAGCGACGCAAGCGAGTCCAGCAGCAAGTCTCGCCGGTCCTCCAGGTCGTTGGGCTGGGTCTGCTGGAGAATGGCCATCCGGATGTGCCGGTTGAGCCCGGCGATCTGGGCGGCCTGCTGGTTGATCTCGGCAACCAGGGTAGCCGCCGTGCGCGCGTGCTCGGTCCTTTGCCCTTCCAGGCGGGTGGCTAGCCCTGACAGATTGGCTGCCAGAGAAGCTGCTTCCTCCCGCACGGCACTTCTTACCGGCCCGCTTTCCGGGTTGGCCGCCAGTTCCTGGAAACTATCCCACAAGCGGAGGGAGGCCTGGCGCGGTCCAAAGCCGTGAGGTTCGGCGAAGGCCATTTCCACCAGATCGAGGGAGTGCTGGATGGTCTCGAGGCGCCGCAGGTCGGTGGAGTGCCAGCGGCTCAAGCGGTCGAGATACTCCTCGCGTTGCCGCCCTATTCCCGCCACCGTGACTCCCGTGCCCAGGGTGAGGGTGCGACCCAGGGCGGTGAAGCGCAGGTCAGGGGGCGGCCGCAGGTCGGCCACTTGCCGCGAGTAACCGGGAGTGCGGCTATTGGCGATGTTGTGCCCGATTACCTGAGACGCGATGAGTTGGGCCCGGAGTCCCCGTAGACCCAGTTCCAGGGCCAAAAAACCGCTCAAGGTCGCCCCTCCCCGTGTTGCCGGTATGCCAACTCCGGCGCCGGTCGGCTGCCGGTCAGACGGCGGCTGATCGCGAGACCTTGCCGGGCCAAGCGACCCGCGAGGTCGAGATCTTGACGAAGTTGCACGATCAACCGGGTTTCTTCCCGGGTCGGCTGCCAGGTGGGGGGGAGGGGGCCGGGCTCAAGGGCGGCCAATGCCCCCTCCAGGCGGCGGATGCAGCCTTCTTGGGAAGGCAAAGCTGCCTCGATCTGGGAGATATCGCCGCGGAGCAGTGCGCAGGCCAGACCGGCAGTAGACTGGCTCAGGTCAAGGAGAGGGTCGGTGGTCATGGCAGTTCCCCGCGCAAGAACTCGAGGAGCTTGCGGGCCACATCGCGGGCAGGTATGGCATATTCGCCACGCCGCACCTGATAAGCGAGGGCGGCCACCCTGTCGGAACGCACTTCGGGCAATTCCTCGAGCTTCGACGATACCTCCCGAGCCGTTGCCGACCACTCAATCCGATCCGTTCCCTGCTGGGGGCCGGTGGGCGGACGTGGTTTGTCCGTGTTCTCGATGGCCGCCGGCAGGTTTGTCCCCGTTGGCCTCACCTGGTCGAATCCCGGCTGGTTGACCTTCATCTCCCGCGCCTCCTCCAAGGCATCTCCCGATTATTATATCGGCCGCCCGCCCGGGGAATTTAGCT
>DBBB01000006.1 GCA_002291985.1 Firmicutes bacterium UBA995
GGTCTGCCCTGATTGCCACCGACGCCGGTGCCGGGCCAGAACGTCTACATCCGGAATAGCACCTGTTCCTTGCTGAAACTAGACACCGCGAAAGCCAGCGCCAAACGGATGCCTGCCAGGCTGATGGCCAGCGTGATCATGATGTGTGGTGGACTGATGATACCCAGCAACACTTGCCTGAACACGGTCAGGCTGTTGAGCACGGGTACGTAGAAGAACCAGGCCGGCACCTGCTCTATGGGTAGAAACTGGGTGACCATCATGGGAAGGACGACCACGAAGGAAAGGGGCGACAGGTAAGTCTGGGCTTCGCGGAAGCTGCGTGCGTAAAGGCTGATGGCCAGCTGCAGGGCAGAAAACACTCCCGCTAATCCCAGCGCGATCAGGAAAATCACGCCTACGGCCGGGGCGGGCAGGATCTCCCCTAGCCTGACGGCTACTCCGGTGCCCGGTCCGGTGAGGGCGGCAGGACGGATCCAATAAGCTACGACCATGCCGGCCAGGCTGATGCCAGAAGCCAGCACCGAGGTGATGACGACGGCCAGGTACTTACCGGTCACCATGGCTGTGCGGGACGGAGGTGCCGAAAACAGGGGTTCCAGGGTACCCCGTTCCTTCTCGCCGGCAGTGCAGTCGATGGCCGCGTACATGCCGCCCAGGGAGGCCCACATCGCCAGCATCAAGGGCATAATCATGCTCAGGGTCAAGCCGGCCATGCGCTGCGGCGGGGCCAGATTCTCCCAAGATACCGGGAAGGGGCGGACGATGGCGGGATCGATACCGCGCTTCTCAAGCCGGCCGGCGATCACCTGGCCGGAGAACACCTCCAGCGCCGCGGCCAGACGTTCCCGGGCAGTCGATGACATTTCGTTGGTGGCGTCGAACGCCAGCCGGATGCGGGCGGGCATCTCCCGGGCCACTGCCGCCGCCATCCCGTCCGGCAAGTAGAGAATGGCGTGCACGTCACCTGCCGCCAGCCGCTTCTCCGGGTCTTCTAACTCGACTATCCTTACGCCTTCCAGCCCACCGAGAAACGCTACCAACGCCGGGTATTGCTCCGTGCCCACCACGGCTACTTGCAGCGACGCTTCGTGCACGCGCTCTAGCTGTCGTTCCATCGCTGCCGGCATGACCAGGAGGAGTATGGGGACGAGCAACAGTGGCATGATCACCATGCTGATCCAAGTGCGGCGGTCCCTGGTGGTGTCCAAGAGCTCTTTGCGCAGCACCACCCCAACATGCCGCCACTTCCAGGTCTCTCTTCCCCTCATGGCTTATCACCTACCAGGCGGACAAACACGTCCTCGAATCGCTCCTGGGTAAAGCGGGATTTGAGGTCGGCCACGGTTCCTTCGGCGATGATGGCGCCCCGGTGGATGACGGCGACCCGGTCGCACAGTTTCTCAACCTGGCTCATGATGTGGCTGCAGAAAATGACGGTCTTACCTGCGGCCCGGGCCTCGCTCATGAACTCTTCGACCACTTGCGTCGATAGCACGTCCAGTCCTGCCGTGGGCTCATCCATCAACAGGACGGGAGGATCGGTGAGCCAAGCCCGGGCCAGCGCCACTTTTTGCTTCATGCCCCGGGAAAGCTGGCCCGAACGGCGGTCGGCGTACTCCTCCATGCCCAACCGCCGGAACAGCTCGGTAGAGCGGGCGACTACCTGCCGGCGCGGCAGGTCGTGGAGGTCTCCGAAGTACCGGAGATGCTCTCTGGGGGTCAGCCGATCGTAGACGCTCGGCTCGGCGAAAACCGCGCCGATTTGCCGGCGTATCTCGCCGGGGTCTCGTACCAGGTCGATGCCATTGATCAGGGCGTTTCCCGAAGTCGGCTGCAGGATGGTGGCCAAAAGACGCAAGGTCGTGGTTTTGCCCGCACCGTTTTCCCCCAACAGCCCGAAGATCTCCCCGGCTTCCGCCCGGAAACTCGCCCGGTCTACTGCAAGGACTCCACTTCGTCCAAAGCGCTTGCACAGGTCTCTGGCTTCAAGCAATCCGGCACACCCCCCGTTGGCGTACCCCGGACGTATTCGGCAGGTCGTTTCCAGTTCCTCCAAGGCTACGCCCGCCGGGGTGATAGAAAGGCGGGATACCGAGAGCGGTGCAGGTGGTCTGCCGGGCCCGCCATTCAGTGGTATCGAGCCCGGCCTGCGTGAGGTTTGGAGGCGGGTTGCCCGCCAGACAGAAGGACGGCGCAACGCGGGAGCCGAATCGGCAACGCCGGCCGGCGGTTTCGTCTGTGGGGAGTAGCAGCGAATGCATCCGACTGGGATCGCGCTTCATGCGCGTGTCTCGTCATCGGATCAGAAATCAGACCTAGACCGGTTATCGCGGCTCGTACAGTTGGCAAGCGAGAAGCAGCTACATGCGGTGGGCGCCGTGGCCGGGATCGGCAGCGGACTTAACGGCAAACGGCATCGACTGCTCAAGGCGGTTGCAGACAGGTCCGGGGGAGCAATTTTGGTGGAGCACCGGGACCGCTTGGCGCGCTTTGGGTCGGAAGACATTGCGGCCGCATTGCAGGCCAGTGGGCGCCGGATCATGGTCGTGGGCCAGGCGGAAATGCAAGACGACCTTATGCAGGACATGAGCGACGTGCTTTACGAATTTCCGTACCCGGCGATATGGACGAAGAGCGGCCAACCACCGGGCGAAGCGCGCCTGGGAGGCAGCGGTCCCAGTCTGTGGAGCCTGGGTAAGACCC
>DBBB01000140.1 GCA_002291985.1 Firmicutes bacterium UBA995
CGAATACCTCACTTGCTGGCCAACGGGTCCGCGGGGATTGCGGTGGGGATGGCGACCAACATCCCGCCCCACAACCTGGGGGAGTTGATCGATGGGCTGTTCGTCTTGATGGACAACCCCGATGCGTCCCAGGAAGAACTGCTCCGTGCGATTCCCGGGCCCGACTTCCCGACGGGCGCGATGATTCTGGGGCGTCAGGGGATCGCCGAAGCGTACGCCACCGGGAAGGGCGTGCTCCGGTTGCGGGCGGTGGCGCAGGTAGAGGTGGGAAAGGGTGGCCGCCAGCGAATCGTGGTCACCGAACTCCCCTACCAGGTCAACAAGGCGCGATTGCTGGAGCGGATTGCCGAACTCGCGCGGGAACGCCGGCTGGAAGGGGTCGCCGATCTGCGCGACGAGTCGGACCGGGAAGGCATCCGTGTCGTCATCGAGTTGAAGCGGGATGCCTCCCCCCAGGTGCTGCTCAATCGGCTGTACAGCTTCACGCCGATGGAGGAGAGCTTCGGGGTGAATATGCTGGCCCTGGTCGAAGGCCGGCCGCAGGTCATGGACTTGCGGACCGCTCTCGGGCACTACCTTGCCCACCAGCGGGAGGTCGTCGTCCGGCGGACCCGCTTCGACCTCGAGCGAGCCGAAGGACGGGCGCACATCGTCGAGGGGCTGCAGATTGCGCTGGACCACATCGACCGGATCGTGCAACTCATCCGGTCCAGCCGCACCGAGGAGATAGCCCGGGCAGGTTTGCAGCGCGAGTTCGGCCTGTCCGAGCCCCAGGCGGCCGCGATCACGGAGATGCGGCTGGGCAGGCTGACGGGGCTGGAGCGGGACAAGCTGGCCTCGGAGTACCGGGAACTCGTGAGGCAAATCACTTTCCACCGCAGCGTCCTCGAGGACGAACGGCTGGTGCGGCAGATCATCCGGGACGAACTGACGGCCATCCGCGAGAAGTATGCCGATCGCCGCCGCACGCAGATCGTGGACCGCGTGGAGGATCGGGCACCCGAAGACCTCATCGCCGAGGAAGACGTGGTCATAACGCTGACCCACTACGGCTACATCAAGCGCATCCCCCTTGCCACCTATCAGAGCCAGCGGCGGGGGGGCCGGGGGATCACGGCCGCCGGCACGCGGGAAGACGATTTCCTCGAACACCTGTTCGTCACCACCACTCATCATTATCTGCTCTTTTTCACCAATCGCGGCCAGGTCCTGAGGCTCAAGGTGCATGAACTTCCCGAAGGCAGCCGCCAGGCCCGGGGCACCGCGCTGGTCAACTTGCTCCGTCTGACCCCCGGGGACAAGATCAACGCCGTGATCCCCATGCGGCACTTCAACCACAGTTATCTCCTGATGGCCACCCGGCAGGGGATGGTGAAGAAGACGGAGGTCGCCGAATTCGAGCATGTTCGTGCCGGGGGGTTGCAGGCCATCCGCTTGCAGCCTGGCGACGAGTTGATCGCCGTACGCCTCACGGCCGGCGACGAGGAAGTGGTGCTGGTGACGACCCGGGGGATGGCGGTGCGGTTCCCGGAAGCCGAGGTGCGACCCATGGGGCGTTCGACCCGGGGAGTGCGAGGGATGACATGGCGGGAGGGCGATCAACTCGTGGCCATGGACGTGGCTCGGCCCGCGCATGCCCTGGTGATGATGACGACCCGGGGCTTTGGCAAACGAGTAGCCATCGAGAGCTTTCGGCGGCAACACCGGGGCGGCCGCGGCTTGATCGGCATGCGCATCAGCGAGCAGCGAGGCCCGGTCACCAGCGCGATGGTAGTGGCGCCCGAGGACGAGTTGGTGGCCGTATCCGCCTCGGGGGCGCTCATCCGTCTGAAGGTGTCGGACATACCGCTGCAGGGGAGGATGACCCGCGGGGTCACCCTGATGCGCCTGGCGCCGGAGGATACGGTGGGGGCGGTGGCCCGGGTGGTGGGGAGCGAGGGGGACGAGTCGGGGACTCCCACGCAGGCCGCGCAGCCCGTTCCCCGGGATTAAAAGGACGGTACGGCCATGGGCTATCGGTGGCTAGAACACACCGCCGACTTGCGGCTCCTCGCCTACGGGGCAGACGAAGTCGCCCTGTACCAGGAGGCAGGGAGGGCCTTGCTGGAGGCGATGGGCGCGGCGGGAGAGGGCAGGAGACTGCCCCGGACGGTGACGGTGGTCGCGCCCGACCGGGAGAGCCTCATGGTCGCCTGGCTGAACGAGTTGATCTACCTGGCGGCGGTGACGGGCGGCACCCCCGCGGGCTGCCGGGTGGTCGCCATAGAGCATGGGGCGGAATTGAAGCTGACGGGCCGTGTTGGACCTCCGGTGACGGCGACGGGAGTCGAGGTCAAAGCGGCCACCTATCACGGACTGCGCGTCAGCCCGCCGGCGGAGGGCGCGACCGCCGATACGGCAACACCCGGGGGCGTTCCTCCCGGTAACTGGTGGGCGGAGATCATCGTGGACGTTTGAGGGAGCAACGGAGGTGACGCGCCTTGCCCGGAGCGTGGACGGGACCACTTGAGGAAGCGGGAGCTAACCGCTGGCGCATTCCCGTAAGCTACAAGCAAGGCATGCGGGTGCCGGGGATGATTTACGCCGACCGAAGCCTGCTCGATGGCATCCGCAGCGACCAAGCGCCCGAACAGGTGGCGAATGTCGCCTGCCTGCCGGGCATCGTGGGCTACTCGCTGGCCATGCCGGACATCCACTGGGGGTATGGTTTCCCCATCGGGGGCGTGGCCGCCACCGATCACGCGGGCGGGGTGCTGTCACCCGGAGGCGTCGGTTTCGACATCAATTGCGGCATGCATCTTCTGCGCACCGAGATCGCGCAGGAGCAGGTTGCCGGGCGGATCGACCGGGTAATGGACGAGCTGTTCCGCAGTATACCGTCCGGCGTGGGAGTCTCCGGCCGGCTCAAGCTGAACGCCGCCGAGTTGGATGGGGTCTTGGCGCGAGGGGCGGCGTGGGCGGTGGAACGGGTGGGAGGCGACCCGGGGGGGCTCGACTTCATCGAAGAGCGGGGGATGCTGGCCGGCGCCGACCCGG
>DBBB01000141.1 GCA_002291985.1 Firmicutes bacterium UBA995
CCGAGAATTCACCGCACTGCGGGGAGAAATCGGCGGTCTGCACGGGCAGATGGGTGATCTGCGCGGAGAAATGGGCGGTCTGCGCGGAGAAATGGGTGGTCTGCGCGGGGAGTTTCATCAGGAGCTGAGGAGCACCCGCCACAGCTTTGTGATCCTCGAGCTGACGGCAGTCCTTGGCTTTCTGGCGATGCTCGTGAGCATCTGGTTGATGCGGTAAGTTCCGGCAGTCGCCAGCCAGACGGTAACGGCAGGAGTAGGGAGACGGCCCTTCGGGGCCGTCTCCCGCTCTTTATATGAGTTGGCGGTGGTAAGGAGGCATTCCGGGTTGGACCTGCTTTCCGATTTCGAGGTCTATCTCCTGGGCAAGGGCTTCTCTCCGGCGACCGTGCGCGTCTACCGGGGCCACCTGAGGCGGTTCGTCGCGTGGCACGAGGCGGCCTGTGGTCGGTTTGACCTGCGGGCCGTTACGCCTCTGGACGTGGCCGACTACCGGCGTCACCTGCAGGGCCGTGGCCGGAAACCCACCGCCACGAACAATGCTCTGGCAGCGCTGCGCAGTCTCTTTGTTTGGGCGGCCAGCCGCCGTCTTGTGGACGGCGACCCCGTCGAGGGGGTCAAGCGCTTGCCCGAAGAAGCGAGCCCGGCGCGGTGGCTCGTCCGGCGCGACCTTGGAGCCCTCATGCGGGCGGTGTACCGGCAGGGCGGCCCACGGGACCAGGCGCTGGTTGTGCTTCTTCTGCACACCGGGCTTCGCGTTTCGGAAGCCGTATCGCTCAGGCGGACCGATGTCGTGATCAATGACCGCTCCGGCCACGTCGTCGTCCGCATGGGCAAGGGCGGCCGGTCCCGCCAGGTGCCGCTGAACGTCACCGCGCGCAAGCCGCTTGCCGCGTACATGGGCGGCCTCGAAGGGGAGTGGCTCTTTCCCGGTCGCGGTGGTGGTCCCATGACTTCTCGGGCCACTCAGAAGATCCTGGCCAAGTACGCCCGCCTGGCGGGCGTCGAGGCGACTCCTCACCGGCTGCGGCACTCCTTCTGTAAGCTCCTGGTCGAGGCCGGGGAGAGCCTGGACGTGGTGGCAGCCCTGGCCGGGCACGGCAACCTCAACACTACGGCCCGGTACACGAGGCCCGGGGTCCGCGACATGGAGCGTGCGGTGGAGAAGCTTGCGTGGGAGTGAGAGCGGGTATGAACAGGGCATCCAGCACAACCCCGTTGTTTCAGTATAGACCCGCCCTCCGGCCGGCCCTCAAGTGGGCCGGAGGGAAACGTTGGCTGGTTCCCCACCTGAGGCCTTACTGGAATCCCCACAGGCACCGTCGGTTGGTGGAGCCTTTCTGTGGAGCCCTGGCGGTGGCCCTGGCGCTGATGCCAGAGAGTGCCCTTCTCAACGATGTGAATCTTCACCTCATCAACTTCTTCCGTTGGTTGCGGGAGGGGCTGCAGCTATCCATTCCCCTGCGGAACGATAAAGTCCTGTACTATGCTCACCGGCGCCGGTTCAATGACCTGATCGCCGGGGGGCAGGCGGAAAGCTGGGAGGCGGCGGAACTCTTCTATTACCTGAACCGCACCGGGTACAACGGCCTCTGCCGGTTCAACAAAAGGGGCGAGTTCAACGTTCCCTTCGGCCGGTACCGGAGCGTTTCGTACCGGCACGACTTCCCAGTGTACTGTGAGGCCTTCGCGGGGTGGGAGTTCGCCGCCGGCGACTTCGAGGCGTTGAAGCTGGCTCCGGACGACTTCGTGTATGCTGACCCACCGTACGACGTCCCGTTCAGGCAGTACGCAAAGGACGGGTTCCGCTGGGAGGACCAGGTGCGCCTCGCCCGCTGGCTGGCCCGGCACTCCGGGCCGGTCGTCGCGTCGAACCAGGCCACGGAGCGAATAGTCGCCCTCTACCGCGATTTCGGCTTCACGCTCCGGTTCCTGGCCGGCCCGCGCCGGATAAGTTGCACCGGCGACCGGACCCCGGCAAGAGAGATGCTGGCTCTGAAAGGGGCGTAGCGAGCGTCGCCGTCGGCAAGATTAGTGGGAGTCCGTAGCACCGCCGGTGGAAGACCGTACGGCTTCTGCAATGCCCGCAAATACAGCGGTGGCGGGCATCTCCGGTTCCCATTACGACCTTACGGTCGTGTTGTGCCTTCTTTACAGGAGGTGTCGCTTTGCGCGCGGACGAGATCCTTGGTGAAGTAGGAGCCCGCCTGCGACAGCTTGGAGGCGAGGCGGACTGGTTACAGGTTTTCACCCCAGACATCGCGCAGGCGCTATCGAGACTGTTGCCCGCCGAATACGAAGAGTTCAAGACGTTATTAGAAGGATCCGTTCTTCTGGAAGGCTGGAAACTCGAAGGGCTGACCGAGAAGACGCTTGATCTGTTGGTGTTTGCGGTGCGGGTTCGGCAGGAGAAGGAAGCGTCGGCGGTTCCCCTGGAGCATTGCTGTCCCGGCGCTCCCGGCGCGAAAGGCCTGATGGTTCCCGGCGGGTGGAAAGTCGCGCCCGACCGAGTGGCGTTTCTCGGCGGATTGCCGGCGGCTTTCGGTGCTGTTTACGCCGACGGCCGGTGCCTGGACGCCGAGAGGGGTCGGAGTTACCTGCGGCTGGTGGTGTGCGCCGACGGAGAATGGCGGTTGGCGCTGGTCCGGGCCGACACTTCTGACACCCGTCTGGTGGCTGCGGTCAAGAACCTTGGGGTGTTCATTGAGTGTTCCAAGACGCTTGCCGCCCATCTGCGTTCGTTCTGGTCCTTGAACTGGAACCGGCTGCCGCTAGTGAAGGCGCCGGTCGAAGGTGAGGTCGTCTTCGAGGTGTGGCGGGACTTCGTGGAGGCGAATGCCTCCCGATTCCTGGGCGACTGGGGCGCTCTGCGCAAGGGAGAACTGCTGATGTTGCCCGATGTACTGCGGCGCTTCCTGGGCGGTCACGGGGCGCGGCGTTCCCCGCGGCGCTTTCCGCCTGGCGGCGGGAGGGGCATGTCATCGCTGCGGAGGACGGTTTGCTAGCTCCGCGTTGGTTTGGCGGTCGCACGAGGAGAGTCGCGGTTTTCCGGGCGTCTCTTTTCGCCCTTGGGGAAGACGCTGAGGTTGCCGGGCGGCTGCCCGCCAGCGGGCAGGAAATCCGGGACGAAAACGGAGGCTGACGTGGCAAGAATTGCAGGAAGTGCCGCGGGGGCAGATTGGCCGGGGGGTCCCTCCTGCGGGGCCCTTCAGGGGGCCAGGTTGTGTGCCGCAACGGTGGCCAGAGAGCATGAACAACGACACCAGGTAGTCTCGTCAGAGACGTTTATCTAGAACACCTCCCTGACCTGGAATGGTGCGAGAACTCTACTCGAACTCGTAGGGACCTAGGAATCGCTCGCCGTTGAAATGGATGAGATGGTCTGGGTGTTCAGCAACCCAGACTTCGGTTTCCCACGCAATCTCGACCAGGCACCTGGTCAGGGTCCTCCGATCGGGAAACGCTGTGACAAAAACCAACCCCACTGTAGCCCCTTCGAACAACTCCTTTAGTTCGATGTGGCGCTTGTGGTCCACCGGCCCATGACTGCTACACGCCTCAATCAAGACTAGCCAGCCCTTGTCACTATAGTAGACCACTACATCAGGCATCTTGCCGTGCTCGTCAACTGCCACACCAAGCTCGTTCAGCTTGTCCGGGTCAAAGTAGGCCCATTTTGACGCAGTATCGCCAACGTATATCACTTCAGCGCCTGGGGTGTACCGTGGACAGAAGTCTTCGATGATCCTCCGGACCACTTCGGTCTGACCTCCTGGGGACAGTTCGATGGTCTTCCCGGGCGCGAGCTGTACTGGCACTTTGTGCATTTCGCGTTTCTTTGCATATGTGTCAGCTAGGCTGACCCCTGAGGTCAAATACTCTCGAAGCTTGCGGTTCCACATTCCAGTTCCGTATGTTCTCAGCACTTCGAATAGTGGCCTGCTGATTTGGTACCGGTTGTTCGGACTGTTGGTAGGCCTGTTGAGATCATCAGGATTCTGAATCACCAATCCAGCCTGGATGAACTGGTGAACAGTCTGCCTTCGGACTGTCTCGCGGGTGTTCGGGGCATAGTTCTTTCCGTAGCATTCGCTGAAGAAGTTCATCATCTCGGTAATGCCTCGCAAAGCCTCCCGAGCATCGGACCATGGTGTGTCGGGTCTGAGATCCAGCAAAGCCAGTAACGTCAACGCCGATCTGTCGTTAACCTGAGTACGCGGAAGGCCCAGGTCTCGAAGAATTCCACGTGCCCTCTCTATCTGCCTTTTCACCTGGACGGGATCCAGAGAGGTTTCCCCAGAGGCCATATGCCCAAGCACCTCCTCAACAATTCTGTCGATCTCCTCCTGCCCCGGTAACTGCTCTCCAATTGACAGTCCGAGAGCCTCTAACTGTTTCCTGGACGGATATCTCATCTTGCGCAGGTCAGTGGCATTGACCTGAGTGTGTCCACTGAACTGGCGGAAGCAGATGTCAGTTAGAGTTGAGCTCAGGAAGACCATCAGACCCCTGGCAATGGCTCGCGGCAAACCGCCACCATTTTCATGGAAATAGTTCAGATGGTTCTCAAAACCCACTCCTTCACACTGCTGCTCCGCATCGCATACGGCCGCAACAACGCGTTTCGTTTCTTCTTTGGCTGAGAAACGCTTCACCAGGATATAGACGCCCGGGGGGACCAGCAACCCCTCGGTAGCTGGCGCACGGACTATCGCGTTCGGCTTTCTGGCTAGTTGCCGCGACCACTCGACGGACCCATTCTTCAGGTGTCCCGGGTATATAAGTGGTACTGTGTCCTTGCGGGGTAGTGCCCTGAGAAAATCCCTCGCTCGGAAGTCGACAACTCGACCAGTAGACACCTCAAGGCCGAGGTCCTCTAGCGTGGACGAGAGCCGTTGCATTTTCTGTGCTGCTTCCTGTTGAGCTCGGTCCGCAACTATGTGGATGAATAGGTCTGGATCATGAGGATTCACGAGTTCGGAATACGGAGCCTCTCGCCTGACTGTATCCGTACCATCAGGCCCATCGCTTTCACTTATGAGAACCGTCTCCGGGAGCTTCTTGCCCTTCACAGCACGAAGTATTACATTTTCCTGCAATACATCATCATTGCTGAAAGCCTGGCGCCGCTTGTTGAACAGATGCACCTGCCGGATCTCCGTGCTATCAAGGAGGAGTCTTCGGAACGGTTTGAAGTACGGGCCGTTGCAGAAGCTCCGGGGAATGATCGCAACGATTTCGCCTTCGGTGCACAGTAACTGGACTACAAGGGCCAAGAATGCCGAGTAGAGGTTGGTGGCTTCAACTCCAATAGAACTCAACAGAAGACGTTCCCTTGAGTTGTTCCTGATCTTCAGGTATGGGGGATTGAGAATAGCACAATCAAATTCCGGCTGTGCCGGCGTTGAAAACAGGGACCCGCGAAGCCTAGAAACGGCTGCTTCAAGGAAGTCAGCTTCATGCACTTCTGCGTGGAACTCGATACCCACGCTCTTGCATGCCATTTCGCATGCTCTCATTGTTTCGCTTAAGTAGTCGGAAAAGAGCGGTTCAACCTCGTAGATGTCGACGTGCAGTCTCTCTGTTCGAGGGGCCCGCCGACAGAATTCCTCGACGAAGGCTGCTGTCAGAATGCCAATACCGGCACCCGCATCCAACAGCCGAATAGCCGGGCGGTCCGTCTCGAACATTGCAGCCATTAGTTCCGCTACCGGCGCGGGTGTCAGGAACTGCCCCATTCTGCTGCGTTGAGCCCGCTCAATCCTGCGACTCGCATCCAAGCCGATGAGTTCAACGTATTCGACCAACTTGGTGTCCTCGCCCGGGGAGCGCCTGAGACCAATCTCGGTGATCATGCAAACCAACTCTCCTCTAACGAGGGCATCCCTTGCTCAGAATCAGCTCAAAGTCCTCCCGCCCAATTCGAACAATGGGAAGACGAAGATGCAAGCCATAATTCCTCTTCTCTGTGACGAAATCCAATTGGAGTATCAGCGGTCCGATATGCACGGGGGGGTCTATTCTTCTCACGCTACGCAGGAGAACCCTATAGGGCATGAACGAGAGCCCCAGAGATTCGAGGACCTCGCGTTCATGAGCTCTCACCTCATCAGATTCCCTTGCTACCTCTCCCCTGGCCACGAAGTATCTCCTTCGAGGTCCTGCCAGGTAAATCAGTATCGCGTCCCCCTCCGATAGCCTCTTGCGCAAAGGGGCCTGCGACGTAAACGCCCAGAAGTTCCGGCCCAGCAAGGCATCAGCTATTTCGTTAGCAGGCATTGAATTCCGTGGCGATATCGGCACATCGTTGGCCACAAAGAGAAAATGGTTCTTCACTATGGCACCCCTCCGTTCTGCACCCTCTGTCCTGCGAGCGTAGCCACAGCAGCCCTCACATATCCTGCAGTACTGCAGCTGACTTCGCTACCCGACGCCAATTCCCTCTTAGGCAACCGGGGCTTGGGAGGTTTCTCCCGAGGAGGCTCCACTCACCATCAGTTCCCCTTCCTGCCGCTCATCCGCCTGCTCCTTCCGATGTCGCCGCAGGGTCTGGGCGGTGGACGCCGGCAGGGGAACCACCCTCCAGCCCCGGGCTGTTTTGGACTCCTCGAAGTCCCCTGCCCGGGTCAGGGCCCGCTGGACGTATAGGCGACCAGCTTCCAGGTCAAAGTCAGCCCAGCGGAGTCCCAGGACTGCCGTCGCTCACACTCTCTGACCACCTTTTGCCACGTAGCCTGGCCATCCGAAGGATCCCGTGGTTGGTCTCCCGGCCACGCTCAGGCGACTGTTTCGCCTTCGACCTCTGCCAAAGCCTGCTTCACCGTTGCTTTGTCGATGAGCGCCTTTGCCCCACGACGGCTGGCCCGGAGAGTCCCCGTCGAAACGCTTACTGACCGGCTCCTGCCGAACTGCTGGCCCACAACCCGCCTAATGTGAGCGCCGCCTGCGGTGCGTTGTCCTGTTTCCAGACCGCGGTCTGACACCTGCCCCTCATTTCTTCCGCGGGAAGTCCGTCTCCTCTGATTGGCCTTCTGTCTGCTTATTGTGGTTGTGTTTGTGCCGGCAGCTCTGCCTGTCGGCGCCGCGGCGCCGGCGTGCTGCTGGCGCGCTGTTCGTGCAGGTGTCCGACCGCGGAGGGGGTTTTGTGGCGGTCGGGCTTCCGGCAGGCTCTGCTCCTGTCTCCTGATACTTGTGCGGGGAGCGTGCCGCGGAGAGTTGGAGTTCTGGTCCGGGAACAAGGCCCCTAGGCCGGCCCGGTCCTGGTCGGCGGGAGGGAAACCGCGTGGATGAACATCTGCTCGAACTGCGTCCGTACCAGGAAACGGCCCTCGAGGCCGTTCTGAATGCCGCGCGCCGGGGCATTCGCGCGCCGCTGGTTGTCATGCCGCCGGGCACGGGCAAGACCGTGATTTTCGCCCATCTGCTCCGGCGAGTCGGCGGGCGCGGCCTGGTGCTGGTGCACCGGGACGAGCTGGTCTGGCAGGCCTGTGAGAAAATCAGTATCGTATGGCCAGGAGCCGAGATCGGCGTCGTGAAGGCCAGGCAGAACGAACTCAGTCGGCAGGTCACTATCGCCTCGGTTCAGGCCGTCGCTCATGCGCACCGCTTGGCCGACCTTGGCGCCGGCTTCTCGCTTGTCATCTCGGATGAAGCCCACCACGCGGTGGCTCCGCAGTGGCGGCGCGTGCTCGAAGGTGTTGGCGCCGGTGTTTCCGCGTTGCACGTTGGTTTCACCGCGACGCCCAACCGGGCGGACGGTGTGGGGCTCGGCGCCACTTTCGAGGAGATCGTGGCTTCCGCGACCATCCCCGACATGATTCGTGGGGGGTTCCTCGTGCCCCCGCGGGGCAGGAAAGTGCTTACGCAGGTCAACATCGGAAACCTGCGTGAACGGTCCGGTGACTTTGCCGACGGAGAGCTGGAGGCGGTGCTCAACACCGCCAACCGCAACGATCTGATCGTGCGTAGTTTCGGCGAACACGCCGGCGGGCGCAAGGCCCTTGTGTTCACCGCCGGTGTCCGCCACGCTTGGGATCTGGCCGGTCATTTCCAGCGCGGAGGCGTGTCGGCGGCCGCGCTTGATGGCTCGACGCCGGAAGCCACCCGCCGGTCGTTGCTCCGCGACTTTCGCGACGGCCGGCTCGGGGTGGTGTGCAACTGCGCCGTGCTGACGGAGGGTTATAACGAGCCGTCGGTCAGCGCGGTTGTGCTGGCTCGCCCGACCAAGTCCCAGGGATTCTACATCCAAATGGTCGGGCGCGGGCTGCGCACTTATCCCGGCAAGAGCGACTGTCTGGTGCTCGACGTGAGCGATCAAGCCGGCAAGCACCGTCTGGTGCAGCTCCCCGACCTGACGCGCGAGCACACCGAGGCGGCGGGTGGCGCGCGGTCCGGCCCGCAAGCGCAAAGCGGCCCCCTGGCGGACGCGCCCCCCGGCGGTCCGCTGGGCCAGGACCTCCAGGTGCAGGAGTTCGACCTGGAAACCCCCTTCAGGTGGGTTACGGCGGGTCCGCTCCACGCGCTCGCTCTGGTCGGCCTCAAAGATCAGTGGATGCTCCTCGTGCCGGCCCCATCCGGCGGCTACTGGGCGGCATACGTTGCCGGGCCGTCGGCGACTGCCCTCTCGGCGCGGCCGATGCCAGTGGAGTGGGCCCAGGGGGTGGCCGAATCCAGGGCGCACAAGCTTCTGGCGGGCCAGACAGGCGTTATCGAGCGTTCTGCCCGTTGGCTTGACCGGGAGCCGAGCGACGCTCAGCGGCGGTTCCTGAAAAACATCGGCGTTCGTGCCGATGGGCTGAGCCGGGGCGATGCCAGCGATCTGCTGGCGCGCCACTACTGGCACCAGCGGCTGGCGCGCGGCCAGGTGCCCTTTTTCCAGCCGCTCCCTCCCGCTTCCGCTGTCCAGCGGGCGCGCGGCTGAAGGCGTTCTTGGCCAGAAGAGGCG
>DBBB01000165.1 GCA_002291985.1 Firmicutes bacterium UBA995
GCCGCGCTGGGCTAGTTCCTGGGTCACATCCCACTCCGTGACCTCGTAACTGTCCTGAGCGGCCACCTGGGCGATGCCCGCACCCATCTGACCCGCCCCGACCACGAAGATCTGTTTGACGGTCATGGCGCCCTGTGAACTCCCTTCTCTCCTGATGAGTCTAGCCGGCTCGCTCCAGCACGACGGCCGCGCCCATGCCTCCGCCGATGCACATGCTGACCACGGCGTAGCCGGACTTCCTCCTCGCCATCGCCTTGACGGCCGTGACCGTAAGTTTCGCGCCGGTACAGCCCAGGGGATGCCCCAGAGCGATCGCCCCCCCGTGGATGTTCACCCGATCGGGGTCGAGATTCAGAAGGCGCTGCACCGCCACCGCCTGGGCGGCGAACGCCTCGTTGATTTCAAAGAAATCGACGTCGGCGATGGCGATCCCCGCCAGCCCCACCGCCTTCGGGATGGCCTCCACGGGACCGATGCCCATGATGTCCGGATCGACCCCGCCGGCGGCGAAGGAGTGCAAGGTGGCCAGGGGGGTGACCCCCAGGGCCCGCGCCTTATCGGCCGCCATGACCACCACCGCCGCTGCCCCATCGCTGGTCTGGGAGGAATTGCCCGCGGTGACCGTGCCACTTGCCGCGAAGGCGGGTTTCAGCTTGGACAGAGCTTCTTCTGAAGTGTCCGCCCGGACTCCCTCGTCGGTCTCGAAGGTAATGCCTCTTGTATGGGCCGCGCCGTCGGGCCCGGCCTCGGTAATGTGGGCTCCCACCGGCAAGATCTCCTCCCGGAACAATCCGGCGGCGATCGCCGCGTGGGCCTTGCGATGGCTGTGGAAAGCGAAGTTGTCCTGGTCGGCCCGGGTCACGTTGAACCTCCGCGCTACCTCCTCGGCCGTGAGACCCATGCCCAGGTAAACCTCGGGCCAACTCCTGACCAGTTCCGGGTTGGGTGAGATCTTCTGTCCGCCCATCGGCACCAGGCTCATGCTTTCGACGCCCCCGGCTACGACCGTGTCAGCCCAGCCGCAGGCGATCTGGGCGGCGGCAGTCGCGATGGCCTGCAAGCCCGAAGAGCAGAACCGGTTGACGGTCTGCGCGGGGACGGACACGGGCAGCCCGGCCCGCAGGCCGATGATGCGGGCCACGTTCATCCCCTGTTCCGCCTCGGGAAAGGCGCAGCCGACGATGAGATCGTCGATGCTGGCCGGATCCAGGCCGGGAACCCTACGGACCGCCTCGCGCACGACCGCAGCCCCCAGATCGTCGGGCCGGGTATGGCGCAGGGTGCCGCGCCCGGCGCGGCCGACTGCCGTCCGGACCGCCGACACGATCACGGTCTGGCGCATCTTCGCTCCACCTCCTAGTTCCGCAATGGCTTGCTGGTGGAAATCATGTGCCGCATGCGTTCCTGGGACTTCTCCTGCTTGCACAGATCCAGGAAGGCCTCCCGCTCGAGGTCCAGGAGATACTGCTCGCTCACCACCGTGCCGGAAGCGACACGGCCGCCCGTGAGCACAAAGGCGATGTGATCGGCTATGTACTTGTCATGTTCGCTGATATGGCCGCCCTTGAGCATATTGTAGGTCTGGGCTTGCAGGGCCGCCAGGCCCGTTTCCCCCAGCACCTGGATCTTCGCCGGCGCAGGCGGCCGGAATCCCGCCGCCACCATGGCGAGCACCTCGGCCTTTGCCTGGTACAGGAGCAGGTCATGGTTCGCGACCACCCGGTCGGTCCGCCGGAGCAGACCGAGGGCCTGCGCCTCGCGGGCGCTGGTGGACACCTTGGCCATGGCTATGGTCTGGAAAGCCCGGGCCGCCAGGGGGCGGGTGTCGAGGGGAACGGGGGTGTCCTCGAACACGCCTTCCAGGTGGCGGAGGAGCAGTTCCTTGTTGCCGCCTCCTCCGGGCAGAAGACCCACGCCGAACTCCACCAGACCCATGTACAGCTCGGAACTGGCAACCACCCGGTGAGCGGCCAGGACGATCTCCGCGCCTCCTCCGAGGGTCATGCCGTGGGGAGCGGCCACCACCGGACGCCGCGAGTATTTCAGGGCCATGCAAGCCTTCTGGAAAGACTCGACGGCGGCAGACAGCCCCGACCAGTTGCCGTTGGCGGCTTCCATGACCACCAGGAGAAGATTGGCGCCGACGCAGAAGTGCCGCGCCTGGTTGCCGATCACCAGGCCCAGGAAGCTCCGCTCGACTTCCGCGAGGCTGTCGCCGATCAGGCGGATGACATCGGGGGATATGGCCTGGTTGGGTGAATGGAACTCCAGGCAGGCAACACCGTCGCCCAGGTCAAGGAGGCTGGCGTCGGTATTGCCGAGCACCACCGGACGGGACTCCTTGAGGTCTTTCAAGATGATGATCTCGGGGCGGCGCGTGAGGGGGACATGGGCGCGCCGGCGGAAGCAGTAGTAAGTGGACCGCCCGTCGCGTTTGCCGTAGAAGGTCGGAACGCCTTGCGCCAGCATTTCCTTGACCCAGGGCGCCACCGACACCCCTTCGGCCTCCATGCGGGCGACGGAGGCGCCGACACCAAGAGCATCCCAGGTCTCGAACGGCCCGGAATCCCAGCCGAAGCCCCACTTCATGGCGTTGTCCACGCTGACCACATCGTCGGCGATCTCCGGCGCCAGGCCGGCCGTATAGGCCAGCCCCCGCTTGGTAAGCTCCCACGCCAGTTCTCCGCCGCGGTCCTCCGATTCTACCAGCGTCTTGACTCGCTCGGCAGGCTCGGCGACGCGCCGGGTACGTGAAAGGGAAGGGAAGTCCGGCTTGACCTGCGGGCGGTACTCCAGGGTGCGCCAGTCAAGGGCGAGGATCTCGCTGCCCTGCGGTCCCTTGATCTTGCGGTAGAAGCCCTGTCCGGCCTTTTCGCCCGTCCACCCGCGCTCGGCCAGGTTTCGCACGAAAGCCGGGGGATCGAAATAGGGCTTCTCGTGGTCGGGGACGTTGGCGTGAACGTTGGCGGCCACATGTAGCAGGGTATCGAGACCTACCAGGTCGGCGGTGCGGAAGGTGGCGCTGTTGGGACGGCCCATGGCCGGGCCGGTTACGGCGTCAATCTCGTCGACCTGGTAGCCCCTTTCCTGCATGACCTTCATCGTCTGCATCATGCCGAACACGCCGATGCGGTTGGCGATGAAGTTGGGGGTATCCTTGGCCATCACCACCCCCTTGCCCAGGACGTTCTCGGCGAAATCGGTCATGAACGACACGACGGCGGGCAAGGTATCGGGACCGGGGATGAGTTCCAGGAGCTTCATGTAGCGCGGAGGGTTGAAGAAGTGGGTGCCCAGGAAGTACTGCCGGAACTCCAGCGGCTGCTTCTCCACCATCCGCCGGACAGAGATGCCGGAGGTATTGGTGCTGACGAGCGTCCCGGGTCGCCGGTGGGCGGCCACCCGCTCCCACAGTGCCTGTTTGATGTCAAGGCGCTCCACCACCGCCTCGATGATCCAGTCCACGTCCGCCAACCATGCCAGATCGTCCTCGAAGTTGCCCGGCGTGACCAGCTCGGCGGCGGAAGACTGAAAGAAAGCCGCCGGCCTGGCCTTGAGGCAGTTCTGAATGCCTTGCGTCGCCAGGCGATTCCGCACCTCCAGGCTGTCAAGGGTCAGTCCGCGGGAGCGTTCCGCCGAGGTCAGCTCCTTCGGGACGATGTCCAGGAGGTAAGACGGGATGCCCACATTAGCCAGGTGGGCGGCAATCGCGCTGCCCATGACGCCCGCGCCCAGCACGGCCGCCCGGTAGATGCCTCGCTTCACCGCTGTCGCCTCCCCATCAGGAACTCTCGGTCCGGATAACCGTGGCCTCTCCCTGACCTCCGCCGCTACATATGCAGGCCACGCCCAGTGCCTCTCCCCTGCGCCGCAGTTCGAAGACCAGGTGCATCAGGATGCGCGCTCCGCTGGCCCCGATGGGATGGCCGAGGGCAACCGCCCCGCCGTCCACGTTGACCCGCTCTTCTCCCCAACCCCCTAGCCGGGCGCTGACCAGCGCCACCACGGCAAACGCCTCGTTGATCTCCACGAGGGCCATGTCGGCCGGCGTGAGCCCGGCCCGCTCGAGCGCCTGTTCCGCCGATAACCAGGGCACGGTAGCCAGGTAGGGAGCATCGGCCGATACCGCGCCGGTAGCCACGATAGAAGCAAGGGGGCGAATGCCCATCGCTTCCGCCCGCGCCCGGGACATGAGGATGAGCGCGGCGGCGCCGTCATTGATGCCGGGAGCATTGCCGGCGGTGATCGTGCCGTCCGGCGAAAAAGCGGGCCGCAGAGCGGCAAGTTTCTCGAGACTGGTGTCGGGCCTGGGGGGTTCATCCGCCTTGACCACGACCGGCGGCCCCTTCTTCTGGGGCAATTCCACCGGCACGATTTCCTCCTCGAAGCGGCCCTCGCTCATGGCGGCCAGCGCCCGCCGGTGACTGTGGTAGGCCCAGGCATCCTGGTCCTCGCGACGCACCTTGAACTCCCGGGCCATGGCGTCGCCATGGCAGCCCATGTGCACGTCGCGCACGGGACACCAGAGGCCATCGTGGACCGTCGCATCCAGCACCTTGCCGTGTCCCAGCCGGTGTCCCCAGCGTCCGCCGGGCAGAAGGTAGGGGCCCTGGCTCATGTTCTCCATGCCCCCGGCCACCGCGATGTCGATCTCGCCGGTGCGGATGAGCCCGGACGCCAGGTTGACGGCCCGAAGACTGGAAGCGCACACCTTGTTGATCGTATCGCTCGGCACCGTGACCGGCAGCCCCGCCTTCAGCGTGGCCTGCCGCGATGGGACCTGACCAGCTCCCGCAGCCACCACCATGCCCATCAGCGCATAGTCTACCTGCTCGCCGCCAAGCCCGGCACGACCGAGCGCGGCCCGGATGGCTATGCCTCCCAGTTCGACCGCGGGTGCGTCCTTGAGAACCCCGCCGAACGAGCCGAAAGGCGTCCTCGCCGCCGCAACTATCACCGTATCCCTGCCGTCCCGTTTCACCATCGGATCAACCTCCCCGCAGTCGCTCGTGTCCGCAGTACACGTTCAGCCGGTCGCCACGCGCGAAACCCACCAGGGTTACCCGCATCCGCTCCGCCAGTTGCACCGCCAGACCGGTGGGCGCCGACCGGGATACGATGATCGGCAGCCCCAGCCCTACCGCCTTCTTCACCAGGTCAGCAGCGACGCGGCCGGACGTCGCCAGTATACGCCCGGTCAGCGGGACTCCGTCCAGCGTGAGGCGACCCACCGCCTTATCCACGGCGTTGTGCCTGCCTATGTCCTCGCGCAGCACCGACTGCCGTCCTTCCCCGCCATCGGCGGGGGCGAGGAGGGCGGAATGGGTCCCGCCGGTCAACCGGAACAGGGGGGCGGAAGTCAGGCAGTCCAGCATCGCCCCTAGCCGCCGGCGTGAAAGGGAGACCTGGTCGGCGCCTGTGTCGAGGGGTTTCAGCCGGGCGAGGTCGACCAGGCTCATGCCACCCGCACAACCGGGGGTGACTACCCGGCGCCCGTAGAACCTCGGCGCGAACTCCGGCAAGTCCGATATCTCGATCTCGGCCGTCGCCCGCCCGCGGTCCAGTTCGAGGCGGGCAAGTTGCGAAGCCGAGGTGATGAAACCTTCGGCGCGCAGGAAGCCCACGGCGAGTTCGTCC
This sequence comes from Firmicutes bacterium UBA995, assembly GCA_002291985.1. Taxonomy (GTDB): domain Bacteria; phylum Bacillota; class Sulfobacillia; order UBA995; family UBA995; genus UBA995. The sequence goes on from DBBB01000165.1 coordinate 5,638, forward strand.
AGGTGGTCAGGAGTCGCCTGAAGGGTGGCAAGCTCGTCACCGTTCAAGAAGATGGTGAAAGGGGTCTCGGCGGCGATCGCATCGTCGCGCTCGTCGACCTGGTGTCCCCGATAGCGGATGACCTTGCGGGTCACGGCTGCCCCGCCGTCCCCCGCCCCTTCCCCTTCTCCTGCCATGTCCTGCCTCCCTGCGGCGCCATCAACGCTGCGCTCATTTACATCTAGACGCGACCCTGCCGAAGTGCTCTTAGTCAAAAATCCGCGACAAAGAGTTCCCCGACGAGGCTCTCATTCCCTCCCCGGTCCTGGTCCCGACCGAGAAGGCAGAGTCGTCTACGGAATCCCGGCGCCGGCATCATCGCCCGGCACACCCGAAAGGCAGGGGCGGGTTCAAAACCCGCCCCTGCCATGACCGCGACCGTCACGCGCGCGCCCATCGCTTGCCGGGTTATCCGCAGGCGCGCGGCGCCGGCCCGATTCATGTCTTCCGGCACCAGGGCAGGATGGGCAGCGGTCCCATCTCGCGGCCTTCCACATCGCGAATGGGTCGGGGGGGGTCGCTCTTCTGGGTCAGCAAGGAGATGACGATCAGCGTCACGATGCTCACGATCGCCCCGGGGACGATGGCAATGAACAGGGCATCGCTCACCGCCCAGTCCATGAATACCTGTCCCTCGGCCAGGGTGCCGGTGTTCATGATCTTGGTAGTGGGCAGAGCCCAGCGGTAGGCAATGATCCAGCCCGCCAGCCCGGCAAAGAAAGCGGCCAGGGCCCCCGTGCGATTGGCCTTGCGCCAGAAGTGGCCAAAGAAGTAGGGGGCGGCGATGGTCGGGAGCACCAGGCCGCCCGAGAGGATGATCAGGCGGTACACTCCCCGGAAGTACAGGGCCAGCGCCATCGCCAGCAGCGTGGAGGCAATGATGGTGGCGCGACACACCCGGAGCAGCTCGCGGTCACCCGCCTTGGGCTTGAAGTAGCGGTAGATATTATTGCCTGTAAGCGAGCCGATGCCCAGCGTGCAACCACTGCAGGTGCTGATGATCGCCGCCGCCATGGCCACGATGAACAGCACGGCGGCCCACGGGGGGAGGTACTGGTAGGCGGCCCAGGGTAGTACCTGTTCGGCCAGGTCGGGAGAAACTACCACGCCCGTGGTGAAGGCGGCGATGCCCACCATCACTACCATGAGCCCCAGGAGGAGATAGACGATGCCGCCGGTGATGAAACTGTAAGTCGCCGTCCGCTCATCCCTGGCGGCCAGCGCCCGCTGGTTGAGCACCTGGCTGGGGACATCGCCGATGGACAGGGCGGACCAGGCGGCGATATACAGGAAAATCCCCATGGCTCCCGTGTAGAACAGGTATCCCTGGTCGCCGGGCAGGGGGGTCATCGCCCAGGCGGGAAGCTCTGACCAGGTCGTGGCCGTGGCCACGAAGTTGCTCCAGCCGCCGACATCCGCGATCACCGTCGGGAAGAGCATCAGAAGACCGATGACGACCAGCACGACCACCACCACGTCCACGCGGGCGAGCGCGCCCAGGCCGCCGCTGGCGGTGACGATGATGATCGTTGCCGTCGCGGCGAGGATGGCCAGCGCAATGCTCAACCCCGTGGTCAACGATATGACCATGCCCAGCGCGACCAGCGACCCGGCCAGCCAGGTGGTGGCAGCGAGGACCTGAATGACCGAGTACAGCATGCCCGTGCGCCGGTCGTAGCGTGAATCCATGAAATCGGTAACCGTGATGTACCTGGCCCTCCGCAACCGATGGGCGAAGAGGCAACCCAAGAGGATCATCCCGATGGCGGGCGCCCAGGGGTCGAAGATGACTCCCTGCTTGCCGAAGAGATAGGCGAACCCGGCCGCCCCCATCATCGCTCCGGCGCAAATCCAGGTGGACAGGATGGAGGCGACGCTCAAGGGGTAGTTGAGCCCCCGACCGGCGATCACCAGGTCGGAGCATTCGCACACCCGTTTCTTGCCGTAGAAAATGCCGAAGATCACGATGGCCACCACGTATACAACGAGAAGGCCGAGTATCCAGTCGGCGGTGGTGAAGACCCGGAGCAGTCCGTTTTCCATGCGTTCACTCCCCGTCGTCGATGAGTCGGGAACCTGTACGCCGCTCGCGGCCCAGGCGACGAGGTGACCGCCGAAGGTGGCCACCTCGCATGCCCGCGCCCCCCGCCCGTGACGCTGCAAACTCGCCGTGAAACCGCGAGCGGCAGACGGCGTCGACCATCGGTGCCGCTCTAGCGAGTATTCGGCCAAGAGGACGACGTCTCCTCCCCTGGCTCGCAGCGGTGGTATCGTCACTTGAGCGATGGCAACGCACTCGCCCTCTTCGGACGCCTGGGAGGCGGGTAGGCCCGCTTGAAGCCCTCCCTACCAAACGGAAGGACGAAACCCACCCCGGGAAGAATCCCAGGGCAGGGGGTGGGCGAGGTTGGCTCAGGCGCTCTATGACCGCGAAAGCATGGATCGGTTCTTCCGGCCGCGTTCGGTGGCCGTCATCGGCGTGTCGCGTACGACCGGCGAAGGTTCATTCAATATCGTGGAGAACTTGTTGGGCTATGGCTATCCGGGCGAGATATACCCGGTCAATCCCAACGCCTCCACCATCCTGGGAGTCACCTGCTATCCCTCGGCAACACAGTTGCCGGCCGTACCCGACCTTGCCGTCATCAGCCTGCCCCGCGAACTGGTGCCGGGAGCGGTAAGAGACTGCGTGACCCGCGGGATCAAGGCACTCGTCGTCATCACCCAGGGTTTCGCGGAAGCTGATGCCGATGGCGCCCGATTGCAGGAGGAGTTCCTGGGAGCGCTGGCCGGTTCGGGGGCTCGGCTCATGGGGCCGAATACGCTGGGCACGGTGAACGTGTTCGAACGCTTCTCGAGTTCCTTCATGCGCATCGCCCAGACCGCTCCCCTGCCGACCGGCATGGTGTGTCAGACCGGCTTCTTCCTGGCCACCAACCTGGCGCCGTCGGTAGGGCTGGGACTGGCCGTGGATGTGGGCAACGCCGTCGACATCACCCTGCCCGAGTGCCTGGCTTACCTGGCCGACGACGAGCGCACCCGGGTGCTCGCCATCCACCTGGAGGGGGTCCGGGACGGCCGCCACTTGTTCGAAGTCGCCCGAAAGATCACTCCTCGCAAGCCGGTTCTCGCCCTCAAGACCGGGCGAAGCCCGGCGGGAGCGCAGGCCGCCGGTTCTCATACGGGCTCTCTGACCGGCGAGGACTCCGTTTACCAGGCCGCGTTCGATCAGGCGGGCATCTTGCGGATGGCTGACGTCGAGGAACTCGATGATTCGCTCAAGGCTTTCCTCCGGCTGCCCCCTATAAGCGGAGACCGGATCGCCATCGTCACCGCCACCGGCGGCGGGGGCATCATGGCGGTGGACGCTTGTGCGGAATATGGCCTCAAGCTTGCCCGGTTCTCCGAAGATACCATCGCCTACATCCGGGCGGACGCTCCCTCCTGGTTCGAACCCCAGAACCCGCTCGATGTATGGCCCGCCGCCATAGGCAGACCCTATGCTCTGGCTTTTGCCGACATGTTCCGCAAGGTCCTCGACGACCCGGGCGTTGACGCCGTGCTTTGCGTGGGGGGCGCAGTTGCGGCCACCGGCGAGCAACTGGCAAGCTTCATCCGGCTGTCAGGTGAAGTCCATCCGAACAAGCCGGTCGTGTGGTGGGTGCAGGGACGCGAGGCCCAGTCCCGGGCATTCGTTGCGGAGAACGACAGCCACGTGGCCGTTTATGCCTCGCCCGAGCGGGCAATGAGGGCCCTGGCCCGACTCCATCGCTACCACTCCTCCATCAAGGACCGTATTCCCCCACGTGCGGTCGAGTTCCCCGAAGTCGCCGCTGAACGCGCGGGCGGCGTGCTTGCCGCGTCTCTTTCCGGCTTCATGGGTCCGGAGGCCTTCGACTTGTTGCAGGCGTACGGGATCGCGGCGGCGCCCTGGGCGATCGCCGAATCGCCCGCCGCCGTGGGCCAGGTTGCCGATCATCTCGGGTATCCCCTCGTCATCAAGGGGCTCGGTCCCGACCTCATCCACAAGACCGAGCGAGGCGCGGTCGTGGTCGACGTGCGCTCGCAGCGAGCAGCCGAACAAGCCGCGTTGGCGATCGCGGAGAGGACGGGTGCGTTGACCGGCATCCTGGTTCAGCGCTACCTGGCAGGGGGTCACGAACTCATCCTGGGAGGGAAACAGGACCTCCAGTTCGGGCCGACGATCCTCTTCGGCATGGGGGGAATCCTGGCCGAGGTGCTTCGCGATGTAAGTATCGGACTCGCCCCTCTCGCCCGGGAGGAAGCCACGGGCATGATCGAACGTACGCGGGCTTTTCACCTCCTGTCGGGTGTGCGGGGGAGACCTCCGGCCGACATCGAGTCCGTCGTCGATGCCCTGCTTCGCCTGTCCTGGTTGCTCGCCCGGCACCCGGAAGTGATGGAACTCGACATTAACCCGCTTCTTGTGTTCCCCCGGGGCGAAGGATGCGTGGCGGTCGACGCGCGCGTCCGCCTTGCGAAGAGGAAATCCGGCCCGGTCGCCCGAATGACCGGGTGACGGTTGAAAGGGATTCGATCGGCAGGTGAGGAGGGAGTTGGGTTGCGATCTCTCTTGCGGGAGGCGGTCCGGGGCAAGGCGGCCGACTTCGTGGAAGTGCGGGTTGAGGAGACTCGAACCACCAACATTCAGTTTCAGGGGCCAACGCTGCAAAACCTGGCCGAGTCCTTGAGTTTCGGGGGCAGCGTCCGTGCCCTCGTGGGTGGCGGGTGGGGGTTCGCGTCTTTCAATCGGCTCGATGACCTGGAGCGTCACGTGAAGCTGGCCATCAGTCATGCCGAAACGGTGGCCAGGGCGGTAAAGGTCCCGGCGCGCCTTGCCCCGGTGGATCCGGCGGTGGACACCGTGCCCTTGCCGCCGGATCTGGATCCCGCGTCACTTTCGCTCAGGGAGAAGAAGGTCATCCTGGAGGACTACAACTCCGCCATTCTCGGCTTCGGCCCTCCCATCGTGAGTTCGCGCATCCGCTATCGCGACATCCACACGCGGCTGTACTATGCCAACAGTGATGGGACCTACCTCGAACAGGAGCGCCTGGACGTTGCCGGGAGCCTCACGGCAGTTGCTCGCCGGGACGGGCTCACCCAACTCGGTTTCCGGAGTTTCGGGGGAAAGGCGGGTTACGGGTCGCTGAAGGCGCAGGGCCCCGTGGTGATCGAACGTTGCGAGGCAGCACGAGACATGTTGGCGGCCCCGGTCGTGCAAGGCGGGGAATACGCGGTGGTGCTGGATCCGGAGTTAGCCGGCATCTTCGTGCATGAGGCGTTCGGTCATCTGTCCGAGGGCGACAATGTCTACGAGAATCCGCGACTTCAAGAGATCATGACCCTGGGCAGGCGGTTCGGACCCCCCAGCCTCAACGTCTTCGACAGCGGGCGGGAAGCGGGCAGTCAGGGGTACATGCATTACGACGATGAGGGGGTCCCGACACAGAAGACCTACCTGATCAAGGACGGCCTGCTCGTCGGAAGACTGCACTCCCGGGAGACGGCGGGCCGGATGGGCGAAGCCGTCACGGGCAGTGCCCGTGCGCTGGACTATCGTTTCCCCCCCATACCCCGCATGCGTACGACGGCAATCGCGGCGGGTGAGGCACGTTTCGACGAGATGCTTGCCGAGATCGAGCTGGGAGTCTACGCCAAGGGGGCCTACGGCGGGCAAACGGCGGGAGAGATGTTCACTTTCACCGCCGGGGAAGCCTTCATGATCCGGGAAGGCAAGCTGGCCGAAAGGGTGCGCGACGTCACGCTAACGGGAAATGTGTTCGCCACGCTCCAGAACATCGATCGGGTGGGTGACGATTACGTCATCCACGGCTCGGCCGGCGGTTGCGGCAAGGGAGAGCAGTCTCCCCTGCCTGTCGGCGAGGGCGCTCCCCACATCCGCATTCAGAAGGTCGTCGTGGGAGGTAAGGCAGGATGACTGCTCAGTTCCGGCCGGAACGCGTCCTGGAGCGAGCCATGGCCCGGTGCGAGGCAGGGGAGGTCTATCACCGGTCGGCGACTCGCACCCCGGTAGAGTTCGAGAATAGCAGGCTGAAGCAGGTGAGGACGGCCACGAGCGAGGGACTGGCGCTGCGAGTCATCGTCGGCGGCCGACTGGGGTTCTCCAGCACCACCCTGCCGGGCGACGAGGATGGTCTCGTGCAACGGGCCATCGCCAGTGCTGCTTACGGTGATGAAGTCGCCTTCAGCTTTCCCGGGCCCGGGGGAACGCATGGGACCGAGACCCGCTTTCACCACGCCCCCGTCGAGGGGCTCTCTGTCGAGCGCATGATCGATATCGGACAAGACTTCGTTAGCCGGGTGGTTCACTATGAACCCGCTGCCTTGGCCGGGGCCGGCATCGACCGCGAAAGCCGCGAAGTCCGGCTGATCAACTCCTCGGGGATGGACGGGGCTTACCGCCGGACCAGCTTCGGAGCGGCGTTCGCCATCGACCTGGTGGAAGGCGAGAATCTCCTCAGCGTCTGGGAGTCCCAGCGCACCAGCGATTACCCGGAATCGACGATCGTAGCCCTCAAGGAGGCGGCCATCAGACATCTTCAACTGGGTCGGGTGAATGTCCCCCTGGCTGCCGGGGCGTATCCCGTCATCCTGGGGCCGCATGCCGCGGCGGACCTCCTCGGGCCTTTCCGGGAGTCACTCAACGGCGAGGCGGTTGCCCGCGGCATTTCGCCATGGTCTCAGCGGCAAGGCGAGTTGGCCTTTGCGAAGTCGGTCACCATGACCGATGACCCGTTGCTACCCGGAGGCCCGTTATCCGCCCCCTTCGATGACGAGGGTTGTCCCACCCGGGCCAACAACCTGGTTGAGACGGGAGTGATCCAGGACTTCTATCTCGACCTCAAGTCAGCGGCGAGCCTGGGAAGGAAGTCCAGCGGAAACGGCGGGCGCAGGGGACTGGAAGCCCCTCCTTCACCCACCCTCTCCAACCTGGTGCTGGCACCCGGGCATACGCCTCTGGCCGACTTCTTGCGTGACATGCGCCGCGGGCTGTTCGTCGTGCAACTCATGGGCGCCTGGGCCGGCAACCTCCTGGCCGGGGAAGTCAGCGGCAACATCGTCCTCGGCTTCCTGGTGGAGGACGGGGAGTTCCGCGGCCGGGTAAAGGACTGCATGCTCTCGGTCAACGCCTTCGAAGCGCTTGGTACCCGGTTGCGGGGACTGAGCCGCGAGACCGGCTGGTCCGACAACTGCTGCCTGCCGTTCGTGGTCCTGGATGGCGTATCGATTACTACCCGATCGGGATGAGGTTCAGGTCCGAAAGAAATCCAGCAGTCTCGTTTGGAGGTCCGCGACTCGTTCCAGCCTGAGACTGTAGTAGATGTAGTTTCCTTCTTTCTCGCCGGCGATCAACTCGGCCTCGCGTAACAACTTGAGGTGGCGCGACACGGTGGGCTCCGCGAGGTCGAGTTCGGTGGCGAGTTCCTGGGCGAAACGACGCCTCTCCGCCGTGAGTTTGAGTATTTTCAGGCGAGTGTCGTCGGCCAGGACCTTCAGCAAGAGAGACAGGTTCTCGGGCGGATTGAGGGTCTCCCGTCGCAGGTACACGCCGGGAGATATGGGATAGGATGCCATGATTCGCCCGGATCCGCCAACCACCAGGTTTTCCGGATAGAGGAACACCGAGGGCAGGAGGTAGATGCGGTCGAATTCGTCCGCCATCCAACCGGGAGGAGGTGCTCCGGCGGCAGGGGATAGGGCGGGCGCCTCCCCCTCCACGCCGAGAGCGCCCCGCGACAGTCGGACCAGGAACGAGCCGGGATCTTCCCGGTCGAGTTCGATGGCCGCCTCGCGGATGCTGCGGATGAGGAGCAACTCGATCCAGTAAAACTCCTCGCGAAAGCACGCCGTCCAGTAGCCGTCGAGCAACGTGGCGAAGCGCGCCCGCACCCCCGGTACATTCGCGAACAGTTCCTCGAGCGCCTGGCGTCCGCCCGGCCCGCCGGACTCCCCTGCAAGATCGAGGTCCGCGATCGATGCCTGTCCATCCAGGACCTGCTGGATCAGCGACGGCTCAAGCCGGCCTCCGAGGAGTCGCCTCACGAAAACCGATGGCGCCAGCGCGGCCAGTCGCTCGATGAAAATCGATACCGCCAGGTCCTGTGCCCCCTCGATCCGCAACACATCCGCCGCCACATCGATCCATCGGCAGTAATGGTCCCCAAAGTAGCGGAGTTCCCGCATCAAGTCGGGGCTGACCTTCTCGCGAAAGCGCACCATCCACGGCAAGAGGACTCCCTGGCGTTCGGGGTCGTGGAGGACGTGGAGACTGATCAGCATCTCCACGAGAGGCGAGTAGTGGAAAGCGATCTTGCGCCGGAGCGTCGCCGCCAGGTCAACAGCCAAGAAGATCTCCTCGCTTAGCTCACGGTTAGCTGACCATGCAACTCCCGCGCCATTGTACTCCGGCAGGCGGGAAGCTGTCAACGGAACGCGGAAGAAAAACGCGGCAGCGAGCACTACTCTCCCGAGGTCGCGAAGGGAAGAAAAAGGAAGGAGGATCCCATCGCGAACCCTCGAAACCACGGGGGAACTGGACAAAGGGGGGCGGCAGGGTGGAGGGGGAAGAGCGCGAACTCACCCGGGCGGAGAAGTGGTTGGCGTTCGGGCTGGTGGCATTCCTGCTCCTGGGCGGTGTCTGGATCCTCCGGCAGATAAGCGGAATGGTACCCCACCCCAACTACGAGGAGTTGCGGATTGCTCACCGGATAGGCGAACTCGAGGCGCCTTACTGGCACGCTCAGGCCGCGCACCAGGCTGCCATCAACCTGGAGAACGAGCGGCTGGCGGCATTGACAAATGCCCGGCAGGTGTACGAGTTTCGCCGCGAGGAATACCGGGTCAGCCTCGACCGGGGAATTGACGACCCCGAGTTGCGGGCATTGCACGAAACGGCGCGGGCCGACTTCGAGTCGGCTGAGGTCCGCCTCGAAGTTGCCCGAGCGCTGACCCGCGCGCGAGCCGCGGACTTGGAGGTGGTCGGCCAGCCCTTTCTCGACGCCCAACAAGCCTTGAATCGGGAATTCTCGCAGCGAATGGCACGACGCGAGCTTCATCTCCTGCTGCTCCGGGGGGCTTACGCCCTACCGCTGTTCGGCGCAAGCCTCCTGGCCTGGCACAGGCTGCGCCGCGGCGGCGGAACATGGACCCTGCTGGCGACCTCATTCGCCGCCTTCGCCGGCCTGCAGGCGTTGCTGCTCGTGGGCCAGTATTCGTGGCACCTGTTCCGCAACTACGTCCAGCTTGCCGTGAGCCTGTTCGGCGCGGCAGTCACCACTGCAGCCATAGTGGGGCTGCGCCGGCTGGCATTCGCGCCCGACCGCCTGGTCAAGGCCCGGCTATGGCGGGGTCGATGTCCCCATTGCGGATTCCCCGGCTCAACAGGGAAGTTCTGCGCACACTGCGGCGAGCCCCTGCAAGCCACCTGCGACGCCTGTGGGCAGCCCCGGGTGGTGATGGTCCTCTACTGCGGTCATTGCGGCGCAAGGCGGGGGATGACAAAGAAAGAAGCCCTGAACGGGCGCCCAGGGCCTGCCAAGGAGGATTAGGTTGTGGACGGAAACTCTCGGGGCGGGCCCCGCTCTTCGCTGCGTTCAGTTAGTCACTTGGCTAACCGTCTAACCGCCTTACCTGAAGTCATTCTACGCCTCAGGATGGGGGTTGTCAAGGGGTGGGGGTGAGTTTTCTTGGGTGGGCAGGGAACAATGCAAATGCTATCAGAGCTGGTAGTTAGGTGCCTCCTTGGTGATGGCCACGTCATGGGGATGGCTCTCACGTTGGCCGGCCAGGCTGACCCGGATGAAGCGGCTCTCCGTCCGTAGCTGCTGCACGTTGGCCGCTCCGCAATAGCCCATGCCCGCCCGTAATCCGCCCACGAGTTGAAAGATCGTCTCGGCCAGGGGCCCCCGGTAGGGGACCCGGCCTTCTATGCCCTCGGGGACCAGCTTGAGCTGATGCGCTTCCTGGTAGTAGCGGTCGGCCGATCCTTCGCGCATCGCGCCCAGTGAGCCCATGCCCCGGTACACCTTGAAGCTGCGCCCCTGGAAGATTTCCATCTCGCCCGGACTCTCATCGGTGCCCGCGAACAGGCTCCCGATCATCACGCTCGCGGCACCCGCCGCAAGCGCTTTGGTGATGTCTCCCGACCAGCGGATGCCGCCGTCGGCTACCACGGGGAGGTCGTAGCGGTCGGCCTCGCGCGCGCACTCCAGTATGGCAGTGAACTGGGGAACACCGACTCCGGCCACCACCCGGGTCGTGCAAATGGAGCCGGGTCCTACCCCTACTTTGAGCCCATCCGCTCCCGCCTCGGCCAGCGCCCGCACCCCCTCGGCCGTGGCGACATTGCCTGCCACCACCTCGACGTGGGGAAACTCCTGCTTGAGTACCCGGGTGAGCCGGATGACATTCTCGGAATGGCCGTGCGCCGTGTCCACCGACAGGACATTCACGCCGGCATTCACCAGTGCTTCGGCCCTCCTCAGGCTGTCGGGCGCGACGCCGATCGCGGCCGCCGCCAACAGGCGGCCCGAGGAGTCCTTGGCCGAATTGGGGTACTTGCGAGCCTTCTCGATGTCCTTGATGGTGATGAGCCCGCACAACGCGAAGTTCTCATCGACCAGCGGCAGCTTTTCCACCTTGTGCGCGCCGAGGATGCGCTTCGCCTCGTCAAGCGTAGTGCCGACGGGAGCGGTGATCAGATTATCCCGGGTCATGACCTCTTCAATGGGCCGGCTGAAGTCTTCTTCAAAACGAATGTCCCGGTTGGTGATGATGCCAACCAGACGGCCCTCGTCGACAACGGGGACTCCGGAAATGCGATAGCGACTCATCATGTCCACCGCGTCGGCCAATCGGTTCCGGGGATTCAGATGAAAGGGGTCGGCAATCACCCCGTGCTCGGATCGCTTGACCTTGTCGACTTCCAGAGCCTGTTCGCGTATGCTGAGATTCCGGTGCAGGAGGCCCACCCCCCCCTCCCGGGCCATGGCGATGGCAAGGCGCGACTCGGTGACGGTATCCATGGCCGCACTCACGATGGGAAGCCCGATGCGGATGCGTCGCGTCAGCCGGCTCGACACGTCGACATCTCTCGGAAGCACCGACGAGTGGGCCGGTGCCAGCAGCACATCGTCAAAGGCCAGCCCCTCACCCAGGAAACGCAAGTCGTCGGCAAGCAATGGACACATCGGTGGATCCCCCCTGCGGGCTGCGGGCCGGACAAGCCTGCCGTCCCGTCTGCCTCAAGGTTAGCACAGATGCGGCGGAGAAATCAACGGCC
>DBBB01000055.1 GCA_002291985.1 Firmicutes bacterium UBA995
CGAAGTAGTGCTGCTCCTCGATGACCGCCTGGGTCTCGAACTGCACGGGGAGTATGCCGGCGAGAACACCAACTACGGCCATGCTACTGTGACCGGCTGGGAGGAGGCGGCGGAATTCGCCCGCGGCGCCGGCTTCCCCGGGCATGCCCTGGTAGTTCGGCCGGATCACGATGCCCACCCGGCGATCCAGAAGGGCATTGATTCCTGGGAGCGCCTGCGCGCGGTGCTGCCCCAGGTCCTGGCCGCTTCGGAGAACGGCCGGGCCTTCCTCGAGACAGACATGCGCGCCCACGTCAACCCCACCCGCATGGAAAACATCCGGGCAGCCACCGAAGATCTGGTCCGTAAAATGCTCAGCCTCTGCCCCGCTTGTGGGCGACCCGGTTTTGCCCCGGTCCGCCGAGTGACCGGCTTGCCCTGTGAACTGTGCGGTGAACCGACCCCCCTCGTGGCCGGCGTGGTTTACGGGTGCCCGAAGTGCAGCTTCACCCGGGAAGAGCCGGTGTCCCGGCAAACTGCCCCGCCCGACTCGTGCCCTCGCTGCAACCCCTGATTGCCCGGCTGCCTTTCCGACCGATTGGAGCAGCACCGCCCCACAGTGCTAGCGTTCATGTACGACTTCGAGGTGCCCTTCGACGCCAACCCGCACGCCCGGCAGGACTTGAGGACGGCGTACCGAATGAAGCCGGGCGAGATGCGGGAGAGGGGGCGCCTTGGCACAGTCGAATCACTTCAGCGCGGGACGGGGGTGGACGCCGGCCATGCGTTCCGGCCGCGAGATCCTGGGGATCGGACTGGGACTGGCCGTCGTCCTGGGGTTGTTGGCCGGCGCCCTGCACGGGGTCGAGTTCCCGGGCAGCCCGTCCCCGCGCGTGGCAGCTCCGGCCCCTGGAGGGATCGCGACCACTGCGGGACCGACCTGGCTGCCACCGTGGCTTCAGGCCCTCTTCCTCTTCGCACTGGCCGGTGCGGCAGTCGGTCTTGTGACGAGGGAAGGCCGCCGGGAGGTCTTCCTCCGGGTGGCGGCCGGGTTGGGCCTGGTTGCCATCGTGCTTGCGGTGCTGTCCTGGCTAACTTTCCCCGGGAACGCGGTGGCGTTGCCGGGCGATCCGACTGCCGAATCCCCCTCTCTCTCCGCGGCGCCCCGGGAAGCGGCGCCGGTCGGTCTCCTCCAACCTCCAGCGTGGGCAACCTCGCTGGCGGCTCTGAGCCTCGCCGCCGTACTTGCCTGGTGGGCCTGGCGGCTGTCCGGCCGGCGGCGTGGGGCTGCCTCCGCGCAAGAAGGAGCAGGGCCCCCGCCGGCGGCCGATGACGCGCCGACCGTTCCCTGCCGGGAATCCGCCGTACCCGGGACGGTAGCGCTGTGCTGGACGCGGATGGCCCGGATGCTCTCCGCGCGAAGCCGGGTGGCCATCGCCCGATCGCTGACCCCGCGGGAGTTCTGCGAGGCGCTTGCGGGCATGGGGTTCCGGCATGCCGCCATCCGCCGGCTCACCGGCCTGTTCGAGGAGGTGCGATACGGTGCCCGCGCAGACGAGCCGCGGCGCGCGGAGGCCCTGGCTGCCCTGGCCGCCCTGGAGGAGACCTATGGGGAACCGTAGGCTGGTCGGGCTGGTTGTCGCGCTGAGCGCGATTGGCATGTGCCTCGGGCTTGTGTCAGGGATAAGGGTGCTACCGGCGGCCGCCATCGTCGACCCGGTCATGCGGTTACTTGCCCGGCTCGACGCACTTCCCCGGGCCGTGGTGTGGAGTGTGGCCGCGGCGGCAGGCGCCGGTGCTGGATTCCTTGCCCTGGCGGGTCTCGGGCGGACCGGGCCGCCGCCACCCCAACCCTCTCATCCTTCCCCTGGGCCCCGGGAAGCGCTGGGCGAAGTCATCCGGGCTGCCGAGAGTTCTCCCACGGCGCGGAGCGATCTGGCAGCCCGGCTGCTGCCGGTCGCCACCGTCCTCGGGGCGCCCCTGCACGAGGCCTTCATGGCGGATCGCGGAGGAGTACCCGATGACGGGCGGCCGGAGACTCCAGCACTTCCGGTCGTGCTGCGAGCCTGTCCCGGCGTGCCTCCCGGAGGCTACCGGTCGAGGCTGGCGCAGGCGTTGACCGAACTGGAGACTCGCGCGGAGGGGAGACGGGGATGAACTGCCAGGAGGTTGCGGTACGAGGCGCGGACATCATCACCGAGGTGGAGCGGGCCATCGTGGGCAAGCGGCCCGTGCTGGACATGATGCTGGCGGCGGTGCTGGCCGGCGGCCACGTGCTCCTGGAGGACTACCCGGGCGTCGCCAAGACCCTGGCCGCCCGGAGCCTTGCCCGGGTGCTGGGGCTCAGCTTCAAGCGGATCCAGTTCACGCCCGACCTGTTGCCGGCGGACATCGTGGGCGGCCAGGTATTCCAGCGGGAAGCGGCCTTCGGCAATCTCACCTTCCGGCCGGGGCCGCTGTTCGCCCAGGTCGTGCTGGCCGACGAGATCAACCGCGCCACCCCCAAGACCCAATCGGCGCTGCTGGAGGCGATGCAGGAGGGGCAGGCCACGCTGGAGGGGGAGACCTACCCCCTGCCGCAGCCCTTCGTCGTGCTTGCCACCCAGAACCCCATCGAGTACGAGGGAACCTTTCCCCTGCCCGAGGCCCAACTTGACCGGTTCATGGCGCGGCTGCGCCTCGGGTACCCCGATGTCGCCCAGGAGGTGGAGATCCTGGGCCGCAGGGTGCAGCGGCGCACCGACGAGGTGCGGCTGGAACCGGTCGTGGATGCGGGGGTGGTGCTGGCGATGCGGGACGCCGTCGAGGGCGTGTTCGCGGATCCCGCCCTGCTCCAGTACATGACCGACCTCGTGGCCCGCACGCGGCGTCACGGGGCGTTGGCGCTGGGAGCGAGCCCCCGGGGCACGCTATCGCTGCTCCGGGTGACCCGTGCCCGCGCCGCCTTGGCCGGCCGCGACTTCATCATCCCCGACGACGTCAAGGCCGCGGCCATCCCCGCCCTGGCCCACCGCCTGATCCTTTCACCCGACCTGTGGACCCGGGAGGTGCGCACCGAGGACGTCATGGCGGAGATCCTGGAGCAAACGCCGGTGCCCAGGACAGGCCCGGGGCCGGCTGGATAGCATGACGGCGGCAAAGACCCGGACCGAGTTCACCCTCGTCCTTCTGCTGTTGGCGGCCGGGTTCGGGTTTTTGCAGTCCGGGCTGGTGCTGCTGGCCGTGATGCTGGTGGCCCACCTGGCCATCGGGCTATACCTTGCGCAGCCGCAAGGGGATCCCCTCCTGCGGGCCAGCCGGCGCCTGTCTGCGGCGACGCTGCTGGAGGGAGACAGGCTGGAGGTCCAAGTGGAGGTGGAGAACCTGGGTCCCGGCCTGGAGGTGGTGGCACTGGACGATGCTCCGCCTTCGGGGCTCCTGCTGGAAGAGGGCGAGACATCCCTCACCGCCCCGCTGCCGTCCAGGGCGAAGCTGGACCTGCGCTACGCCGTGCGGGTCAGGCGCGGCCGCTACCGGATGCCGGCCGTCCACGTCGTGGTGCGGGACCTGCTGGGTTACCTGACGTGGCAGGGCGAGGTCGCCTGTCCGGCCACGCTGACCGTTCTGCCTCGAAGCAAGCCGGTTCCGGGCATCGCCATCCATCCCCGCCGGACGCTGGTGGTTCCGGGAACCGCCCGCGCCCGTCGCGGCGGTTCCGGCACCGAGTGGTTTGGCACCCGCCAGTACCAGCCCGGTGACCCCATCCGCCGCATCCACTGGAAGGCGATGGCCCGGTGGGGCAAGCTGGCCATTGTCGAGTTCGAGGAAGAGCGGGCGGCCGACGTGGCGGTCGTACTGGACGTTCGCCGGCATGCCTACCCGGCGGAGAGCGCTCTGGATCTCCTGGACGACGCGGCTCGGGCTGCCGCCAGCCTGTGCGATGCCTTCCTCTTCGCGGGCCACCGCGTGGGACTGCTGTTGTATGGCACCTACCTGGACCGGGTGTTCCCGGGCTACGGCCGCCGCCATGCACTCCGCCTGCGGCACGAACTGGCCCGGGCCCGGCTAGGCACCTCGGCGGTGTTCGACCGGCTGGGGCGCCTGCCGGCGAGGTTCCTCCGGCCGGGGTCGCAGGTAGCGCTGGTCTCCCCCCTGGTACCGGGGGACGAAGAGGACCTGGGCAGGCTGGCTGCCTGCGGCTACCAGGTGATGGTCCTGCTCCTTGAGCCGCCACCCCGGCGTAGCGGTGGGGAGCGCCCCGAGTTGGCCCTGGCCTCGCGGCTGCTGGCCCTCGAGCGCAGGGCCATGGTGCGGCGGCTCAGGCTGGCCGGCGTGCGGCCGCTGGCCTGGAACACGCGCCATCCTCTCGCCCCCCAGGTACGGGCCGACTGGCGGCGGGTGCCGTGGCGCTGAGCGCGCTGGCGTGTCTCGGCAGTTGCCTCCTGGTCTGGGCCAGCCTGGGTCCGGCAGCGAAGCCGTGGTGGCCGCTGTTTCTGGCCGCCCCTCTCGCCTGGCTGGCCGGTCTGGCCCTGAGGCGGACCGCCTGCTTCACCGCCGGGATGTACCTCATGACCGGACTGGCCGGCATGGCTGCAGTGGTCGGGACGACCGCTGCCGGGTTGGCCGCCATGGGACTGCTGCTGGTGGGGTGGGACCTGGGGTGGCTGGAGCTGGCGCCAGCCCACTCCCGCCACGGTGGCGCCCCGTTAGCGCGGGCCGGGGCCGGCCGGCCGCTGCGTGCTGCGGCCGTCACGGCCATGGGGACCGCCGCGGCGGCGGCGGCCCTGGCCCTCGGGTTGAGCCGGGTGAGACCGGCCATTTCCTTCTGGACACTGCTGGCGGGCGGTCTGCTTGCCTGGGCCGGCGTGGTCCTGCTCATCCTCACCGTGCGTCGGGTTGCCGACCCGCCTGCAGACTAGAAGCTCGCCTCCAGCTGGTCCACCAGCGAAGCGACGTAAGCGACCGCGGCCTGGATGGGCGCGGGGCCGGTCATGTCGACGCCGGCGAGTTGCAAGAGTTCCATCGGCTTGAGCGTCCCCCCGGCCTCCAGCGCCTGGAGCCACCGGTTGACGGCCGGCGGTCCCTCCTGGCGCATCCGCTGGTTGACGGCGACGGCTGCCGTTAGCCCCGCCGCATAGGTGTAGGGGTACAGCCCCATGTAGTAGTGAGGCTGGCGCATCCAGGTCAGGCGGGCGCCTTCATCGACCTCCACCGCGTCCCCCCAGAACGCCTTGAGGATGGCTCCCTTCGTTTCGCTGAGCAGCTTGGCGGTTACGGGCATCCCCTTCTCGGCCAGGGCGTAGATGCGCCGCTGCAGCTCCCCTTCCAGGAGATGGGTCACGAAGTTATGGTGAAACGTCCCGAGGAGTTGCAGGATCACCTGGCGGCGAACCCGCCGGTCGTCGGACCGGGCCAGGATGTGATTGCCCAGGATGATCTCGTTCATGGTGGAGGGCCCTTCAACGAAGAACATGGAAGGACGCATGTTCGCTGCCCGCTGGTTACGCATGGCCGTCATGAAATGGCCCGCGTGGCCCAGTTCATGGGCAAGGGTGAATACGCAGCGCATGGTGCCCGTCCAGGTCATCAGGATGTACGAGTGGGAACCGTAAGGGGAGGCGCAGAACGCCCCGGTTGACTTGCCTATGTTGTCGGCCCGGTCGATCCAGCGATTGTTGAAGGCGCTGCGCATGACCTGGCCGTACTCGGGGCCGAGGATGGCCAGGGCTTCCAGGATCATCTGGCCTGCTTTCTCGAAGTCAATTGCCTCCCCGTCTTCCGGAGTCAGCGGGGCCTTGATGTCGCAGTAGTACAGCTTATCGAGGCCCAGCACCCGCTTGCGGAGCCCGGCCAGGCGGCGCATGTGCGGCGCCAGTCCCTCCTGGATGGTGTCGAGTATGCTGTTGTAAGTCTCGATGGGTACCTGCTGGCGGTGGAGCAGCATGTGAGTGGCCGTCTCGTAGCGACGAAGGCGGGCGAGGACCACGTTCTTCGTGACCTCGGTGGAGAAGGTGGTGGCAAACGTGTTCTGATAGCGCTTCAAGCCGCGGACGAACGACTCGAAGGCCCGCCGGCGCACATCAGCTTCGACTGCTTGCTCGTGCTGGGACTCGTACAGAGCGAAGGAGTTGGCGATCGGCCGCCCGTCGGGCCCGGCGAAAGAATCGAACTCCATGTCGGCACTCTTGGACCGGCTGTAAGTGTTATAGGGGGCGGATAGCACTTCGCCCAGGGCGGCGATCGCCTTCTCCGTTTCAGGAGTCAACCGATGGGGTTTCAGGTCGAGGAGGTCTTCGAGTACCCGGCGGAAAGAGGCGAGCTTGGGCTCTCCGGCGAGATAGCGCGCCACCATGCCGTCGGGCAGTTCCAGTATCTCGGAGTTTACGAAGGAAAGGTCCGCCGACGCTTTGGCCCCCAGGGCGCCGACGCGGGCTGCCGCCGCCTGGTTCGCGGGGGAAGTCCCATCCTCGGAGAACTGTAGACGGGCGTAGGTCGCGACCCGGAGCAGCCTGACTTCCAGCGCTTCGGCCGCTTCCAAGCATGCCAGCAGCACGCCGGGGCCTTCGGCCAACTTGCCCCGGAACGCGGTCACGCCGAAAATGGCCGCCTCGACGGCTACCAGTTCTGCTTCCCAGGCGCCAACGGACGGGAACAGGTCATCGAGATTCCAGGTCTCCTCGATCGGGACTTCTCCTCGTGCAAGCCGCTTCGTCATGAGCCTACCTCCGTTGCTCGAAACGCTAGTCAACCCAGCCATGCAATTCTGCCCGGCCGCAGGTCTTCCTGCTCGGCCAGCGAGACGTCGCCGGCCGGGCGGGTCAGCACCAGGCCGCCTCCGGGGCCGCGCCGGGTGGTTACGAGCCTGCCGGACTTGAGCGTGCCCACCAGCTGCGCCAGGTAGTCGGGAGGTATCTCCTGGGTTGCCGCAAGGTCGGCAAGTTGCACCGGGCCGGTCCCCGTTCCCGTTCCGGCCAGGGCCATCAGCGCCCGGGAGGCGTACTCGGTTTGCGACGAAAGCTGCAGGGGACGACACCTTCCTCGGGGCGGTCTCTCATCGGTTGCCCGGGGAGCGGGTTGTTCCCGTCGGGCGACGGATCGCTGAGCGGCGTGCTGAGATACCGCTCCCCGGAGTCGGGGAAGATGACCACGATCAACTTGCCCGCACTTTCGGGCCGCGCTGCGACCTGCAATGCCGCCCACATGGCCGCGCCCGACGATATCCCGCACAAGATGCCCTCTTCCCGGGCGACCCGGCGGGCGGTGGCGAAAGCGTCCTCGTTGGTGACCTGGATGACCTCATCGAGGAGCCGGCGATCGAGCACACCCGGCACGAAGCCGGCGCCGATCCCCTGGATGCGGTGCGACCCCGCCTGTCCGCCTGACAGCACGGGAGAAGCCTCCGGTTCGACCGCGATCGCCCTGAAAGCAGGTCTGCGCTTCTTGAGCACTCGAGATACGCCCGTCACCGTGCCGCCCGTGCCGATCCCCGACACCAGTATGTCCACCGCGCCTCCCGTATCCTCCCAGATCTCCTCGGCGGTGGTCAGCGAGTGAATCTCCGGGTTGGCGGGATTCTCGAACTGCTGGGGCATGAAGCTGGGGGCAATCTGGCGGTGTAGCTCTTCAGCTTTCCTTACGGCGCCGGCCATGCCTTCTGACGCGGAAGTGAGTACGACTTCCGCCCCCAGCATCTGCAGTAGTTTACGGCGTTCGACGGACATCGTCTCAGGCATGGTCAGGATCAGTTGATACCCGCGGGCGGCACAGACGAGCGCGAGCCCGATCCCCGTGTTCCCCGAGGTTGGCTCGATGATGACCGTGTCCGCCGGGAGCCGGCCTGCCCCCTCGGCTGCGCGGATCATCGCATAACCTATGCGATCCTTGACGCTGTTCAGCGGGTTGAACGACTCCAGTTTCGCCACCACCGTGCCCACGCAGCCCTGCGTGACGCGGTTGATCCGCACCAGCGGCGTATGACCGATGGTTTCGGCGATGTCCAGGTAGATCCGGCCACGGAAGCCGCCTCGCTGCGGCCGGGTTTCGGGACGTACGTCACTCCCGCTCTCAGATGGCATAGTCCAAGACCTCTCCTGTGGCATAAAAACGATAGATCTCCATGATCCGGTGCTTCAGGTCGTCAATCAATCTGCCGGCGGAGGAAACGCCGGGGCCGCGGCAGTTCCACGTCGATCGTGTTCCCTGCCTGCCGGCAGGCAGGCGGCATGCGTAGCCCAAGAAGCCGCGCCACTTGAGTGGCTGCGGAGCGTCACTAGCAGGAGACACCTTCCGCGCAGGCTGCTGCGTGGAGGCGGCGGTCGAAGGTTAGCATTCTGACCTCAGGCAGGTCGTGGGCCAGGGTGCGAACCGCTGCGAGGTGCCAGAGGTCGGCCCCGCGCAAGGCTGACCGGTGCGTGAGGCCCCTGATTTCTGCTTCCAACGGCGCCAGTCGCAGGATGCGCCAAGGCCCCGCGTCGAGGGACTCAAGTGCCGCATCGAGGAGGAGGTCGGCGAGCTGTCTCTCCCGCCGGAGGCGGGAGACGACGGCGAGGATCTCGGCAAACCCCAGCGTGGACATGAGGTGCACGCTTTCCCTGCCGGCGTACGCGTGGGCGTCGGAACTCCTTTCATCCTGAAAGAGGGCTGACAGAACGGCCGACGCGTCCCAGTAGATCACGGGGGGCGATGCGCCCCTCACCTCCCCCGATCCTCCTGGAGAAGGCGCTGGGCGGTGTTGCCGGCAAGCGGCAGGGGCGGGGGCAGGCGCCGCCCCGCGAGGGGGCCGATGACCCCCCGTTTCTCCAGTTCGCGCACGCGCACTTCGAGCGGAAGTTCGCCCACAGGAACCAGCTTGGCCACCGGGCTGCCGCGGTCGGTGATGACGATCTCGTAACCGGCCCGGACTTCCTTGACCAGCTGCCCCAGGAGGATCTTGGCCTGGCGCAGCCCGATCCGGCTCGTGTTCACGGTGGTGCCCCCCTCGGTTCCATTGTAGTTCATGTGGTGTTTGAATACAAGTGATCACCAGCATCACTTGTCGCCGGACGGCGGCATCGGGACGGCAAGGGCACTCTGCACGATCCGCCATGGGCGAGGTTACGGCCTGAACAGGAAATGGCCCCGATTGAGGGAGAAGTGAACGCACGTCGCGCCGGTACCACCAGGGGCGAGTAGGCTACCTGCGCGTCACCCCGGAGCGGGTCTACGAGATCGCGCGGGACGACGTGCGTGACATCCTGCGGTTCCTGGAACGGGTCGTGGGACTCCTGGGACCGTCCGGCGAAGGCAACCACTGAGGGGCACCGGCACTGCCTCGGGGGCGACCGGGTGCTGCGCGCGATCGTGACCGACCAGCGCCCGGGACGAAAAACCTGCCGCCCACGCCAGCAGGGCCAGCAAGACCAGGAGGGCCGGTCGCGGCAGGCCCAGTTCCCCTCGGGTCGGTTGTAGCCTCATGTCGAAGGGAGTTCGGCACCGTTCGAGGCCATCCTGCCTTGTCCCCCATGCTCGCCCCCAGGGTCGAGGATGCCGCAAGTATATTCCGACCTTTCAGTCAAACGCTGCTAGATGAGGCTGCCCGGGGAGGAGTCGTCGGGTTGCCGTTGAAAGTACCGGAGGGCACAACGGCGGTAGAGGAGATGTCGTGTCATCACGCGATTGACGGGGGGTCGGGATAGTGTCGGGGTTCAGTGTGGTCGTTTGCATGAAACAGGTGCCGGACACCACCGAGGTCAAGATCGACCCGGAAACCAAGACCCTGGTGCGCGAGGGAGTCCCGAGCATCATCAATCCCTTCGATGTCTACGCCATTGAAGAAGGGATTCGCATCCGCGAGCGCCACGCGGGCAAGGTGACCATCCTGAGCATGGGGCCTCCTCAGGTCAAGGAGGCCCTGAAGGAGGCCGTGGCCATGGGCGCGGACGACGCGGTGCTCATCTCCGACCGGGCCTTCGCCGGCTCGGATACCCTGGCCACATCCTACACCCTGGCCAAGGCGATCGAGAAGCTCGGGGGAGTCGACCTCATCCTCTGTGGCAAACAAGCCATCGACGGCGATACCGCCCAGGTGGGACCGGGGGTGGCCGAGCATCTCGATATCCCGCACCTGACGTACGTGCGCAAGATATCCGAACTGCAGCCCGGCTACATCCGCATTGAGCGGATGGTAGAAGGGGGCTATGAAGTCGTCGAGACCAGCCTGCCTTGCCTGATCACCGTGGTCAAGGAGATCAATGAGCCGCGCCTGCCCTCGATGAAGGGGCTGATGCGCGCCAGGCGACAGGAGATTCCCGTCTGGACTTCGCAGGATCTCGATGTCGATCCGCAATGCATCGGCCTCACCGGGTCGCCGACGGAAGTCGTCCGGGTGTTCACACCCGAGACCCGCGCGACCGGTGAGATCCTGCAAGGCGAACTGCAAGAACAGGTAGCGGCGCTGGTACAAAGACTACTTACGGCGGGCGTCCTCTAGGAGGGAAAGGCGATGGCAACGATCCGGGTGATCGGGGAAGATTGCGTGGGGTGCGGGGCCTGCATTCCCGCCTGCCCCTTCGGCTGCATCCGCATGGAGGACGGCATTGCCGTCATTGATCTCGATAGCTGTAACCTTTGTGGCGCCTGCGTGACCGAATGTGCCTTCAACGCCATCGTCCTGGAAAAGGACTCCCGGGAACCTGCGACGACGGCCGGCGCCCGCGGCGTATGGGTTTTTGGTGAGCAGCGAGACGGAGCTTTCTCGACGGTCACCTACGAGCTGCTGGGAGAAGGCCGCAAGCTGGCCGACGCGCTGGGCGACCCCCTGGCGGTGGTTGCCATGGGCGAAGGCCTGGTAGTCGAACCGCTGTACGAGTATGGGGCCGACCTTGTGTACCTGGCCGATCATCCCGTGCTGAAGGACTTCCGCGACGACCCTTACACCCATGTTTTCGAGGAGTTGGTCCGCAAGTACCGGCCCGAGGTATGCCTGTTCGGCGCCACTTCCACCGGACGTTCCCTTGCCCCGAGGATCGCGGCCCGTCTTCGTACCGGCCTGACGGCCGACTGCACGGGACTCGACATCCTGAAGGATGAGCGCCTGCTCGTCCAGACCCGCCCCGCCTTCGGCGGCAACATCATGGCGACCATTCACTGCCGGCACACCAGGCCCCAGATGGCCAGCGTGCGGCCGCGGGTCATGAAGAAGGCCGAGCCGCAGCTCGGGAGGAAGGGCGAGTTGATCCGCCATCCCGTTGACCCATCGCGGATGACCATACGCACGCGGGTGGTGGAGTTCGTCAAGGAGGACATCGAAACCGTCAACCTGGAGGATGCGGACATCATCGTCTCCGGCGGCCGTGGCCTGGCCGACCCCAAGAACTTCCAGTATGTGGCCGACCTGGCGCGCGCCCTCGGGGCGGCCGTCGGCGCCTCGCGGGCGGCGGTGGACTCGGGCTGGATACCTTACTCGCACCAGGTGGGGCAGACGGGCAAGACCGTCTCACCCAAGGTATACGTGGCCTGCGGCATATCCGGCGCCATCCAGCACCTCGCGGGGATGAGTTCCTCGGACGTAATCGTGGCCGTCAACAGGGATCCCGACGCGCCCATCTTCAAGGTCTGCACCTATGGCGTGGTGGGTGATCTCTTCCAGGTGTTGCCCGTGCTGACCGAGGCGGTGAAGAAAGCAAAAGCAGGCTGACACACCCGACGAGCGTCCGGGCAGCGATGCTTGGGCACCTTTCCGCCGGCATCGGATGCTCTCGCACCGACAGCGCAGGGACGGGTTCCAAACCTGTTCCTGCGCCGAAGGTTACAGCCCCAGCTCTTCACCTGCGATCAGCACTTCCATCGCCGTCAGCACCGGGCGTCGCTCCAGGATGGTCGTCACGCGGCAGATGCGTTCCGGCCGATCGCAGTCCACGCAGTAGCCCAATTCGGCACAAGGCGTGGGCACTCCCAGCCGGCGGGCATTTATGGGCGCCGCCAGGTCGCGGATGCGTTCGCGTGCCGCCGCGACATCGCGCACGATCTTGTTGGCGCCGGCCACCACCACGACTTTCCCCGGACCGAACATCATCGCACCTACCCGATTGCCCACGCCGTCGACGTTGACCAGCTCTCCTTGAAGGGTGATGGCATTGGTGCCGGTCAAGAAGACGTCCACGGAAAGCTGCTCCCGCCGTAACCGCAGATTATCTTCCCCCGAGATCCCGGCGACCCAGTGATTGACCAGCTCGTGACCGCGCTCCTGCAAGATAGCAGGCAGATTGAGTTCGCGCAAGGTCAGGCTGCCCCCGAATCCTACCCGCGCCCCGGCCGGGACGAGGTCGAGCACCGCCGATACCGTTTCTTCCCGGGTGGGCAGGAACCGGGCGGAAAAGCCGTTGCGGGTGAGATGGCGCACTGCCGCCTCACCTCTGGCCTGCAATCGATGCCGTCGAGCCTGGGCAAAGGGATCGGATTGTCCATCGCGCGTCGCAGCCAAGTTCATCACTCCCCGTCTCTACTTTGCCGTCGGGAAAGGGTTTCCTCCCTCGAGGGGAATGGCCTTGTCTCCCTCGCGGCAGAACATGACGACAAGGGAATGGCAGTTCGGCCGGAGAAAGCCCGGCGGGCGAGGGAAGCACATGCGACTGTCCCCCAGACTGCAGGCGGTGGCGTCCCGGGTCAGCGGTAAAGTCGTGGCCGATGTGGGTACCGACCACGGCCTCCTGGCCGCGTACCTGTTGGCCGCCGGCCGCTGCTCCCGCGTCATCGCCATCGAATGCGCCCCCGGCCCGGCGGACCGGGCGAGGCATTGTCTTGCCCTGCGCTGTGGCGTTCGGGCAGAACTCCGGCAGGGCTATGGGCTCGAGCCGGTGGCCCCGGGTGAGGTGGACGTGGCAATCATCGCCGGCCTGGGTGGCGACACGATGGTCGAGACTTTGGCCGGCGCCCGGGGCAAGGCCCCGCGCTTCATCCTGCAACCCATGACGCGGGCGTCCCGCCTGCGCGCCTGGCTGCTCGACCACCACTTCTTCGTCGTGGAAGAGGAGGTGGTCGCTGAAGGCAGGCGGCTATATGACTTGCTGGTGGCCGTGCCCGACCGGCCCGGAGAGCCGGTCGCGTGCTACCCGCCCATCGAGCCCTTCCAGCTCACTCCCGCCGGCCGCTTGCCCCTGGGCTTGTTGCTGGACATCGGTCCCCTGCTGCTGGCCAGAGGTCATCCGTTGCTCGCCCGCCGCCTGCGCCAACTGGCCGGCCGTCGGCAACAAGTGGCCGCCATGGCGGCCGTTGCCCGCGACGAGCGGGGCAAGGCGGCTTCGCTGACGGCGGCCGCCGAGGTCGAGATCCTCGAGGGGCTGCTCAGGAGGTTGAACGGTGATGAAGACTGGAGAGGTCGTTGTTCACCTGGACCGACTCGTTGAAGGGACGGCCACCGTCCCCGGGAACGCGACGGGACTGGTGGTGGGTGAGCCGGGGGACGACATCCATCAGGTGGTCGTGGCCCGCGACGTGGACGAGGGGGCGCTGGACCGGGTGGGCGATGGCTGCTTGCTGGTAAGCTATCGAGCACCGCCGGGCTGGCGAAGTCCTGCCGCCGGCGGACAGGCGGGCGGCCCCGGCCGGAGGATGCTGGCCTTACTCCTCCGGCGGGGGATCGCGCTTTACCTGGTGCCGGCCGAGTATGCCCGGGTCGCCGGCGGCTTGGCGGACCGGCTGGCGGAGATGCTCGCGCTGGATGAGGTCAGGCCCTTCGGGCCGGGATCCCCCCGCCGGCACCTGAAGCTGGTGGTTTTCGTGCCCCAGGGCCATGAGCAGCGCATCCGGGAAGCCCTCGCCGGAGCGGGGGCCGGCCACATCGGACGCTACAGCCATTGCACCTTCCAGGTTGCGGGTACCGGCACCTTTTTGCCCCTGGAGGGCGCCGGCCCCTTCGCCGGAAAGGTAGGCGCTCTCGAACGAGTCGAGGAGTTCCGGCTGGAGACCGTCCTCCCCGAGGACCGGGCGGAGCGGGTAGTGGATGCGCTCCTCAAGGCCCACCCGTACGAGGAGGTGGCCTATGATCTGTATCCGCTGGTTCATCCGGGGGTGAGGGGCGATCGTCCCGGCCGCATTGGACTTGTGCGCGAGTCAGGCCCGCTCGAGCAGGTGGCGGGGGAAATTGCGCGCCGCCTGGGGACGGCCGTCCGGGTAGCGGGAGCACGGTCCACTATATCCCGGGTGGCCCTGGTACCGGGCGCGGGGAGTGGCTACTGGGAGGATGCGGTCGCGGCCGGAGCAGACATGCTGGTGACCGGAGACATTCCCGACGATGTGGCACGGGCGGCCGTGGCGCGAGGACTATCCCTCGCGGATCCCGGCGCCGAAGCCACCGAGGCGGGATTCGCCCCCGCGGTTGTCGCCTGGCTGCGCGCGGCCATCGGCGATCGACTGCAGGTCGAGGCCATCTCCCCGCCGAAACTCTGGTGGCTGGCGGGGAGGTGAGGCGTTGACGGAGCACGACCAACTGCGGCAACTGCTCGAGCTGCAGGCAGCGGATTCCGAGTTGATGGCAAAAGAAGGGGAGCGGCTCGAAATCGAACAGGCCCGAGACCTCGTGGAGGCAAGAGAAAGGGCCAAATTGCGCGAGGAGTCGGTGCAAGCCCTGCACGACCGCCAGGCCCGGCTGACCCGTGAGGTCGCCTGGGCCGAAAAAGAAGCCGCCGAACTCAAGCGCAAGTACGGCGAACTCGAGCGGCGACTTTACGACGGCAAGATTGCAAACCCCAAAGAACTCGAGCAGATGCGCCTGAAGTCGGAGCAGATGAAGCAAGAACTATCCACGGTGGACGATGGCGCCCTGGCGGCCATGGAGGAACTCGAGTCCCTCAAACCCGCCATCGAAGCAGAAGAAAGGGAACTGGCGGCCGCCCGGGTTGCCCTCGCGGACCGGGAGCGCGAGCACGGCGCCCGCAAGACCGAGATTGAGGCGGCGCTGGCATCACTGCCCGCGCGGCGGCAAACCCTGGCCGCCACTATCGAGCCCGCCTTACTGGCCGAATACGAACGGATCCGGGTCCGGCGCGGAGGCGTGGCCGCCACGACCCTGATCAAGGGCATCTGCGGCGGCTGCCGGGTGACGGTGCCTCCCATGCTCGTGAGCAAGGCCCGACAGGGTCTGCCCGTCAAGTGCGAAAGCTGTGGGCGGATACTGTGCTGGATAGAGTGAGTTCGTCCGGCTCTCCTGGCAGCAGAGAGCCGACCGGCAAGAACACGGTTGCCAGGGCCATTATCCGCCCGTCCACGACAGGCAGGACGCCTGTAGGTGGCGCCTGTCAAGGGCGCCTACCAGGACCGGCCGGCCCGGGCCAGGATGCGGGCGGTAGTGCGGAAGTGTAGCTTTGCCACCCGCCGCAGTACTTCCCGCCCGTGGCTTCTGACTACCGCCACCGCAGCTTCTTCCACGGGAGGGCCTGCTCCCTTGGGCAGGGTCAGCCCGATTCCCTCGCCCAGTGCGGCCAATCGCCGGAGGAACTCATCGCGGGCGACCACCGAGGCGGCGGCGACGGCCACGTCCGCCTCCGCCCCGGGGTATTGCACGAGTTCGACCGTCTTGCCGCGC